>JAGDCM010000003.1 GCA_017958545.1 Bacteroidaceae bacterium | reverse complement strand
GCGGCATTGCTCTTTTCGGATGGACGCTACGCTGGTGGAATGCTTGACAGAAATGGTTTGCGCCCCAGCCGTTATACCATTACGAAAAAGGGGATGGTCGTCGTAGCCAGTGAGGTCGGCGTCATGGACTTTGAACCAGGTGACGTGGTAAGCAAGGGCCGCCTACAGCCAGGAAAGATATTGCTCATTGATACGCAAGAGGGCAAGATTTACTACGACGGCGAGATTAAGGAGCATTTGGCAAAGGCGCATCCCTATCGCGAGTGGCTGAACGAGAACCGTGTGCAACTGGAGAAGCTGAAAAGTGGCCGACACGTGGACAACAGCGTGAGCGACTATGAACAGAAACTGGTGGCCTTCGGCTTTGGTCAGGAGGACATTGACAAGACCATCGTACCTATGGCCACAGCAGGACAAGAGCCTGTGGCAGCTATGGGAAATGACACGCCGCTCGCTGTGATCAGCGACCGTCCGCAGGTGCTTTTCAATTACTTCCGTCAGCAGTTCGCACAGGTGACCAACCCTGCCATCGACCCCATTCGCGAGGAACTGGTGATGAGCCTGACGGAGTACATCGGTGCCGTAGGAACCAATATTCTGACACCCGACGCGTCGAACTGTAAGATGGTGCGTTTGCCTCAACCAGTTCTTACCAACACGCAATTGGATATTCTATGCAATATCCGCTACAAGGGATTTAAGCCAAAGAAACTCGCCATGCTGTTTGACATGGCACAGGGTGAGGAAGGTCTTCGTAATGCACTCGAGAATCTTTGCCGTCAAGCCGAGGAGAGTGTCGACGAAGGTGTGAACTACATCATTTTAAGTGACCGTGACATCGACGAGAAGCATGCCGCCATACCTTCGCTGCTGGCAGTTTCTGCCGTTCACCATTATCTGATCAGGGTTGGCAAGCGCGTTCAGACAGCTCTGATTGTCGAGAGTGGTGAGATACGAGAGACGATGCATGCTGCACTGTTGCTGGGCTATGGTGCCAGTGCGCTCTGCCCATATTTGACTTTCGCCATCCTCGACAATCTGGTGAAACATCACAAGATACAGGAGGAGTATGCTACAGCTGAGAAGAACTACATTAAGGCTGTTGATAAAGGATTGAAAAAAATCATGAGCAAGATGGGCATATCAACTATCCGCTCCTATCGTGGTGCCAAGATTTTTGAGTCCATTGGTCTCAGCGAAGATTTGCTTAGAAGATACTTTGGAACAGAGGTGAGCACGTTCGGAGGCATAGGCCTGAAGGAAATTGCCCGCGATGCCATCCGTCTTCATGCAGAAGCATATATCTCACCTCTCACTTCTCACCTCTCACCTCTAAAAAACCAGGGACAGTTCTCATGGCGCAAGGACGGCATACTGCATGCCTGGAACCCAGAAACGATTGCCAATCTGCAGTTAGCTACCCGATTGGGCAGTTATAAGAAATTCAAGGAGTGGGCAACACAGGTAGACGAAAAAGAATCGCCCATCTTTATCCGCGACTTCTTTGGTTGGAAGAAGGCAGCCAAACCTACGCCTATTGATGAGGTGGAGCCTGTGGAGTCAATAGTGAAACATTTCGTAACTGGTGCCATGAGTTTCGGCGCACTGAGCATTGAGGCTCACGAAGCGCTAGCGCTAGCAATGAACAAGTTGGGCACACGCTCAAACACTGGTGAGGGTGGCGAGGACAACGCCCGCTATCACACAGAAGTGGATGGAGTGAGTCTGTCAAGTAAGACCAAGCAGATTGCCAGTGGACGTTTCGGTGTAACAGCCGAATATCTGGTGAATGCCGAAGAAATACAGATTAAGGTGGCACAGGGCGCAAAGCCCGGTGAGG
The DNA here is from genome assembly GCA_017958545.1 of Bacteroidaceae bacterium. Classification (GTDB taxonomy): domain Bacteria; phylum Bacteroidota; class Bacteroidia; order Bacteroidales; family Bacteroidaceae; genus Physcousia. The sequence continues at coordinate 12,752 of JAGDCM010000003.1, read as the reverse complement.
GCGGACAGTTGCCCGGATTCAAGGTGAACGAGATTATCGCCAAGACACGTAATGCTATCCCCGGCATCTCGCTGATTTCACCGCCACCTCATCACGATATCTATAGTATCGAGGATCTGGCTCAGCTCATCTTCGACCTGAAGAATATCAACCCGACAGCTGCCGTCAGCGTTAAACTGGTGGCTGAAAGCGGTGTGGGAACGATTGCGGCAGGTGTGGCAAAGGCCAAAGCCGACCTCATCGTCATCTCCGGTGCCGAAGGTGGTACGGGTGCCAGCCCTGCCAGCTCAATGCGATTCGCCAGTATCTCACCTGAGATAGGTCTGGCTGAAACGCAGCAGACGCTGGTGATGAACGGTCTGCGTAACCAGGTGCGCCTGCAAACCGACGGACAACTGAAGACCGCCAAGGATGTGATTATCATGGCGATGCTCGGTGCAGACGAGTTCTCATTCGGTACGCTGCCCCTGATTGTACTGGGTTGCGTGATGATGCGTAAGTGCAACACGAACACCTGTCCGATGGGTGTGGCTACCCAGAACTCGGAACTGCGCAAGCACTTCGAGGGTCGTGCCGAGTACGTGGTGAACTTCTTCACCTTTCTGGCCGAGCAGGTGCGCGAATACCTCTGCGAGATGGGCGTTCACAGTCTTAAGGAGATTATCGGTCATACGGAGCTCATCGAGGTGAACACCGCCAACGCTACCGACAAGCAGAAGACCATCGACTTCGCCCGTCTGCTGCACAAGCCCGATACAGAAAAGGCTCTCTACTGGGACCGCGGCGCCTACACGAAGGTGACGGACGTGAAGGATGAGGAAATCATCAAGGCCGCTCAGAAAGCCATAGATAACAAGGAAGAAGTGAGTCTCGGCTACTCCATACGCAACACCGACCGACCTGTGACGACTATGCTCAGCGGTGTCATCGCCAAGAAATACGGCGAGCAGGGATTGGACGAAGGAACCGTGAAGATTAAGTTTAAGGGTTCGGCTGGCCAGTCGTTCGGAGCATTTGCAGTAAGGGGTCTGGATATCCGCCTCGAAGGTGAGTGCAACGACTACTTCGGCAAGGGACTCAGCGGCGGTCGTATCAGCATCCTGCCGCCTGCACGTTCCGGAGAGAACTTCAAGGCAGAAGAGAATATCATCGCCGGCAACACCGGTCTCTACGGTGCCACATCTGGAGAACTCTATGTCAACGGCCGTGTGGGTGAACGCTTCGGCGTGCGCAACTCAGGTGCCATCGCTGTCATCGAGGGCGCAGGCGACCACTGCTGCGAGTATATGACAGGCGGTCGCGTGGTGGTTCTCGGTAAGACGGGCCGCAACTTCGCTGCCGGTATGAGTGGTGGTGTGGCATACGTCTACGACCCCGACCACACGTTCGACTACTTCTGCAACATGGATATGGTGGAGCTCTCACTCGTAGAAGACAGCTTATCTCGCAAGGAGCTTTTGGAGCTCATCCGTCAGCACTACCTGCATACGGGTTCTCCGCTCGCAGGACGGATGCTCGACGATTGGCAACACGTGATAGACGATTTCATCCAAGTCATCCCCATAGAGTACAAGCGCGTGCTCGAAGAGGAGAAGATGGCACGTCTGCACGAAAAGATTGCCGACATCCAGAGAGATTACTAAATGGTTATTGGTTATTGTTTATTGGTTATTGAAAAATGGGAAATCCGAAAGCTTTTTTAGAGATACACCGCCAGGAGGCCGGTTATCGTCCTATTCACGATAGAATACATGACTTTGGCGAAGTGGAGCAGACGCTCTGCACCCGTGATCGTAAGTTACAGGCAAGCCGCTGCATGGATTGCGGTGTGCCCTTCTGCCACTGGGCCTGCCCTTTGGGTAACAAGGCACCCGAGTGGAACGATGCATTATATAAAGGAGAATGGGAGCGGGCTTACCGTCTTCTCAACAGCACCAACCCCTTCCCGGAGTTCACTGGTCGCATCTGTCCTGCGCTCTGCGAGAAGGCCTGCGTGCTCAACCGTTTCAACCACGAACCCACCACAAACCGTGAGGACGAGTGCGCCATCATTGAGGCCGCTTTCCGTGAGGGTTATATCCAGCCCCGCACCGACATCATGCGCAACGGCAAGAATGTGGCTGTCATCGGTGCCGGTCCCGCAGGACTCGCTGCCGCAAACGCTCTCAACCTGAAGGGCTACAAGGTGACGGTTTTCGAGAAGAACGAAGCCGCCGGCGGTCTGCTGCGCTACGGCATCCCCAACTTCAAGCTCAACAAGGCCGTCATCGACCGCCGCCTCCGCTTCCTCGAAGCCGAAGGTATCGAGTTTGTCTACGGCTGCGCCGTATCAATTGATAATGGAAAATTAACAATTGACAATTGCCCTGCCTCCAATAATTCTCAATTATCAATTCTCAATTCTCAATTTGATGCAATTGTGATTGCATCAGGTACTCCTACCGCCCGCGACCTCAAGGCTCCCGGACGTGAACTGAAAGGTGTGCATCTTGCCCTCGAACTCCTCTCACAGCAAAATCGCGTGCTCGCCGGTATGGAGTTCTCGAAAGAGGAGCGCATCACAGCTAAGGGTAAGGACGTACTGGTGATTGGTGGCGGTGACACCGGTTCCGACTGTATCGGCACTGCCCATCGTCAAGGATGCAAGAGCGTAACTCAGATTGAGATTATGCCCAAGCCCGTTGAGGGTCCCAAAGACCCGCAGAACCCTTGGCCGAACTGGCCCCGCACCCTCAAGACCACATCGAGTCACGAGGAAGGTTGCACCCGTCGCTGGAACATCAACACCCTCGAATTCATCGGTGAGAACGGTCACGTCACCGGCGTTCGCGTACAGCCCATCGACTGGAAGCCGAACCCCGAGGGAGGACGTCCCATCATGGTGGAAGCCGGCGAACCCGAAATCATCAAGGCCGAACTCGTCCTCCTCGCCATGGGATTCCTGAAACCCGAACATCCGCAGTATCCCGACAACTTCTTTGTCTGTGGCGACTCCGCAAACGGTGCCAGCCTCGTGGTTCGCGCTATGGCCAGCGGCATCGACACTGCCGGCAAAGTGGATAAATACCTGACCCGTTAAACATTTTGAACTATTAAACCCTTTAACACAATAATGTTATGGCAAACGAACTTAGATTTCAAGTTGTAGGTGAGGCCTTCAAGAAAAAGCCTCTTGAAGTGAAAGCCCCAAGTGAAAGACCGTCTGAATACTTCGGAAAGAAGGTGTTCAACCGTGAGAAAATGTACAAATACCTTGCAAAGGATGTGTACCAGAAGATGATGGACGTGATGGACAACGGTGCCCGTCTGGAGCGCGACATCGCTAACGCCGTTGCTGCCGGTATGATGCAGTGGGCAAAAGAGAACGGCGTGACACACTACACGCACTGGTTCCAGCCTCTGACCGAGGGTACAGCCGAGAAGCACGACTCATTCATCGAGCACGACGGCAAGGGCGGCATGATAGAAGAGTTCAGCGGTAAACTGCTCGTGCAGCAGGAGCCCGACGCATCCTCATTCCCCAGCGGCGGTATCCGCAGCACCTTCGAGGCTCGCGGCTACTCTGCATGGGATCCCACTTCGCCCGTCTTCATCATCGACGACACCCTCATCATTCCCACAGTATTTATATCTTATAGCGGTGAATCGCTCGACTACAAGGCTCCCTTGCTGCGTGCCCTAAAGGCTGTCAACGTGGCTGCTACGGAAGTATGTCACTATTTCGACCCCGAAGTGAAGAAGGTGACCAGCAACCTCGGTTGGGAGCAGGAGTATTTCCTCGTGGATGAGGGTCTTTATGCCGCACGTCCCGACTTGTTGCTGACCGGTCGCACCCTCATGGGTCACGACTCTGCCAAGAACCAGCAGATGGACGACCACTACTTCGGCAGCATCCCCGAGCGCGTTGCTGCGTTCATGAAAGAGCTCGAGATTACAGCCCTGGAACTGGGCATCCCCTGCAAGACGCGCCACAACGAGGTGGCCCCCAACCAGTTCGAGCTGGCTCCCATCTTCGAGGAAACCAACCTTGCCGTGGACCACAACATGCTTCTCATGTCGCTGATGAAGAAGGTGGCTCGCAAGCATGGTTTCCGTGCCCTCCTCCACGAGAAGCCCTTTGCCGGTATCAACGGTTCCGGTAAGCACAACAACTGGAGCCTCTCTACCGACAACGGTATCCTGCTACACGCTCCCGGTAAGACTCCCGAGCAGAACCTGCGCTTTGCCACCTTCATCGTGGAGACGCTGATGGGTGTGTATAAGCACAACGGACTCCTGAAGGCCTCCATCATGAGTGCCACCAACGCACACCGTCTGGGCGCCAACGAGGCTCCCCCAGCCATCATCTCCTCTTTCCTCGGCAAGCAGCTCTCCGAACTGCTCGACCACATCGAGAAGGCTGACAAGACCGACCTCTTCACGATGGACGGCAAGCAGGGCATGAAGCTCGACATCCCCGAGATACCCGAACTGCTCATCGACAACACCGACCGCAACCGCACAAGCCCGTTTGCCTTCACCGGCAACCGCTTCGAGTTCCGTGCCGTGGGCAGTGAGGCCAACTGCGCCAGCGCCATGATAGCCCTGAACTCCGCCGTAGCAGAGGCTCTCGCCGACTTCAAGAAGCGCGTTGATCAGAAGATTTCGGAATACTCCGGGAAAGCCGAGTTCTCAGAAGGCTCCGGCCACTCAGCCAAGTACCACGCCATCATAGACGTGCTGCGCGAGGATATCAAGGCCTGCAAGCCCATCCGCTTCGACGGCAACGGTTATAGCGAGGAGTGGAAGGCAGAGGCTGCCAAGCGCGGTCTCGACACAGAGACCTCCTGCCCCGTCATCTTCGAGCGCTATCTCGATGATGCCAGCATCCGCATGTTCGAGAGCCTCGGCGTGATGACCAGAAAGGAGCTCGAGGCCCGCAACGAGGTGAAGTGGGAGACCTACACCAAGAAGATACAGATCGAGGCCCGCGTGCTGGGCGACCTCTCTATGAACCATATCATCCCCGTGGCCACCAGCTACCAGAGCCAGCTGCTGCGCAATGTGGAGCGTATGCGCAACTCCTTCCCCGCCGAGAAGGCAGACAAGCTGAACGCCCGCAACATGAAGATCATCGAGGAGATTGCCGAGCGCACAGCCACTATTGAAACCAAGGTGGAGGAACTCGTTGCTGCCCGCAAGGTTGCCAACAAAATTGACGACGAGCATCAGAAGGCCATTGCCTATCACGACACCATCGCCCCGATGTTCGACACCATCCGCCGTCAGATCGACAAACTTGAATTGATTGTCGACGACAGTCTCTGGCCTCTGCCCAAATATCGCGAGTTGCTGTTTATACGATAATATTATAGTTTGTAAAGTTATTTACGTTTGGCGGGGCCCGCAGTGATGCGCGCCTCGTCTTTTTTATCTCCCTATTATGTATTCCCCTTAAAGCACTAAAACCATTAAAATCCCAAAAACTTAGTAGAGCTCTGCGGGGATGAGGTTCTTGGCGTTCTCGAAATCCTCGACGGTGTCCAGTTCGCAGGAGAAGAACTGCGTGACATCGAGGATGTGGAACGTGTGGCCCTGAGAGAGGAGGCGCTTGAAGGCCAGTTCGTAGAACGTGTTCTCCAGATGCTCCTGCTCCATCATGACAGAGAGTTCGCTGTAGAGGGCGCGGGTGTAGTCAGCACCCATCTTCTCAATGCCCAGACTCTCACCGATAGCCTCCGATGGGCTGCAGGTCTTGCTGATATCCGTGATACGGCCCTCTGCGTCCACCACAACCTTCATCTCCTCCTCGCCGAGTGCGTGGCGGATGAGAGTGAGCACCGTGGGCTCCGGAGCCTCCACCACACGACGGGCGATGGCAGGGTCGTAGAGCAGGTCGCTGTCGAGCAGCAACACATCGCCACCCTCAGCAAAAGGACGGGCCAGCCAGAGGGAATAGATGTTGTTGGTAGAATCGTACACCGCATTGTGGATAAAGGTGGTGGAGAGAGCGGGATAACGCTCCTGGACGAACTGCTCAATCTGTTCGTGCAGATAGCCCGTGACGATGCACAACTGGTCCACACCGACAGCCACAAGGGCATCGATGCTGCGCTCAAGGAGCGTGCGCTCCCCTATCTTCAGCAGACACTTGGGAGTGTGGGAAGTGAGGGGGCGCAGGCGCGAGGCTGTGCCGGCGGCAAGTATAATAGCCTTCATTAAAGGTTAAAGGTTAAGGGTTAAAGGTTAAAGGGTTAGGCGAGGCACTGCTTGATGGTGTCGACAACAGTCTGTATCTGCTCGCGGCGACCGAGAGTGATGCGCAGGCAGTCCTCAAGACCCTTGTCGGTCATGAACTTAATCTTGTAGTCCTGAGCAGCGAGAGCCTTCTGCAGCTTCTCCTTGATGGCCGTGGGGTACTTGATGAGGATGAAGTTGGCAACACTCTTGTACACCTTGAAACCGGGCACATTGCCGAGCTCCTTCTTGAAGAGCTGACGGTCCCACTCCATATCCTCTGCCACACGGCGATAGTGGTCGTCGCTGTCGAGAGCGGCCAGAGCCACAGCCTCGGCAAAGCGGTTGAAACCGAGATACTTGTTGGAATAGCTCAGGAACTGGTCGTGACCCTTGCCGATGAAACCGAAGCCGGTGCGCAGGCCGGGCAGACCGTAGAACTTGGACAGAGTGCGCGAAATGATGAGGTTGGAATACTTGTTCACCAGCGGAGCGATGTAGTCCACATCGGAGGTGATGAAGCTGGCGTAGGCCTCATCGACAAGCACCATTGTGTCGGAGGGTATATTCTCCATGATACGACCGATTTCATCGGAGGTGAGACTGTTGCCCGTGGGATTGTTGGGAGAAGCCAGGAGCAACATACGGGGGTGGATGCGGTTGGTGTATTCAATCACCTCGTCAACGTTGTAGGCGAAGGTGTCTTCCTGCTCGTAGAGGGGATACATCTCGAAGGTGCCGCCGCACTCCGATGCCACGCGGTTGTAGTACCACCACGAGAACTCGGGGATGAGAATCTTGGTATTGGGCTCTGAGGCATCCTTCTGACTGTTGATGCTGAGGAAATAGTGGATGGCGTTCTTCAGTATCTCCTCGCCGCCGTAGGCCAGCAGCACCTGCTCCTCGGGCACGCCGTAGATCTCGCTCACGCGCACGCTGATGACGCTCTTCTTGCCCTGGTCGTAGATACGGGTGTAGAAACAAAGGTCCTTCGCGTCGAAGTTCTTCACTGCGTCCAGCACCTTCTGGCTGGGCTCGAAATTGAATTCGTTTCTGTCAAGATAATTCATATTCGTATGTGTTTTATGTGTTTTTATTCCTTTTTATCGCTTGGCAGGCGCATGAGCGCTATGCCGATGACTATCCAGATGATTTCCCTCACACGGCAGATGAGACTCACGAAGATGCCCAGTGCGGCAGAGAGTCCGAGAGCTGCTATGGAGATGACAAAACCGCCCTCCTGCACGCCGAGCTGCATGGGCAGGAAGCCGATGAGATTGGCCAGCAGCGTGGTGAGCGCCACGATGAGGATGGAATGGAGCGCGGTGAGCAGTATGCCCTGAAAACCGCCTCCGCAGTCCACACCGAAGAGCAGGAGCATGAAGAGCACCTCCATCGACTGTACGATGCGGGAGAGATACTCCAGAAGCAGTGCCGAATAGAAGGCACGCTTGTCCTGACGGTGGAGAGCACCTATCTGACGGTCCACATTCTCCAGGGCCTCACGATGCGCCTCCGTGAAACGCTCGCTCCAGCCGCCGAGTCCGGGCAGTTTGCCCACCCAGCGGATGACCTTCACCACAAGACCGTTGCGGTAGCCGCGCGAGAAGAGATAGAAGGCCACAAGGCAGAATGCCACGATGACAGCGAGGGAAACGGCCATCACGGGCGTGAGAGGCAGGTCGCCCACAAGCACCAGCGCCAGATAGAGGAACACGGAGGTGAACCAAAACCAGAAATGCGCGAAGACGTGCATCATGGCGTAGAGAATCACAGAGGAAGTGGCGTGCTGCTTGGTCATGTCGCGCGAGAGCTCCATGATACGGTAGGGCTCACCGCCGAGACCGCCCACGGGAGTGGCGTAGTTGAGGGCATAACCCGTGATGGTGAGACGGTAGATGCGCCAGAAGGAGGGCACCTCGTTGGGGTCGGCATTGCCGCGTATGACAGCCATCCACGAAAGGGCGTTGATGCCGTAAACCACAATCCAGATGCCGACGATGGGAATGAGCCAATAGCCTGCGTGGCAGAGGTGGTCCCACAGTTCGACGAAACTCACGTCGAACGTGAAGAGCATCACCACTACGGCCGCTACGCCGAGCAGGAAGAACAGATTATTGAGACGCTGCTTTGTCCAGGTCATTACTTAGCGGGAGTTGAAGCCACTACGCGGTCCGCTATCTCGCGGCAGAAGCTCTCGTGGCGATAGTTGATATAGTTGGTGAAAAGGCGCATGCCGACGCTCTCGAAGATGAAGTAGAGCGCAGGAATGTCCGCCAGGCAGAAGATGATGAACATGCCCGTGCGGAAATTGAATGTGAGCATACCGTTGAGGGGTATGATGGCAAGTGAGCGCTTGTGGAGCTCCTGACGGATGTCCTCGGGGATGTCGTCGCCGTAGCGCTCTGCGAGGACACGCATGAGACGCTGGAACTGAGGTGTCTGCTTCTCCTGCTTCTTCGTGTAGCCCACGTAGCTGTGGAGGAACACCTTCCAGAGGAAATTACCCTCCCAGGGGGTCTCGTCGTAGAGCTTCTTCTGCTGGGCGGAAGTGTCGAGCTCACTGCCCTTCTTGCCCTTCTGGAAGAGGAGGTGTATCTGGATGTAGTAGTCGGCAAGGCGCTGCTGCGCACCGATGCCGTCGAAGCCGGAGATGAAGGACAGGATGAGTACGATGCAGGTGGCTATCTGCACGTTCTGCTCCGTGTCGGGGATGCCAAACCAGCCGAACTCCAGGCTGTGGTGCAGGTAGAAGCGGTAAACGAGAGCCAGATAGATGGGGATGAACCACACAAAACCGGCGGCTCCGTCGAGGATGCGGCCCAACTGGCTCTTCTTGCCCGTCATACGCGCTAACTGACCGTCGGTGCAGTCGTAGATGTCGGCCCAGATGAGAAGCACGATGGCTATGATGTTCATCAGGAAGCCGTGCCAGCCGTCATAGTAGAAACTGGAGAAGGCAAAGAAGTAGGCACTGCCCGCTCCGATAATCCACGAGATGAGGGTGACGGTGTTGGGATGGATATCCAGGCGTGCGAAGAGCACAGCCCAATAGTAACTCAGGGGACGTACAAAATGATAATCGAGCCAGTCCTCGGTCTCAGAGGACTTCAGCGTTGCTGCTACTTTTTCGTTCATAGGTTTTCGTAACTGTCTTGTAGTATTGCTTTCAACTGTTTCTCACGCAGCGTATCGGTCTCGGAGATGAAGACACCGCTCTGGTGGTCGTACATCGAGAAACCGCGTTCGTCCATCAGCATCACACCGGCGGGATAGGTGGCATAGACGCAGGGCGATACGTAGCGCGAGGAGAATATGTTGCGTGAATAGGGGAACTGCCTGTGCGTGATGTTCATCTGCGAGAGCACGGTGGCAGCTATGTCGCTCTGACTGATGAGCGTCTCCACATTGCCCGTGCGCTTGAGCGCTCCGCCCACGAAGAGCAGGGGGATGTGGAAGAAGTCGGGACGGTCGTAGAACTGATTATAGGGATAGCCGTGGTCGGCAAAGATGATGACGAGGGTGTTGTCCCACACGGGAGTATGGCTGAGACGGTCGAGGAAACGACCGAGACAGTGGTCGGTGTAGGCGAAGGCGTTGAGTATCCTGTCGCGAAGACGCTCGTAGGGCACTTTCCAGGGTTCGTGCGATGAAAGCGTCTGGAATCCCACACACCAGGGAGTCTTTCTCTCCTCGGAAGTGACGTATGAGAAGAGACGTTCGAAGGCAATGCTGTCGTTGGCGCCCCATTGGTCGCGCTCGCTCTTCTCCACATCGATGTCCTCGATGCCCATCACCCTCTCGTAACCGGCGGCTGAGAGATAGCGCCCCTTGTTCATGAAGGACTGGTCGCCGCCGTAGAGATAGCAGGTGGAATAACCGGCGCGACGGAGTGTCGACGGAATGGCGGCAATCCCCCTGCCCTGCTCCATGAGAGCGAGCACGGAATCCTCCATCATAAGACTCACGGTGGGATATGAGAGAGCACCCGAGATGACACTCACCGTGCCGCGATCCGTGCGGAATGACGAAGCGTAGGCACGAGTGAAGTTAAGGCCCAGCTGCATCCAACAGCAGAGCTCCGGAGTGACGGTCTCCTGCTCTGACGAAAACATACCCGCACCCTCGCCGTATTTACCGCCGAGCTCCTCAACGAAGACGGCTCCCATGCTCTCTATCTGGAGCGTCAGTATGTTGGGACGTGTGGTGGTCAGCAGCGTGTCGGTGATATCCTCCGTGTCGGCAGGGAACAGACGCGAGGTCAGCGCTCTTGCTTCCTTCCTGTCCATCATAGGGAACTGACGGTCGGCATCCTTCGAATATAGCCACACAGAATGCGCTATGTGGTAGACGGGATTCACAGCCGCATTGGAGAGGAATATATTGTGGTGCAGCGTGATACGCTTGCCTGCAAACTGTATCTTGCGGAAGGCCAGTTCCTCGCCGATGACACCGCTGAGGCCCAAGACGAAAGGCAGAGCGAAGATGATACCCACAAGGCAAACCACCCATCCGCGCACCTTCCTCGAGTGGCGGCGACGGCGCACCTGGAAGGTCTTCGGTGTCAGCAAGAAGGCCAGCAGACCGGCGATGAAAGCTGCCAGAACGGAAAGTCCGATGCGCGAGACGAGATAACTCATCGGAGTGGAAGACGACATCTCACCGGGTTCGCTCATATAGGCGAAGACGGAAGCATCGAGTTTGAACTTCCAATGCTCGTACATGATGAAATCGGCACATGTGAAGCACACCGCAACGAACACCGCCACCCAGAGCAAGATACCCGCCGTGCGTCGCATGGGAAGCTTCTCCCACTTGAGCGACAGGAGCGTGAGCAGAATCGGTACGAGCATCAGAGCCGAAGCCACCACCATATCCATGGGCAGACCGAGCAGTTCCACCTTGACGACGTCCTTCATCTGGAAGAAGGAGAGCGTGCGGTTGTAGTAAAGGAAAACCCCGCGCCCGATGACGTTCACCAGGAGCAGATAGAAGAACAGCAATATGATATATGCGATGCGTTTCATTTGCGTCCGAAGTCGGCAGGGATTTCACCCCACTCTTCTGTTTGCCATTTTAATACTTGGTTCCTGTAGGAATGCGTTCGCAGCCAGTTCTCGGCGCGCGCCACGAGGTCGAGAGCCTGTGCCGTCTCCTCCGTGCGCTCCAGCGTGGTCTTCGCCTTGCGGTTGCGCACCCACGCCATACCGCTCACCGAGTCGGAATAGACCGGCATGGAAAGTCCGCGCTGCTCCAGGAGAGCCAGCCCGTGAACGATGGCGAGAAACTCTCCTATATTGTTGGTACCCTTGATGGGACCGAAATGAAACACCACACGCCCCGACGGGATATGCACGCCGCGATACTCCATCATACCGGGGTTACCACTACAGGCGGCATCCACACAGAGGGCTTCTTTGATGTTCATTTCACTCATTACGGGTCTTCTTGTTACATTCTTTCGGGCATCTCAATACCAAGAAGCGACATACCGTTGCGCAGGTTCTGGGCCACAGCCTTCGAGAGTTCTATGCGCAGCGCCCTGTTGGCGGAATTCTCCTCGTGGAGGATGCTGTAGTCGTGGTAGAACTGATTGAAAGCCTTTGCCAGTTCGTAGCAATACGTGGCGATGCACGAGGGGTTGTAGTCGCCGGCAGCCTGCTCCACCACAGAGGGGAAGTTGCCCAGACGCTGTATGATGTCTATCTCCTTGTCGGAAAGTGTGGCAGCCGAGAGGTTTGCGGCAGAAGCCTCGCTCTCCGACTTGCGCATAATAGAACGGATGCGGGCGTAAGTGTACTGGATGAAAGGACCCGTATTACCGTTGAAGTCGATACTTTCCTCGGGATTGAAGAGCATATTCTTGCGGGCATCCACTTTGAGGATGAAGTATTTCAGGGCACCCAGTCCCACGATGCGTGCAATCTCCTGCGCCTCCTCTTCGGTGAGACCTTCGATGCGGTTCATCTTGTCGGCAGACATCTCACGCGCACCCTTCACCATTGCCTCGATGAGGTCGTCGGCATCCACAACGGTGCCCTCGCGGGATTTCATCTTGCCGTTGGGCAGTTCCACCATACCGTAGGAGAAGTGCACGAGACTCTTGCCCCACTTGAAACCGAGTTTGTCGAGCAGGATGCTGAGCACCTGGAAATGATAGTTCTGCTCGTTGCCCACGACATATATCATCTGGTCGATGGGATAATCCTGGAAACGGAGCTTTGCCGTACCGATGTCTTGCGTCATATAAACGGAAGTTCCGTCAGCGCGCAGAAGGAGTTTCTCGTCGAGTCCCTCGGCTGTGAGGTTTGCCCACACCGAACCGTCCTCTCTGCGGTAGAAGAGTCCCTTCTGGAGTCCCTCCTCCACTTTCTCCTTACCTTCGAGGTAGGTCTGGCTCTCGTAGTATATCTTGTCGAAGCTGACACCGAGAGCCTTGTATGTCTCATCGAAACCGGCGTACACCCATTCGTTCATCTTAGCCCAGAGAGCACGCACCTCTGGGTCGTTCTGCTCCCACTTCACGAGCATCTCGT
>JAGDCM010000020.1 GCA_017958545.1 Bacteroidaceae bacterium | reverse complement strand
TAGCCGGTCCGTTAATGATATCCTCTTTCTTATCAGCATACTTGATGTCTGCCACCCCTATCGAGAAACGGATACCATATCTCTGCAGCATTTCAGAACAGTCAAATCCCGACACTCTCATCTTGACATACAGTTTTATCAGAATGGCTATCCTGAGCGCATCATTATAATTGGGAACAACACACTCAATACTATCTCCCCTGACTATTCTGGCCCAAAAGCCGGGATAGTCTTCTTCAAAGTCTTGAAATAGGCCACGTAGTTTGTTGCGTAGCACAATCAAGTCCTCTGTATTCATCGACGTTGAGCGTACTATGTCTGCTGATATTGTTGCTATCATACTTCTATCATCTTATAATAATCACAGCATTCACACTGCAAATATATAGAACATTTCCTGAATATCCGTCAAATATCGATATTTCTTTAGATATTTTACAATTATCTACTCATTTATTCTATCATACTACAATTGATACTAACCATGAAACATTAACCCTTAACCGTTAGAATCCCTTCCACCTCATGCGCCACAAACGGCCCTTCCTTGCATTCAAAAACAACACTCCCTGACTCTAACGCCTCCACCATATACCAAACACCCTGAGGGATGTCAACCCCATAGTTGCCACTCTCTTGACTCAGCACCACATCTTCTATGATAGAGCCATCATCATTGTGAGTAGTCACCCTAACCTTGCCTCGCAGGATAACGAAAGACTCATCCTTCGTTGGATGCCGATGGATGGGTACCACAGTCCCTGGCTCCACGGCATTCAGCATCCGATGGCACTTATCTTCCAGCGACTGATGGCCTATAGCTCTGATCGCTCATTCCGCGCTCGGCTCTGCCGCTTATTCGAGCATCGCGAGTCTTAAGAATGTCTTGAGAAGTTATAGTTCTGTATCTTAATAACTAGCCTCTTTTTTTGTCCAATGCCCAATAAAGACCGATTTAACACTAATCAAAAGTCCGACATCAAGGCCGATAAGCAATCCCAAGATCCTATCACCTCCCATAAGCCCCATCCTTAGCCTCAAAAATAGTAGAAACCTCATGCACCTCTATCGAGTGCCAAGCTCCCTTGGGCACCTGAATTCCGTACACCTTCTCACGAGGACACATCCTAAAACGTGCTGTCTCCACAAACTGAGTCTCGTCTTGCGTCATCTCATCCCTCCACAAGCATCTTAAGCTCCTCTGCCGTCAGTTTCCCGCTATTCAGACTAAATACATCCGCAGTCTGCTGTTTGCTCTGCTGCAGAGCCAGAATTTTTTCTTCTACGGTGTCTTTGCATACCAGTCGTATCACTTCCACGTTCCGTTTCTGTCCTATTCGATGAGCCCTCGAAAAAGCCTGCACTTCCACAGCGGGGTTCCACCAATCGTCCAGCAGCAATACATAGTCTGCCGCCGTCAGATTCAACCCCACGCCACCTGCCTTGATGCTCAATAAGAACACCTTCACGGTGGTATCCTCCTGGAACGCAGCCACAGGAGACTCTCGGTCACTTGTCGTACCATACAAGCAAACATAAGGAATACCATATTCCGTCAGATACTCCTCCAACTCTTCCAGTGCCTGCACAAACTGCGAAAATACTATCAGCTTATCATCCTCCCCCAGTTGTCCTATCTGCCCAAGCACAAGTGCCATCTTCGACGACATCCTGCGTCCGCCTTTATATAGTGTCGATGGCAATAGGTTCACCGACACACAGGTCTGCCTCAACCTCAGCAGAGCCTCCAGAGCAATACTCGTCACCCGTCCGCTGGTGCCGTCCCGCAATGCCTTTCCGAATATCTTCTGCACACGGTCATACGTCGCTTGTTCTTCTTTGTCCAGTGTCACATAGATATTCCGTTCCACGCACTCTGGCAGCTCTTTCAGATATTCCTTCTTCGTTCTCCGCAATATAAACGGATTCAACAACTTCGACGAAATCTTCAGAAATGCCACCGATCGGGTCTCCCCTTCTGCCATCCTCTTCAGCCGATCGTGCACTGCTCGCATCCCGGGCATAATAATATAGAAGTACGACCACACATCATCTACGGCATTCTCTATCGGGGTGCCCGTCATCACAATCCCATGATCGAAGTTCAGTTGCGCTATCACCTTGTGCCGCTGCGTGCCGTCATTCTTCAGCACCTGTGCCTCGTCCAGCACCAGTGTATCAAAATGCACGTTCTTGTAGTGAACGATATTACGCCGCAGCATTTCATAAGAGATGATATGCACTCGCTTATCCATTACCGGCTCTCGCTCATTCAGAGCCACCTGCCCTTCCCACGATGGCAGGAACCGTCTTATCTCTGCATTCCAATTGCTCACGAGCGATGTCGGAACCACGATTAGTGTCCGTACATTGCCGCACGCCGCCAGATGAGCCAATACCTGTAGGGTCTTGCCAAGCCCCATCTCGTCTGCCAGGATACACCCACAGTGTTTTTTCCGCATCGTGGCCAGCCAATACACACCATCCCACTGATACCCGCGTAGCACAGCCTTGAAGTCCTTTCCTATCACTTCCCTGACGGCCTTTTCCTCTTCTTCCGTCAGTGTTTCTTCTCTGTATTTCTCTACGAGGCTCTTGTTCTGCAGATAAACCGCTGCAAAATCTTCCCCCTCCTGCTTTTCAACGCTCGACCCCGAAAAGAAAACAGCTCCGCCGCGTCCCTGCTGGAAATTCCGTCCGTGCAGATAAGCTTCCAATAGTTTTCCTGTAATCTCATCTTCCGTATCCTCATTGGTCGAAAACCACTGGATACCAGAAGATGTTCTCCTAAAATGCAACTTCGATGGTTTTGCCTTCTTCTTAGCATACATCACTGTCCAGCCTTGCGTCTCCAAACCGCTTAGGAAGTCCACATCATAACTCGCCAACGTAATGCATCCACTCTCATCTACAGCATATGGCTGCAAGGTCTTCAAGAGTCTCTCTTCAGCCCAGGCGTCACGTTTCAGATAGCCGCCTTGTACCGTTCTTATGGGATATGTGTTGTAATAAGGTAGTACCTCCGTGACGGCATCCTGATAACACAACCTCACCTCAATACCACTTTTCCAGTTGGCCAGATTCGTAATGTATAACGTACCGCTCAATAGCATTCCTGCATCCAAGCCCGCTCCACCTACAATCAGCGGCAGGTTTCCCTTCTTCAGCGACCGGCTTCCGCCACTCTGTATAAAGCTATACCCATTTCTTTTCAACAGTTCCCCGACATCAGGGTTATCCAGCACACTTCCTTTCAAAACAAAGGGCTGGTACACGAACCCTAATCCATTCAACAAAAGAGCGAAATCCCGTGTCAGTCTGTTCTCGTCCTTTGACAAATCCGCGACAGTAGCCTTACGCACAAACGGAGCAATTTGGGTGGATGTGCCATCATTGCACACCTCCAGCCTCACCTCCTTGAGCGAGGATTGCTCTTCCACGTATATGCAGGCTATCCTGTACGCCATGGTCTAAAACGAATATTTATACTCGTAACTCTCCACCATCATCTTCAGCAGATACTCATTCGGACAGGCACACTTCGTTTGTTTCAGTATCTGTCCCTTCTCCCAAGTACGTCCTCTGAAGTCATATTCATCTATCCGGCAACCTCCGCCACACACATTTCTGATGACGCAACGTCTGCATGGCTCCACGTGCGCTATGCCTGTCTCCTCGTGAGCATGTTCACCCAATTCCAAGAAATAGCTCAGCGGATGTTCCCGTACATTGCCTTGCGACACAATCTCCAGCACGCGGTTGCAGAAATACACTTCTCCGTCTGCTGCTACCGAGAGTCCCCCAAATCCGCAGTTGGTCGAAATCAGGTTAGGCGTATGCCCCTCCATAAAAGCCTCATACTTCGCATTCGCATCCGTCAGTTCCTCCACCTGTCGTATCTTTTCCTCGTAAGCCTTGTTTTCCTCTTCACTATATTGTGTGTCCCTTCCGGGTAGTATTTTCTTGGTCAGTTTGAAGATGACCTTTTTGTCGGTCTCCTCATTAATGCGGTTCACCAGCTCTGCATAGTGCTCCGCAGCGTCTATATTGTCATTCGTAAAAGTGGTGGCCACCGATACCCTCACGCCGTTTCTCGAAAAGCGTATTACATTCCTCACCAGCGTCTCAAATGTCCCAATTTGCCGTATCTTGGAATTCGAGGCGTCGTCCACACCGTCAATACTAATCTGCACTTCTGCCATACAGGGCGACAGTTCATCTATCAGTTCGTCATTCCACAAGATGCCGTTAGTCAGCACAGTCAGTTGCAGTCCCATCCCATAGGCACTTTCTACAATGGTTCTGAACCCGGGATGCATCGTCGGTTCACCGCCTGTTAAGGTCACGGCTGTCCCCCCGCATTCCTTAAAATCCCTCAGCACACTTACCCACTCGTCTGTCGTCAACTCGTTCGCAAGCCGCTTGCCCGCTTTCATAAAACAATGCGAGCATCTCAGGTTACAGACATTTGTCAGATAGATGTTCAGCATCTTGTGACCTGCAACATACTCGGGTTCAGGAACTTCATCCAGCCCGGCAAACTGCCGCGCCATGATGGCCGTCAGCAGCTTAAGGAAGAGTCGTTTCTCTCCTGCATTCTCTATCTGCCCCATCACCTCCCCAACGGTCTTTCCAGCACATAGTTCTTCCAAGTATTCCTTGCTGCTCACCGATGGCAGCACTATCCAGTTGGCCGTCTCCACGGCCACGGCCACAATCCTGTCCTCGTAGTGCAGGTATGCTATGTCTTTCGGGAAGTGGAGCACATCCCCCATCCCTATCTCACGCTGCAGTTGTTTCATCTTCTATAATAACGGATAAAAGTCTGTGTCGGATTGTGCACCGTCCGACACAGACTTGTTTTTTGTTCCCAGAAGCCTTAGTTTCTGTTCACATCGCAGCTCTTGAAGCAGTACATTGCTCCCATACGAGCCGTCTCGTTGGACTCCTTCTCAGTCCAGGTCACTACAATTCTTTCTTCCATGGTGAAAAAATTTTAAATTAAACAATTTGTTACTATATAGTCACATTTTAAGTGATTTCACATAATTTGCCAACAGTATGGCTGCACCCCGCGCATCTTCTATACTTACCACCTCATAGGGCGTATGCATATAGCGGCAGGGAATGCTCACTAGCCCCGTCTTTACGCCACAGCTGCTCAATTGCATCACATTGGCATCAGTTCCTGTGGGACGGGCTATAGCTTCATACTGCACGCTTTCCTCTCTCGTAGCCGTTTTCAGTCCCCGACAAACCTCCTGGTTAATATTGGGCCCCATCGTTATCACGGGTCCTTTTCCCAGCCCTATACAACCAGTCAACTTGGTGTCTGCCGTGGGATAGTCCGTTGCATGGGTCACGTCTATCGCTATGCCTACGTCGGGGTGTATATAGTCTGCTGCCGTCTTAGCACCACGTGCGCCCAACTCTTCTTGGCAGGTGGACACAAAGTACACGCTGCATTCCAGTTCCTCACCGCTCAGCTGCCGTGCCGTCTCTATCAGTGTCCACACGCCTATGCGGTCATCTGTTGAGGGACTAGCCACTATCCCGTTGTTGTTGAATACGGCATCTTTGGCAAAAGTCACATAGTCTCCTATCTGCACTTTATCCTCCACATCCTTCTTGTCACTTGCCGCTATGTCCAGCCACACATCGCTGATTTCCAGTTTCTTTTTCTCCTCTCCTCTTGTCAGGTGAATGGCTTTTTTCCCGAAAATGCCGTTCACTGTACCTTTCGCTGTGTGTATCTCCACTTTCCGACCAGGCAGCAGTTCGGTGTCTATGCCGCCTATTTCCTGCACAAAAAGGAACCCGTTGTCATCAATATTGCTCACCAGAAATCCTATTTCGTCGCAGTGCGCTGTCAGCATCACCTTCGGGCATCCCTCTGGTCCTGGTCTTACGGCTATCACATTCCCCATCGTGTCCGTCTCTGTGCTGGCCACGTAGGGTGCAATGTGCTCTTTGAACACAACCTGCGCCGCCCCCTCATATCCCGAGGGTGCCGCCGTCATCAAGAGTTTATTGAGCAGTTCGTCAGTCATCCTATTTTTGCAATCTCTTTTATTCTATAGAGCATTTACCGTATCGGTTCAACTGCGCAGTACCATTCCATGTGGCCACATTCACCACCGCCACATTCTTTACTATAGGACGTACCCAAGTGTCTCTCGCTACACCTCTGGGCATCGCATTCTTCATAATATCCTGAAGACGCAATGTCTGAGCCGAGTCACATCCTTCCACCACACAGATATAGTTTACTGTTTTATTAATCCTGTCTTCTGCAAAGCGATACAGAAGTGTGTCGCAGTATTTCCTGCGCAGGTCATGTGCTATGCGTTTCACACTGGCCTTATCCCGTTTGCCTGCATTGGTTGCCAAGGGGCAATGGGCTAAAATCAGTGCTTTATCATCCCACAGCGGACAACGAAACTCTATACCGCCTCGTGCAGCATCATACTTCTTCAGTTCAATAAACAGATACTCGTTGGGAAACTCTGCTATAATGTCCACAGCCTTCATAGCATTCATTCCTCCGTGATATTCCGGACTGTCAATCACAAAGGCATCTACCACTTCGTCGACAAACTCAAATGTATAGCCGTCAGCACTTATCGTCTTTGCCATACACTCAGTCCTCCCAATCGTTACCTATCGTCCTTACCATCAGCGAGTCAAAGGTATCATTGATGGTGTTGTGGTTTATCTCCTTCAGTTCTGAGGTTGTCTGGCTCTTTATCTTTCCGCCTTCCATGTATAAGGCGTGATAAGCCACGTGGTCTTGAGCAGCGTTAGTGCTCAGTTCCAGTTCCTTCAGCATCACATAGTCGTGGGTGGCTATGAATATCTGAGTCCCCATCCGCTGCAGTTCCAGCAGAATCTTCACCACCTTGCTGGCAAGTCGTGGGTTCAGGTTCGCCTCCGGCTCATCCCAAAAGAGCACACTGCCTGCCGAAATGCTCTCGTTTTGTATCAGCGAATAGAGCAGACCCATTTTGCGATAACCTTCTGCCAGCAGGGTAAATTCCAGATTTCCGTGCCCGTTTTTCAGGTAGAACTTCTCGTTCTTTTTCTCAACTTTTCCCTCTATCACGTCCTGGATCATATCCAGCATCCGTCCCTTTTCTTTTGATCCGGGTCCTTTCGTGGGTGGCAAAAGAGCCATTGTGATAATGTCCGCATAAACCGATTCAAAGTATAGCTCGCGTTTTTCATATAGTGATTTGAATCCCGGGCTATTAGCCAACATATCCTTTACAGGTATATATACCACGTTATATTGTTTCTGTCGGCCCCAGATCCTGCTGTTGATGACCTGCGATTTTCCGAGCGTGCTCAATTCATACCGTATGGAGCGTTCCACACCGTCCTCCTCTTTTCTAGTGACTGTGAACTCCCCTTTCCCTCGTCCCAAAGAGCGTTTTACCAGTCTCCCAAGGGAGTCTGGCAGGAAAAGTCCCTGCAAAGTCTGATCCATCGTCTTCACAGCATTACTGTCCGCCTGTTGCATGGCTCCGTAGAGCAATTTCATCAGGTGAGTCTTTCCTGTACCGTTGGCACCAATCAGCACATTGATGCCTTCCGACAGCTCTATTTCCAAGTTGTCGAATGCTGTAAAGTTCTCTATTTTAATTTCTGTCAGCATACAGTATCAATGTTATTTTAATTTGCAAAATTACGAATTATTTCCCAACTAAATGGCTCGACACTAGGAATTAGCCAATATTAACATTTCTTTAACACTTTAACGCCTTAAACCTCCATTATATCTTCGAGAGATAATGGTTGATACGGCCCATCCTTCGCCTCAAACAACACAGAACCGGACTCCAAGCACTCCAACGAGTGCCAGCGGCCTTTCTCTACATTGAGCATCCTAACATCTCCGTCGCTCCATAATCCCGTAGATTCGGTTATCCGGCCTTGCTCATCGTAGAACAGCCATCTTATTCTACCTCGTATGATAATGACTGTTTCTGATGAAGCCAAGTGCCTGTGTATTGGCATCACAGTCCCAGGCGCTAGTGCATTCAGCATCCGTTACGACTGGTCGTCAGCATAGTTGCGCAAATCCAGATTGCAACGCAAGCTCGGATTCTCCTTGGCCATAGCAGTTAATTCATCCAGTATCTCCTTTGTTGTAATAACCATTAGCTTTTAACTGTCTCTAAACTATCAGATCTCCACCCCAGCATACTTCATATTCTTTCCCAACACTGTACAGAATAACATCTAAATATCCTTGATGAAAGAATAATGCCTGTATTAAGCTTACCACTCTAAATATCCCTTATGAACCTCTGCTCCAACGACATCTTCCGCACCCTGTTCAGCCATTCTTTTACGGCTCTGGGAGTATTTTTGAATTGTGGATTGTCTGTCTTTTCCAAGGCAATCCCCATCAGAGCGTACTCACGCTCCAAGGACGTAGCAAACACGCCAGAATCGTCGGTATTTATAGAGACGCTTATCTCGTGAGGTGGATAAGGGGTGTTCAGGCCAAAGTTATTAAATCTGAAAATAGGATGCTCTATATAGTTGGTCATCTCACCTATACGAAGGTTGGAAGATGGATTACATTCTATGGCTATATGAAGGCGCTCTACCTTGCAGAGAAGTACCTCGCGGATACGGTCAACCATTTCCACAAACTCTTCATAGTGGTTGTGGGCTATGGGCAGTATAATCGCTTTGTTGCCGTTCTCCTTGGCCTGTTTATTATAGTGGTACTCATAATAGAGTTTCTTGGCATTATTATTCTCACGCGCGCGATTAACATCTTTTTCTACAGTATTCTTGGCGCACTTGTCCCAGCCACTGATACTCAGGTCTTCTTTGACATCACTGATGACTGTCTCTGGTGCATCGCCACGCAACAGCCAGGAGTCGTAGTAGTC
>JAGDCM010000019.1 GCA_017958545.1 Bacteroidaceae bacterium | reverse complement strand
GTATGGATCTGCGTCTGAGGTTTTCCAGTCAAAAGGAATCGTATATTTCGTCCATTTGTCGTTGCTCACAATACGGTTGGCCGAGAGTGCCTGCGCCACAAGAGTGGCTTTATTCCTGTCTTTATACTCAGGATCCTGGAAATACCCCTTGGATGTGAGAAACACCCTGATGACTCCTGTGCCCACTCCGGAGAACCTCACCCAAAGACGTACTGCGTCAGGATGACCACTGAATCGCATTGCCTGATCACTACGTGTTTCGTTGATATAGGTGTAGTTACCGGAAGCATCCGATGCAGACATGGAACCCATATTCATGCAACCGTTCGTAACTGTGCCCTGAGCCACAACACCAAACACCGAGCGGGATGTCAGTCGACAGGAGAAATGCCCCGTCGAACCGGGGCGGTTCTCCTTCTCCTTATGTATTTGTGACTTAGTGCTCGTACCGATTTTCTTATGGCCGCCCGTCGCATCGTAGAATGAACTCCAGCCCACAGGTTCATCACAGACTTTGGAGGAGGTGTATGTCACCTTCTCCCAAGTCTCAAAATCCCCGTTTGCCAGCTGATACTGCGCTCTCGTGGTGAGAGAAATGAGCGTCAGCAGCAAAACAACTCCATGTTTCGCCATAACAAGTTGGTATTTAGCCGTTTAATATACTATTTTGCCTTATTTCGCAACTTTTACTCCGTCTACGACGTAGATCTGTCCGGACTGCATTGCCTTAACCTCGCGACCGTTCAGATCATATATCTTACCAGTCGTCTGAACCTTTTTAACCACCTTGACGCTCTTCACAGCAGTGAGGTCGGATTTGCCCAATTCCACATACACTTGCATATCATCACTCAAGGGGATGTCGATGACAACATAGAGGTGCTCGTTATTGTACTTACCGGACATCTCCAAGGGAACCTCACCGAGCATCGGACCCATCCAAAAGTCATAGTTGGGATCGTCACCTTCCTCAATCTCGATAACCTGATTGGCAGCAAAACCAGTCACACCTTCACCTTCTGACGTTGTGGGAATGTTTGTTACGTTGATATTACCAACAGGCATTTCATTTACATCGCCCGTTACTTCGTCCACAGCATTAAGCACGAAGTTCTTCAGCATGAAGTTGATGGTGTTGTCGTCATTCTCTGTCACATACACAGTGGCATCGTATGGCCCACTCTTATCACCGTTTACCGTCACATAAATCTGATCCTGATCAAAGATTATGGGTTCCTTCTCTGCCTCGCCAAGTTCTACATATACCTGCATCTCATCGCCCAAGGGGATGTCGATAGTCACGTAGAGGTGCTCGTCATTATACTGACCAGACATCGCCAGAGGAATCTCACCCAACATGGGACCCATCCAGAAGTCGTAGTTGGGATCGTCACCTTCCTCGATTTCGATTATCTGATTGGCTGTAAATGATGTCTTGCCATCGCCCTTTGTAACAGGGATATTCATCACATTGATATTGCCAACAGGCATTTCATTTACATCGCCCGTTACTTCGTCCACAGCATTAAGCACGAAGTTCTTCAGCATGAAGTTGATAGTGTTGTCGTCATTCTCTGTCACATATACGGTGGCTTCATATGGCCCACTCTTATCACCGTTTACCGTTACGTAGAGTGGGTCGTTTGTAAAAACCTTTGCCTCAACTTCATCATAAACTAATTCGATGTCATCGATATAGAGATAGTCGTTGGCTTTGCCCTTGCCGGGGTAAGCGTTGGTGGAGGCATTTATCTGAATATATTTGGCAACGGAACCATTATTGGTGTACTCGAAAGGAATGGTCAGTTCTTCCCACTCACCATTTTTGTACTCAATCTCCTTCACAGCAGTAGCCACCACGAGAGCCTTGTTGTCGTCGTTGTCGTTGCTGGACAGACCATAGGAGATATAGTCTCCATCACCGTGAATAATGGCAGAGAACTTGGCCTTATTGTACTCACCATAATTGCTGATATCGTCAACGGGCACAAACTTCACCCATACCTTAACAGCTTTAGGGGTTCCAGTGAAAGAAACAGCGCAAGGCTCATTAACCTTACCGTTAGCGCTGCTGGCACCCGTACGGTCGGTATAGTTGTAGTTATCCTTACCTGTGGCACTCATGGAACCGGCGTGCACGCGACCTGTCGTAAGATTACCTTGAGCTACAGTACCCCAAACTTTTTTTGCCCATATCGAACATGAATAACTACCTTTAGAACCCGGACGGACATCTGAGGAACGCTTAACCTGCCCATTATTCTTTACAGCCGATGCATAGCTACCGTCGGCTGTCTGGAAAGAGTTCCAGTTGTTGGGGAGGTTCTCCCCGTCATATGTCCATGTTTCAAAATCTCCGTTAGGAATCTGCTGGCCGTCTGCCAACACGTTGATTGCGCTCATCAGCGCAAATGTCATCAACAGAAGTACATTCTTTTTCATAAACAAACCTTTTTATACTATTTCACACTTATATTAATATCTGTACGCGAGACCTATTGTCGCGTAAATCGGGTACATTGTAAACTGCACAGCTTTGAAATCAGGGTGCATAGCGTTGGTGAGACCCCAATCCACCGTGCCGAACACATTCATGTGAGGAAGAGCCTTCCAGTCGAACGTCACCTCGATACCGGCACCCCACTGACGCATCTTGTTTTCGCCGTCAACATCGGCGAAATCGTAGCTGTTGGTACCTTTACCGATTTCCTTCTTGCTGCCCGTGGGAACATCCACACGAAGATAGCTGACACCGTCGCCGTTCTCATATACCTCGCCGTCGAAACTGGTGTCGACATAGAACGAGATATACGGACCCACACTCACATTCCATCTGGGAGAGATGGCAAAAGTGCCGACAAGAGGAATGGTGAAACCCCATATTGCTGTATTGGTCACATTACGGCCCGTGTAGTAGCCCTCGACAGCATCGCCCTCCATTTCCAGACGCATGTAGTAGCCCTTCACGTCGGCCACAGTGTGGAAACCCTGATAGAAGAAATGCAAACCGGTGGCCACACCCCAGCGCCTCGTAAACATCTTGTATGCATCGACACCCACGTTGAAACCGCCCTTAGGAGAGAACTCCGTAATGCCGCGAATCTCTGCAGGAACGGGAAGAGGCGTCGTGCCGCCAATCACATAGCCGGCTCTCACGAGGAAACCTGCCTGCGACGATTTGCTCGTCGGGCCGTACTTAATCCACGATGCCTCGCGATCCTTCGCCTGGATGGTGGCAACTGTCATCAAAGCCACCATTATAAATATATATCTTACTGATTTCATTGCCTTTTCGTTATATGATTAATTATTCCTCCCAAAATCATTAGTCCAAAATACCCTCACATTCTACGACGATATTGTCGATATAGAACTTAGAATCCAAAGCTCCGCGAAAGTCGGCTCCCTGCCAACTGGAGGAGAAACCAATAATAAGGCTGTAGCCCATATTCTTCAATATCTCAGGATCTGGATCACCATTAGGATACTCCACTTCAAGTTTCACCGTCTTCCACTCGGCAGTAAGTCCGTGAATGGGGTGGGAACCCGGGCAGTCGCTACCGTCGGGATTCAGGTTGTGCTTCAAACGTCCCATACCTACTATCCTGGAACTTGACAGCACATCATAGCCGTCGAGCATGCCTCCGTCGTTGCGATAGAGCACGATGTATGCATCCGGTTCGTCCACAATGGTGGGTAGCACCACCTTGTCTTCATTCCAATAGGCAGGACCCGGTATGTACTTCATATCCACGGTCATAGAGATAGGCTTGCGGTCAAAAGGCACACCGAACTGAGTGGCCGTACGAGCTGCAGAGCGTGACTTCATGGCCTTCTGTGCATTAAACTCTCCGTCAAACAGGCTGCCGGCAGCAATGTATATCTTAGCCATCGCACCGATACCGCCGGTAGACACCGTCTGCATCAGCACGCAGTCGCTGCCGTCGGGACCGGCTCCAAAAGCCACAGTAGTAGGATATTGATCGGGAGTGGCAGACGAACGGCTGATGGCAAAGCCGGGATTACCGTTCTTCCAATACGGGTCATCCGGATTACGGAACAGCGATGCTATCGCCTGAGGATCTGTAGGCTTGAACTTGTAATAGTTGCCAGGATCGCCCTTAGCCGAAATATGCAAATCATAGCTTCCCTCGTTGAAATCGAAGGTGAACACCGAAGTGCTGATCTGCCTGTGATACATTGACAAGGAATAACGCTTTGACCAAGCACCATCCTGTGATATGACTTCAACTGTAGTTTTCCTCTCTTCGGAGAAATCTACAACATCGCCACTATTAAAAACCCTCTTTCCTCCATTTTCGTCATAAATGTATGCAGTAGCTCCCGCAGTGAGGGTAAAATAAACCGGATAACTTTCAAGCTCACAATTAGGCTTCACTTCCCAGTTGATATTCAAACCATCAGCTTCGGTCGAGACCGTCTTGTCCTTATACTTGTAAGCCGTCGTTGGGTCATCAAAAATCAGCGAGGGATCGTCTATTTCCAGCCAAATGGTCTCTACATCACACTCCATGTTAGCCGGTTCGTCTGAGCAAGCACTCATCACGAGCATTGCAGACAGCAGCAAAGGAATTGTTTTCAGCGTTTTAATAAATTTCATGTCTTGGGAATTAAATTTCGGGTGCAAAGGTACGTCTTTTTTCGCGTGTGTACGAGCGAAAGTGGTAAGAAAAGTTAATTTAACCGATTTGTCCACAAATATACGCGAATTCATCGAATGATTTTCGTTTTACCCACATCTCAGCAATCCTTTCGTCAAAGTGTACGGAGAATCCGACCAGAATCGCAGCAGTCTACGAGTGGTGTACGAGTGGACTACGAGAATAATACGAGTGAACTACGAGGATTCTCGTTGTCTGCTCGTACTCTGCTCGTAATCACCCCAAGATAGACTCGTATTCTACTGCGGCGCTGGTAGGCTTCTGAGCGTATGAAGCCAAAAAGAGGGCTTGAAAAAATTTTTCATCAAATAGTGATATTTTTTTGAAAAAAGTAGCATCTATATCAGAAAAAAGTCATACCTTTGGAGCGGATTTCTCCCCATTATCTAAACTATAATTTTAAGCCAAATAGGATAACATGTTAATTCCCAGCTACCATACACCGGTAATGCTCGAGCCGTGTCTCACAGGGCTCAACATTCGCAAAGATGGAATCTATCTGGATCTCACCTTCGGTGGTGGCGGGCATTCAAAAGCAATTCTCGCAGAACTGGGGCCAAAAGGTAAGTTATTCGCCTTTGATCAGGACTTGGATGCTATACAGAATGCGAGGGTACTTGAAGAAGATAAAAGGCTGAGTTTCATTAGAAGTAACTTCCGCTATTTAAAGAATTGGATTGAATATTACGGCATCGAACCGGACGGTATTCTGGCGGATTTAGGGGTGTCGAGCCATCATTTGGATGACGGAACACGCGGTTTTTCCTTCCGCAGCGACGCACCTCTCGACATGAGAATGAACCAGAAGAGCCGCTTGACCGCTGCACAGGTGGTGAACGAATACTCAGAGGAACAGCTCACCCGTATTTTCCGTCTCTACGGCGAGGCGAAGGAACCACAGCGAGTGGCTCGAGCAATAGTGAAGGCCAGAGAGAACGGAGCTCTGGAGACAACCGGAGCCCTGAGTGAGGCGGTGGGACAGGTTTTGCCGCGCGACCGCGAGAAAAAAGAGCTCACCAAGGTGTTCCAAGCGCTGCGCATCGAAGTGAACGGCGAGATGAAGGCACTCAGCGAGATGCTACAGGGCGCTGTCGAGGTGCTGAAACCCGGAGGTCGCCTCGTTGTGCTCTCCTATCACTCTCTGGAGGACCGCCTGGTGAAGAACATCATCCGTTCGGGCAACATTGAGGGCGAGGTGGAAAAAGATATATTCGGGCGAGCAGAAACACCGTTGAGAGCTGTAGGCAAGGGAGTTAGCACGCCCGACGAGGAGGAAATAGCACGGAATCCCCGTTCCCGCTCAGCAAAACTTCGAGTAGCTGAGAAAGTTGAGAGTTGAGAGTTGAGAGGTTAGAGGTTAGAGGTTAGAGTTTAGAGTTAGAAATAAAAGATAAAAACAGACATCCACAGTTATGGCAGACGAACTGAAAAATCTGAGAAACCTGCAGAAACGCCTGATGAGCGACGAGGACGACAAACAAAGGTTCCTCGAAGTAATGCAATCGCTGAGCATCAACGGTCAGTGGTTCAAGAAACAACTGGGCGTCATCGCACTCATTCTGGTGGGTGTCATCATCTACGTAACAAACCGCTATCAAGCTCAACAAGAGATAATTGAAGAAGAGTCGCTACAAAAGGAACTGGACGACTGGAAGTACCGATGCCTCACACGCAACAGCGAATTGACATTGAAAACACGACAGAGCAAAGTAGAAGATTTACTCAAACAGTACGGCGACTCCACAATAACGATCGGCATTGAACCTCCATATGCACTAAGATGAAAGCGGACAAAAAAAACAGCATCCTGAGATTCTCCATCATCATCGCCCTGATGACGTTAGCGGGCGCGTATATCATACTCACCGCCCTCAATACTATGCTCAACAAGCGGAGTTATTGGCAAGCTGTTGCCAGTCGTTTCGTCACGGAGAATCTTCCCATTCCCGCAGCGAGAGGTAATATCTACGATGCAGAGGGACGTCTGCTTGCGGGCAGCGTACCCGAATACCGCCTGTATATGGATTACGTGGTGATTGATCCCAACGAAAGGTCGCGCATCAAGACGCAGGCCTTCCGCGATTCCGTGTTCGAGGAGAAACTGGATAGCATCTGCATGGGACTTGCGAAGATATTCCCCGACAAAACCGAGGATTTCTTCCGCCAGAGACTCATCGCAGGCAAGAAGCGAGGCAGTCATGCGTGGCGTATATACCCGTACAACGCTACGTACATACAATATATGGAGTGCAAGCAGTTGCCGCTCTTCCGCGAGTCGGTGTTCAAGGGCGGTTTCCGCGGAGAGAAGATTATGCAGCGCAAACATCCCTACGGTTCTCTAGCAAAGGCACTTCTGGGCGACCTCTATCGCGACACCGATGCTGCAAAAGGCGGTCTGGAGATGAGTTTCGACTCTCTGTTGCGAGGCACCAACGGTGTGAGCCATCGCATGAAGGTGAGAAACCAGCGTATCAGTTTTGTCGACCAACCGCCCGTGAACGGTAATGACCTGCTTACTACGCTGGATATCAATATGCAAGATGCTGCCGAGAAGGCTCTGCGCAAGATGCTGAAGGACATCGGAGCCGAAACGGGTGTTTGCATTCTCATGGAAGTGGCGACGGGCGACATCAAGGCAATGGTGAATCTCCATCATCTGGGCGGAGGGGCTTACGGTGAGGACTACAACCACGCTGTGATGGACCTCTACGAACCCGGTTCCACATTCAAGACGGCAAGTATCATGGTGGCTCTGGAGGACGGTAAAATCACGTTGGATAATACCGTCGACTGCTCCGGAGGTGTGCAGATGATGCACGGACGTCCCATGCGCGACCACAACTGGCGTCGAGGCGGATACGGTACGCTCTCCGTACCCGAAATACTGATGTATTCGTCCAATTTGGGTGTTTCCAAACTCATCGACAAATACTACCACAACGACCCCGACACCTATGTCAACGGTCTGAATCGCGAAGGTGTGGGTATTCCTCTCGACCTTCCCTTGCCAGGAGCAAAGAATCCCCGCATCAGACATCCTCGCAAGGACAAGACGGGAAAACATTGGGCAAACTGGTATGAGACTGCGCTGCCCTGGATGAGTATCGGCTACGAGACACAGCTTCCCTTCATCGCCACACTGACATTCTACAACGCCATCGCAAACGGAGGACGTATGCTGAAACCCCGCTTCGTGAAGGCTGAGATGAAGGACGGAAAGATACTGCGTGAATTCCCAACAGAGGTTATAAAGGAGCAGATCTGTTCGCCCGCAACGCTGAGCAAGATACAGGAATGTCTCCATCGTGTGGTGCGCGACGGACTCGGCAGAAAGGCCGGAAACGGCGAGAAATACTTCCCCGTGAGCGGCAAGACCGGTACGGCACAGGTGGCCGGAGCCGGCGGTTATCACGCAGGACCTCCACGCTACATGGTATCGTTCTGCGGATACTATCCCAGCAACGCCCCGAAATACTCCTGCATCGTGAACATCATCAAGACGGGTTCTGCATCCGGAGGTGGACATTGCGGCCCCGTGTTCAGGGAACTCTCGCTCTACGTGATGTCACACGGCACATTCCGCAATCTCGAAGAACTAAACGACACAACACAACATGATACTCCAAAAACTAATTGAACGCTGCACTCCGCTCGAAGTGCGCGGCCTCACAGACATCGAACTCACAGGACTTGAGATAGATTCGCGTCGTGTGAAGGAAAACTCCGGTTTCATCGCCATGAGAGGCACGCAAGTGGACGGCCATACCTTCATTGCAAAGGCTGTAGAACTGGGAGCGAAGGCTGTATTCTGTGAAACGCTGCCGGAAACGCTATCCGAGGGTGTCACCTACGTGCGCTACGCCGATACAGAAGATGTGGCCGGCGCTCTTGCCACCTGTTTCTTCGGAGATCCGACCCGTCGCATGAAACTCATCGGCGTGACCGGTACCAACGGAAAAACCACAATCGCCACTACCTTATATAATGTGATGCGGCAGATGGGACACAAGAGCGGACTCTGCTCCACCGTCTGCAACTACATTGACGGCACCCCGTATCCCACAGAATGCACAACACCGGATGTCATCACACTCAACCGTCTGCTCGGCAGGATGGCCGACGAGGGTTGCGAAGTGGCATTCATGGAGGTATCCAGTCACGCTGTAGCACAGAAACGCATCGGAGGTCTTACATTCGCAGGCGGACTTTTCACCAACCTCACACGCGACCACCTGGATTATCACAAGACATTCGAGAACTATCGCGATGCCAAGAAGGCATTCTTCGACGGGCTCCCCAAAGAGGCTTTCGCAATCACCAATGCCGACGACAAAAACGGAATGGTGATGGTG
>JAGDCM010000018.1 GCA_017958545.1 Bacteroidaceae bacterium | reverse complement strand
CGTCATGATGCCCTTGACCTACAGCATCTCCGACGGCATCCTCATGGGTGTCATCTCCTATGTGCTGGTTCACCTGCTTTCGGGCACCTTCAAGGATAAGGACGAGCGCAACAGCATGAACTGGGCCACCGTCTGTCTGGCTGTACTCTTCATCTTGCGCTACGCGTTCCTATAATATATATAGAGAATGATTGCACAGCAAATCAAAAGCATCACAGAGACGCTCCCCGCCGGGGTGCGCCTCTGTGCTGTATCAAAATTCCATCCCGTGGAGTCGCTCCGTGAGGCATACGATGCCGGCCAGCGCATCTTCGGCGAGAGTCACGTGCAGGAGCTCTCCCAGAAGGTGGCCTATTTCTCCGGGCAGGGACTCCTTCCCGCCGTTGACGATATCTTCCACCACGAACGTATCGCCTGGCATTTCATCGGTCACCTGCAGACCAACAAGGTGAAGTATCTCGCTCCCTACGTGTCGCTCATCCACAGCATGGACTCTCCCCGTCTCTTCGAGGAGATAGCCAGGCAGGGACAGCGTGTCGGTCGCGACATCCCTTGTCTCGTCCAGCTCCATGTGGCCAGCGAGGAGACAAAGTTCGGCTTCACCCCCGAGGAGGCTATGGATTTTCTCCGTTCCGTCAGCTCCCGTCTCGTGCTTCCGCATTGCGGTGTCAGCCTGCGCGGCGTGATGGCTATGGCTTCCAACACCGACGACGAGGCGCGCATCCGCAGCGACTTCCGTCAGGCTCACCGCTTTTTCCTCGATGCCAGAGCCCTGCTTTCGGAGCAGAGCGGCGACGCAGTGGCATCGCTCTTCACGGAATGCTCTATGGGTATGTCCGACGACTACAGGATAGCCCTCGAAGAGGGTTCCACCATCGTGCGCATCGGCAGCACCATCTTCGGCCCGCGCCAGTATTAGTATTCCTTGTCTCTTCCTGAGAATTCGCAGCCGCACCACAGCTGGTTGTAGAACTGCATCTCCCTGAGCAGCGCGTTGCGCCTCTCCTGCAGTCCGCCTTTTCTCCAGTTGCGGTCGTCAAACTGCACCACCTCTTCCCCCTCCTCTGCATTCACTCTGTCGGCGGCTTCGTGTCCGGCCTGCGTGGTCTGTGCTATGCTTTTCCAGCGCGATGATGCCAGCGATGTGGTGAATGTCTCTATGCCGAGCTCCCTGGCCCTCTCTGCGCTCCTGAGCAGGCGGTAGCGGAAGCATTGCAGGCAGCGCCGTCCTCTCTCAGGTTCGTCTTCCAGTCCTCTCACGGCCTCCAGCCATTTCTCATGGTCGTAGGGCGCCTCCTCGAAATCCACTCCCAGCCGCTCTGCGTAGCGCCGCAGCTCGTCGCGCCGCTTCTCGTATTCCTCTCTCGGCGTGATGTTGGGATTGCAGAAGTAGATATACGGCTGCACCCCGCTCTGCATCATCCATTCCAGGATAGCTGCGGAGCAGGGTGCACAGCAGGCGTGCAACATCACACGCTTCATGCCTTTCCTCCTTCTTTAAGCCTCGGGCAATACGCTCACTGTGGAGCGGTCCAGACGACCCTTCTTGAAGGTAACAATACCGTCGGCGAGAGCATACAGCGTGTGATCGCTGCCCATGCCTACGTTCTGGCCGGGGTAATGACGTGTACCGCGCTGACGCACGATGACATTACCTGCGACGCACTTCTCGCCACCGAAAATCTTAATACCGAGTCGCTGGGCTGCTGACTCGCGGCCGTTCTTTGAACTACCAACACCTTTCTTATGTGCCATTGTCTTTTAACTTTTAGCGGTTAGTGTATCAGAGGACTTCCTTTAGCAGGCAACCTCCTTGACGAGAATCTCAGTGAACTGCTGACGATGACCGTTCAGCTTGCGCATACCCTTGCGACGCTTCTTGTGGAATACGAGCACCTTTTCACCCTTTACCAGAGGACTTACCACCTCGGCCACTACCTTTGCACCGGCCACTGTGGGAGCGCCAACCTTTACCTTACCGTCTGCGTCTACGAGCAGCACTTTCTCAAACTCAACAGTCTTGCCAGCCTCGGCGCCTTCGATGCGATGCACGAAGAGTTTCTTCTCTGCCTCAGCCTTGAACTGCTGACCGTTAATCTCTACGATTGCGTACATTTTTCTTTTTGTTTTTTTAACGGGTTTCACCATGGGGCGGTCACTGTTTCCTGTGACACTTTCTGAGCCTGCATGGCATAAATCGGGCGCAAAGGTAGTTAAAAAATGTAATATAGCAAAATGTTTCGTCATTTTTTTGTACTTTTGCAGCGAAAATTAAGTCAAATGACCATTTAACGTTATGAAAAAACTCATTCTTTTCGCCCTTGTGGCAATGACAATGACTTCTTGCGTATCCAAGAAGCAGTATCAGGAGGCTGTCGATGCAAAGAACGCTTTGCAGACGAAGTATGACGACTTGCAGGGTCAGTACAACAGCCAGGCTCTCTCCTTGCGTGAGTGTGAGACCAACAACAAGAACTACGACCGTATGCTCAACGCAGCACAGAACGAGATGAAAGACCTCAAGACAGCCAACGCTGCCCTCCAGGAGTCTCTTTCCTCAAGCGTAAGCACCAGCGGTGCCAACATCTCAAAACTGGTAGACGAAATCAACGCTTCCAACAAGTACATCCAACAGCTCGTAGAAGCTAAGTCGAAGAGCGACTCGCTGAGCATCGCCCTCACCAACAAGCTCACACGTTCTCTCTCCAAGGAGGAACTGAAGGATGTTGACGTGCAGGTGCTCAAAGGTGTTGTCTACATCTCTCTCAACGACAACATGCTCTACAAAAGCGGCAGCTATGAAATCAGTCAGGCAGCCGGCGAGACGCTCTCAAAGATTGCGAAGATTATCACCGACTATTCCGACTACGAGGTGCTCGTTGAAGGTAACACCGACGATGTGCCCATCTCTCAGAAGAATATCCGCAACAACTGGGACCTCTCCTGCCTGCGT
Source organism: Bacteroidaceae bacterium (assembly GCA_017958545.1). GTDB lineage: Bacteria > Bacteroidota > Bacteroidia > Bacteroidales > Bacteroidaceae > Physcousia. The sequence goes on along the minus strand of JAGDCM010000018.1, from coordinate 27,785 downwards.
GCTTCCAGCGTCGTTCAGGAACTGCAGAACCGCTACGGTGTGAACCCCAGCCGCATGACTGCCGGTGGTCGTGGTGAGTACAATCCTCTGGCTGACAACAGCACTGCCGAGGGGCGCACCCGCAACCGTCGCACCCAGATTATCATCACTCCCCAGCTGGATCAGTTCATGGAACTCATCGACCAGGCTCCCGCCTCAGAGGAATAATTTTTCTAACACATAGAAACAAGCAAACGGCTGCCCGAAAAGGTGGCCGTTTGTGTGTTATTCTTCATCATTTTCCAATTCAAATTTATCATTAGAGAAGCCAAAAGCCGCATATAAGCGAAAAAAGTAGAAAAAAGTAATGCGTATGAAAGAACTTTTTTGTACCTTTGCCGCGCATTTTTCGGAATGTGGTGAATATTTAACTAGTTGTTAAACTAAAAACATACAAACTATGCCAAACGGTAAGAAGCACAAGAGACACAAGATGTCCACACACAAGCGTAAGAAGAGACTCCGCAAGAATCGTCATAAGAGCAAGTAAGATCCTTTGGATATGACCAGCGAAGTATTCATTGACGTTGGCCCAAAGCAGATCCACATAGCCCTCACTGAGGATAAGAAACTCGCAGAGTACCAAGAAGAGGGACTTTCCGAATCGTTTTCTGTAGGTAATATCTATCTGGCAAAGGTACGCAAGCTCATGCCCGGGCTGAATGCGGCCTTTGTTAACGTGGGCCACGAGAAGGACGCCTTTATCCATTACCTCGACCTCGGATCGAATTTCGCATCGTACGCAAAATATCTCAAGCAGATATTCTCCGACAAGAAGAACCTCTTCCCCCACTCCAAGGCTCAAGTGCTGCCACCGCTGCCGAAAGACGGCAGCGTGCAGACAACGTTGCAGCAGGGACAGGAGATACTGGTGCAGATAGTGAAGGAGCCCATATCCACCAAAGGACCCAGGCTCACCTGCGAGATAACATTCCCCGGACGTTTCCTCGTCCTGATACCCTTCGAGAACAAGGTAAACGTCTCCACAAAGATAAAGGCTTCAGCAGAGCGAAACAGACTCAAGGCCATCGTGTCGAGCATCAAGCCCGAAAACTGCGGCGTCATCGTGCGCACAGTGGCAGAGGGCAAGAAGGCATCGGAACTCGACCAGGAAATGAAGATCCTGTGCCGCAGATGGGAGGACACGCTGCGCAACGTGCAGAAAGCAAAGGAACTGCCCGTGCAGGTGTATGAGGAGAGCGGCAGAGCCGTAGGTTTGCTGAGAGACCTCTTCAGCCCCGCCTTCGAGAACATATACGTGAACGAAGAGCGCACCTATCAGGAGATAAAGGACTACGTGACGCTCATCGCGCCCGAGAGAGCCGACTGCGTGAAGCACTACAAGGGACAGCTCCCCATCTTCGACAACTTCGACATCACGAGGCAGATAAAGTCCTCGTTCGGCAAGACGGTGTCGTACAAGCACGGAGCCTATCTCATCATCGAACACACGGAGGCGCTGCATGTGGTGGACGTCAACTCCGGCAACAGAGCACAGAACAAAGACAACGACCAGGAAGCCAACGCCCTCGACGTGAATCTGGGTGCTGCCGACGAACTGGCCAGGCAGTTGCGACTGCGCGACATGGGAGGCATCATCATCGTCGACTTCATCGACATGAAACGCGCAGAGGACCGCGAAACGCTCTACCAGCGCATGTGCGAGGATATGAAGAACGACCGCGCGAAGCACAACATACTGCCTCTGACTAAGTTCGGACTCATGCAGATAACGCGCCAGCGCATACGTCCCGCGCAGGAGGTGGATGTAGAGGAAGTGTGTCCCACGTGTCACGGGCAGGGCAAGATAAAGTCGAGCCTGCTCTTCACCAAGGTGCTGGACGGAAAAATCGGTTTCCTCGTGAACAAACTGGGCGTGAGCCGTTTCACACTGCACGTGCATCCCTATGTGGACGCATACATCAAACAGGGATTGTGGAGCCTGTATCGCAAGTGGCAGATGAAATATGGTTTCGGAGTGAAGGTGATACCCTCACAGAAACTGGCGCTGCTGCAATACGAATTCTACGACGCCAACGGAGCGGAAATAGATCTCAAGGAAGAAATTGAGATAAGGTAAAAAAAGAGAGAGCTGATTCGGCTCTCTCTTTTTATAGTAGACAAGTTGTTAGTAGACGAGTTGACAAGTAGTTTGCCCTCTTCCCTCTAACCTCTAACCTCTAACCTCTTCCCTCTTACATCTTACATCTTACATCTTACCTCACCACCCGAAGGCTTTCTTGTCGGCCATCCAGAGACCTTTGGCCTTGAGCACCTGCTCGATGATGTCGCGACCGCAACCCATACCTCCGTCGGTGTGCGACACATAGCAGCTGATATCCCTTATCTCGGGCGCAGCGTCGCGGGGACAGCATGGACAGCCCACCCTCTGCATCACCTCGTAGTCGGGGATGTCGTCGCCCATGTAGAGCACCTCCTCGTCCGTGAGGCCGTATTTCTCCAGCAGCGACTCATACACCTTCATCTTTACGGAAGCGCCCAGTACGATGTCCTCCACGCCCAGCAGCGAGAAGCGCGTAATGAGACGGGAGTCGTTGGCACCTGATATGATGGCCACCGGCACACCCATGAGTCCGGAGAGACGGATGGCATAGCCGTCCTTGATATTTACCGTGCGACGGGGAATACCGTCCTCGCCCAGAGGAATGGTGCTGCCGGAGAGCACACCGTCCACATCGAAGCAGATAAGCTTAATTCGTTTCAGGTCGTAGTTGATCATCGTGTATGGATTGTGAAATGATACGATATAGATTGCGCAGCTTCTCGGGCAGCATGGCCTCATGGACCGACATCACACCTGTGTCGCCTCTGCGGGCGGGCCCCGTCTGCGCCTTACGGGGAGACATCGCGTGCACCTTGTCGGCCGTCTCCTCGATGAGAGGCAGCATCACGGAGAACGGGATATCCTCCTTCTCCAGTATGTCGGAGGCGACGGTCCACATGTGGTTGGTGAAATTCGACACCCACACAGCTGCAAGGTGCAGCGTATGCCGACGCTCCGTAGAGAGATGGCGCACATTCGACGAGAGGCGTTTCACCACAGCGTCGAAGAAGGCGTAGTCCTCCTCACTCCCGGCCTCCACGAAGAAGGGCACTCTGCCCCACTCCGTCCGTCTGCCCTTCGTGAAGCTCTGCATGGGATAAATCACGCCGCGATGGCGTTGGGGAATCACATCCATCGGGATGCTGCCAGCCGTGTGAGCCACATAGGCATCCTGAGGACAGAGAGCGGCCACCTCCTCCACAGCATCGTCCTTGACGGCTATGATATAGAGGTCGGCATCCTGACACAGCTGTAGTCCCCGGTGCCACAGTTGTACGACATCCACATCTGTGGTGCGGAAGCCTTCCTCAAGAGCCGTTGCGACGTTGCCCCGTCCCAGTATTACAACACGTGGTCCCAAAGCAGTTTGTCTTCGTTCTGCGGATTGCGTGGCACAGCCTTATGACCTACAGCTACCATAGAAAGCACTTGATAGTCAGCGGGAATAGACAGCACCTCTTTAACTATTTCTTGAGCACTCCTTCCGTCCTCTTTGCCTCGTGAGTGCACCTGCACCCAGCAGGCTCCCAGTCCCAGGTCTTCAGCCTGGAGCAGTATGTAGGAAGTGGCGGAAGCGCAGTCCTCCACCCATATGTCTGTGATGGAGGGGTCGGCCATCACCACGATGGCCATAGCGGCATCGGCCAGAAGCTGTGTGCCTGCATCGCGGCATTGTGAGAGGGCCACAAGCTGCTCGCGGTCGCGCACCACCTTGAAATAATACGAATGCTTGCCCTTGCTGGAGGGAGCCATGAGAGCGGCACGCAGAAGGGCGCGCTCCTCCTCGGGAGTGACGGCCTCGGGAGTGAACGTGCGTATGCTGCGGCGCTGTTTGATAAGGTCTTTAAAATCCATATTGCAAAGAATTTTGTGGCAAAAGTAAAAAAAAAGAGGGACATGGACAAGAAAACGCCTGTTTTTTTCGTTTATACACTGGTATGCGCACGAAGATTCTTCTTTTCATGCTATGCAGCTGCCTCATGATGATGGCAGAAGAGGTGACTCTGAAGGGTCGCGTCACCGACAAGAGCGGCGACGGAGTAGCCCTGTGTCTGGTGCGCATCGAGGGACAGATGGCCGGCACCACGGCAAACCTCAAGGGCGAATACAGTTTCACGTTCCAGAGCGCCGACTCCGTGTGGGTGGTTTACAGTATGATGGGCTACGGCACACGTCGCCGTCTGCTGGTAAAGCCCAAAGGACATCTCACGCTCAACATACAGATGGTGCCGATGGAAGGCGACCTTGCGGAAGTCACCGTGAAGGAAAACCAGATACAGATGGGTCAGAACGAGCGCATCAACACCACCGACCTCACGAGGATGACGTCGACGACGGGCAATGCCGTAGAGGAACTCATCACCACACAGGCAGGTGTCTCCACCCACAACGAGCTTTCCTCGCAATACAACGTGCGGGGCGGTTCCTTCGACGAGAACTGCGTGTATATCAACGGTGTGGAGGTGTATCGTCCTCTGCTCATCCACAGCGGTGAACAGGAAGGACTCTCCGTCATCAATCCCGATATGGTGGAGCGCGTTGACTTCTCGGCAGGTGGTTTCGAGGCCCGCTACGGCGACAAGATGTCGTCGGTGCTTGACATCACCTACAAGAAACCCAAAGGCTGGTCGGGCAGCGGACAGGTGTCGCTGCTGGGCGCTACGGCCTACTTCGGCTACGGCAACAAGCGCTTCTCCTTCCAGAACGGATTCCGCTACAAGACGTCGAAATACCTGCTGGGCACGATGGACACCAAGGGTGAGTACTCTCCCCGCTTCCTCGACTATCAGATGTATCTCACGTGGAAACTGAGTCCCGCATGGGAAGTGAGCCTGCTGGGCTATATCTCTGAGAACAATTACAACTTCATCCCCGAGGACCGTGAGACGAAGTTCGGCACGATGTACGAGGCGCACGAGTTCAAGGTGTATTTCGACGGTCAGGAGGAAGACCTCTTCCGCACGCTCTTCGGCACCTTGCAGGTGAAGCGCCGCACCGGCGAGCGCTCGTGGCTTACGGGATCCTTCAGCGCCTTCTCCACCAAGGAGCGCGAGACGTACGACATACAGGGGCAGTACTGGCTCGACAACACACTCGCACAGACGCAGCTGGATGTGGCTACCTATATGACACACGCGCGCAACCTCCTGAAGTCCAACCAGCAGACCATGCGTCTCGACTGGGAGCGCAACAGCGACAAGCACCGTATCAAGGCCGGTGTGCTGTGGAAACGCGAGGCTGTGGAGGAGAACTCCCGCGAATGGGAATACCGCGACTCGGCAGGATACAACATACCGCACCGCGACGACCGTCTCAACGTGATATACAATCTCAAGAGCGTCAACAGTATTTCTAGCCACCAGATGGAGCTCTACGCACAGGACACATGGCGCAAGGAGAGCGATCTGGGCGTCCTCTCCGTCAACTACGGCCTGCGCCTCTCCTACTGGAGTTGGAACAAGGAATGGCTCTGCTCCCCCAGAGTGTCGGCTGGCTATACGCCTGCCAAGAACAAGCGCATGACGTTCCGTCTGGCAACGGGTCTCTACTATCAGCGTCACTTCTATAAGGAACTGCGCGACACTACCACTACGCCCTCCGGCACCGTCGTGCGTCTCAACCGCGACATCAAGAGCCAGCGCAGCTTCCAGGTGGTGCTGGGATGGGAATACCGCTTCCGCCTGGGCGAGCGCCCGTTCAAGTTCACGGCAGAGGCCTACTATAAGAATCAGGGCAACCTCAATCCCTACAATGTGGACAATCTGAAGATTGTGTACTACGGTAGGAACATTGCCGACGGCTATGTGGTGGGTGCCGACTTCAAGCTCTACGGAGAAATGGTGCCGGGCAGCGATTCATGGATATCGTTCGGACTGATGAAGGCCTCGATGACGATAGACGGCAAGACCTTCCCCCAGCCCACGGATCAGAGGTGGAACGTGAATATGTTCTTCTCCGACTACTTCCCCCACACCACCCGTTGGAAACTCTTCCTCAAGGCCTGTTTCGCAGGCGGTCTGCCCTACGGCGCTCCTCATACGGGACTCGAGAAGCACGTCTTCCGCTCCACAGCGTATAAGCGTGTGGACATCGGTATGAATTTCCGTGCCCTCAACAACGAGGACCGTCACCTGCGCCGCTGCAATGCCATCAAGAATATATGGATTGGTGTGGACTGCTTCAATGTCTTCGGCTTTAATAATGTGTCGGGCTATTTCTGGGTTACGGACACTCAGGGGCATCAGTACGCCGTCCCCAACTACCTCACCAACCGCCGCATCAACGGCCGAGTGCTGATTGAATTCTAAGTGCATGGGGCTCACTTGACATCACTGTATTCGTGTCACATTTATTCGAAGCGCATGCTCTGGGCGGGACGGATGTGGCTGATGACAACGGAAGGAACAAGCAACGATAACACCGTGATGGCAAAGACAGACACATCGACCAGCAGGAACAGCGGCCAGGAGACATACATCGGTACCTCAGAGAGATAGTAGGCCTCGGCATCGAGGCGGATGACACCCGTGGTGCGCTGCACGAAAATCAACAACGCCGCCAAGGCATTGCCCCACACAAGAGCACGCAGCACGATGAGCGAGGAGAGACGCAGGAAAATCCTGCGCACCTGGTCATTGGAGCAACCTATCGCCTTTAGAAGACCGATGAGACTCGTATGCTCCAGGATGATGATGAGAAGACCGCACACAACAGTGGTGACAGCCACCAATGTCATCAGCACGAGGATGGCCCACACATTGCCGTCGAGCAGCTGCAGCCATGAGAATATCTGGGGATAGATTTCGCGTACGGAAAGCGACACGAAGGGACGCTGCGAGACATCCGTCTCGCGATTGAAGCGCTTGCGGAAACTGCGTGCCACATCATCAAGGGCGTCGTAGGAATCAAGGGTGACCTCCACCCCACCCACTTCGCCGCTCTTCCAGCCGTTGAGCTGCTGCACAAGAGACAAGGGACAGAAGCACACATTCTCGTCGAACTCCTTGAGATGCGTCTCATAGACGTCCACCACAGTGAAGCGGCGCGCCTTGAGAGAACCGTCGAAGAAATAGGCGAAGACGCGGTCGCCCTGCTTCACACCGAGACTGGCCGCCATGGAGCGCGAGATGCGCAGCGAAGGTCCCTGCGAGAGATTGAGCGTGGAATCGCCGTCGATACCCTTGAGCTGAATGCCGCGAAAGACATCATCGGTCTTGAGCATACCCTCCTTCAGAGCGTAATGGCGCACGGCGCTGACATGCGGATGGGAAGCCATCCAGCGCTCCTGCTCAGGACTGAAACTGATGGGACGCGAGAAAGGACTGTAGAGACTCTCATGGCTGAGCACCTGGATATGACCCGAGAAGGACGACATTTTGTCGCGTATCTCACCCTGAAAGCCCAGCACGATGCTCACCGAAAGGAGCATCACGAAGACACCGACGGCAACACCCGCCGTGGCGATGCTCACAGCAAGAGAACCCGTGCGCGAGCGACGGAACAGACGCGAAGAGATGAATGCCGTGGCGCCCATGAAAGAGAGATCAGGCCTCTACTCTGCCGGGATAAGCCTCAAGAGCCTTGCGCAGGATGAAGAGAGCACGGTTGAGGTCCTCCTTCTTGAGAACGTATGCCAGACGAACCTGATTGCGACCGGCACCGGGTGTGGTATAGAAACCGGCGGCAGGAGCCATCATGACGGTCTCACCCTCGTACTGGAAATCGCTGAGACACCATGCACAGAAACGCTCCGCATCGTCGACGGGAAGCTTGGCAACGGTGTAGAAGGCACCCATCGGTATGGGGCTGTAGACACCCGGAATGCGGTTGAGTCCGTCGATGAGGCACTTACGGCGCTCCACGTATTCCTCATAGACCTCTGTGGAATACTCCTCGGGCTCGTCGAGAGAAGCCTCGGCAGCAATCTGACCAATCAAAGGAGGAGACAGGCGTGCCTGGCAGAACTTCATCACAGCCTTGCGCACAGCCTCGTTTTTCGTGATGAGAGCACCGATACGGATGCCGCACTCGCTATAGCGCTTGGACACAGAGTCGATGAGCACCACATTCTGCTCAATACCCTCGAGATGGCAGGCGGAGATGTAGGGCGAACCGGTGTAGATGAACTCGCGGTACACCTCATCGGAGAAGAGATACAGGTCGTACTTCTTCACAAGGTCGCGTATCTGGTTCATCTCGCGGCGCGTATAGAGGTAACCTGTGGGGTTGTTGGGGTTACATATCAATATCGCGCGCGTGCGCTCGTTGATGAGTTCCTCGAACTTCTCCACCTTGGGCAGCGAGAAGCCCTCCTCGATGGTGGTGGCAATGGTGCGTATCACAGCACCAGCCGAGATGGCGAACGCCATATAGTTGGCGTATGCCGGTTCGGGCACGATAATCTCGTCGCCGGGATTGAGGCAGGCCAGGAAGGAGAAGAGTACAGCCTCCGAACCGCCAGACGTGATGATGATGTCGTCGGGAGAGAGGTGTATATTGTATTTCTCGTAGTAGCCCACCAGCTTCTTACGATAAGAGAGATAGCCCTGCGAGGGACTGTACTCCAGAATCGTGCGGTCGATATTGCGTATCGCGTCGAGCGCAGCCTTTGGCGTGGGAAGGTCGGGCTGACCGATGTTCAAGTGGTACACCTTAACACCACGCTCCTTTGCAGCAAAAGCCAAGGGAGCCAGTTTACGGATGGGAGATTCGGGCATCTCATTGCCGCGAACGGAAATTTGGGGCATCTTTTATTTCTTGTTATTATTGATGGATGACAATTGTGACAGCGCTGCCTGAAATTCGCGCAGGCGATAGAGGCGCTCGCTGGGATAGGAATTTATCGTGTCGCGGCGCTCCTCCTCGGCAATGGCCTCACTGACGAAATGCGACATGGGGACAGACCAGTCGCGGGGAGCATAACCGAGACTGCGACCCAGATGGTGAGGCACATTGAGGGCACGCCCCACAGGGTCGTCGCTGCGCAGAAGACGATGGACAAGCAAGTCCATGCGCGCGGGCGAAGAAATCACCTCTTCGATACGACCCTCGCGCAACATGCGCGCCGTAGTGATACTCTCGTGAAGAATGATGCTGGTGTTGCTCAGCGTCCAACAGGCCACGATAGAGACAAGAGTGACCGTGAGATTGCTGGCAAGGAGAGATATCAACTTCGGACGCGAATGACGATGGAAGTCGGGACGCGACATGGCCAGGAAAATAACCAAGACCAGCGCGATAACGTAGAACAGCGTCAGGGATACGCGCCATAAGGGAAAACCCTCATGCACGATGAGCGATGTGAGCAACCCCAGACAAAGGTACGAGGGCGACCACGCAAGAGCCTTGAGCGACAGCGGAAGAGGTAGGAAGACATAGAGCAGCTGAGCCGGGATGACCAGACACATCGTAGAGATAACGGCCGCACTCAGGAGGTCGAAAGGTGTGTCGGAATGACAGAACATACCATACGACAGCATAAGCACATCGCCCTGCTTCACAATAAGATAATTCAATGCAAAGGCGACAAACAGGAAACCGCAAACGCCGTTTAAGACGCGTGCGGTTCGCTGGAATGCTCTACGACGCCACTCCCTCATTCCTTAATACGGCGCAGCACACAGGCACTGCGAGCCGGCAGATAGAGTTTGAGCCATCCCTTACCGTCGCGGGACAGCATGCTGTCGAAGATGGTGAAATGACGGATGGAGTCGTCGTTGAAACCCTTGCCGCCGAATGCCAGAGCATCGGTGTTGAGGACATATTCGTAAGCTCCCTGCTTGACCATGAAGCCGTAGTCGGTGAACGACTTGTAGGGAGAGAAGTTGAAGAAGAACAGAAGGTCGCCGCGCTGGAAAGCGAACACCTGGTCGCCGTCGTTGTGCCATATCTCGGTGACGGGCTGAGCCTGAATGTTGCGCTGGCTCTTGAGCACCTTAATCATCTGGCGGTCGAAGTCGCCCAGGAAGTGGAAACAGAGTTCCTTGTTGTCGACGAGATTCCACTGGCGACGTGCGTACTTGTAGCTCCAGCCGTTGCCCTCGCGGGGGAAATCAATCCATTCGGGATGTCCGAACTCGTTGCCCATGAAGTTGAGGTAGCCGCCATTGATGGTGGAGGCTGTGAGCAGGCGTATCATCTTGTGCAGGGCAATACCGCGCTCCACTGTGCCGGTCTCGTCGCCCTTCTTGAAATGCCAGTACATATCGGAGTCGATGAGACGGAAGATGATGGTTTTGTCGCCCACGAGAGCCTGGTCGTGACTCTCGCAGTAGGATATGGTCTTCTCGTCGGCACGACGGTTGGTGGTCTCCCAGAGAAGGCTGGAGGGCTTCCAGTCCTCGTCGCGGAGCTCCTTGATAATCTTAATCCAGTAGTCGGGGATGTTCATCGCCATGCGATAGTTGAAACCGTAGCCGCCGTCCTCGAAGGGAGCAGCAAGGCCGGGCATGCCGGATACCTCCTCGGCAATGGTGATGGCATTCTTGTTCACCTCGTGGATAAGGCAGTTGGCAAGAGTGAGATAGGTGATGGCATTGTCGTCCTCGTGACCGTTGTAGTAGTCGCCGTAGCTCATGAAGGCCTCGCCCAGACCGTGACTGTAGTAGAGCATAGAAGTGACGCCGTCGAAACGGAAACCGTCGAAGCGGAACTCGTCGAGCCAGTACTTACAGTTGGAGAGGAGGAAGTGGAGCACCTGATTCTTGCCGTAGTCGAAGCAAAGGGAATCCCATGCGGGATGCTCACGACGGTCGCCCTGATAGAAATACTGGCAGGGGTCGCCGCACATATTGCCCAGACCCTCGTTCTCGTTCTTCACAGCATGAGAGTGAACAATATCCATGATGACGGCTATGCCGCGTGAATGGGCATCGTCAATGAGAGCCTTGAGTTCCTCGGGAGTGCCGAAACGGCTGGAGGGAGCAAAGAAACTGCTCACATGGTAGCCGAAGCTGCCGTAGTAGGGATGCTCCTGAATGGCCATAATCTGGATGCAGTTGTAGCCAGCCTTCGCAACGCGGGGAAGCACGTTCTGGCGGAACTCCTCATAGGTGCCCACCTTCTCTGCATCCTGAGCCATACCGATGTGGCACTCGTAGATAAGCAGAGGAGCTGTGTTGGGCTTGAACTTGAGCGTCTTCCACTCGTATTCGTTCTTGGGAGCCCACACCTGTGCGGAGAATATCTTGGTGGTTTCGTCCTGCACCACGCGACGACACCATGCGGGGATGCGCTCACCCTGACCGCCGTCCCAATGTACGGAAAGCTTGTAGAGGTCGCCGTGCTTGAGACCGCGGGGACCGAGCTTCAGTTCCCAGTTGTCTGTGCCGCGCACACGCTTGAAAGCGTACTTCTCATTCTCCTTCCAATCGTTGCAGTCGCCTACGAGATATATCTCCGTTGCCGTGGGAGCCCACTCGCGGATGACCCATCCCTTCTCCGTGCGATGGAGACCGAAATAGAGATAACCGGAAGCAAAGTCGGAAAGTGTCTGCTTGCCTCCCTGTGTCAGGTCGGCAATCTTGTCGAGAGCAGCCTGATGGCGACCGTTGATGGCATCGCTGAAGTCTCTCAGATAGGGATCGTAGCGCAGAAGTTTCAAAATCTGCGGCTCCTGAGCCTTTGCCTTTACAGCAGCCGTCTGCTCCTTCTTTGTCACTTTCTTCTTCGGGGTGGCTTTCTTTGTAGAAACCTTCTTTGTAGAAGTCTTGGCAGTAGCCTTAGTTATTGTTGCCATGATTATGCAATATATTTTGTTTAATTGTTTTGATACCTATCCTTATGGAAAGTGCCTTCGTAGCGCTTCCCATCCTTGTCGATGAGCACACCGTTGCCCTCTTTGAGGCCTTCCTTATAACCTCCTTTATATTTAGTGCCGTCCGTCTGACGCAGCATACCCTCTCCGTCCATCAGCCCGTTCTTCCACGTACCTTCGTAGACATCGCCGTTGGCCCATGTGTACTTGCCCTGACCGTGACGCAAATCGTTCTTCCATTCGCCTGTATAGGAAGCACCGTTCTTCCACGTGAACACGCCGCGACCGTCCTGACGTCCGTCGGTGAAGTGACCCACATATTTATCGCCGTTATGGAAAACGTAAATACCTTCGCCCGAACGCATGCCATTCATGTAGGCGCCCTCATATCGATCGCCGTCTGCAAAGGTGTAGATGCCGCGACCGTGCTGCTTGTCATGCAGCCAGTCGCCCGTATAGATGTCGCCGGAAGCGTACTTGAAGACACCCTTGCCGGACTTCTCACCGTCCTTCCACATGCCCTCGTAGCGATTGCCGTCGCCCCAGTCGAAGATACCCTTGCCGGAACGCTTGTCATCGTGCCATGCACCCTTATATTGGGCACCCTTGGCATAGTAGTAGGTGCCGTTGCCCTCGCGCTTGTCTGCTTCCCACTGGCCTATATATTTGTCACCGTTGTGATAATACATAGTACCCTGGCCCTGCTGATAGTCGCGGAACCACAGACCTTCGTAACGGTTGTTGTTTTTGAAATAGAAGGTTCCCTGACCATGCTGCTGATCCTGAAACCATTCCCCGTCATACCTCTCCCCGTCGGAAAACTGATAAACTCCCCTGCCCTGACGCTTTCCTTTCACGTACTCACCGGTATAGCGGTCGCCGTTGGGGAATATCGTGGTGCCGCGTCCGTAGGGCTTGCCACGGAAAATCTCACCCTGATATTCACTCTTGTCGGGAAATATATATGTACCAACGGTTATTTGCTGAGCTTGCGCACCCGCACAAAACGACACAAATAACACAATTAAAATGCTACGCAAAAATGAAATATATCGCTTATGACTATCTGTCATTTACAAATTCTTTTTCTGCGCGCAAATGTACAACATTTTTTTTAAATAACCGTAATATGTGCTATTTTTTTATTTCTTTTAAGAACTCTTCCGCACGAATAAGGTCTTCCGGCGTATCAATACCGATGGTTTCAATGTCGGAAATACCCACTTTGATGACATATCCGTTCTGCAACCAGCGCAACTGTTCGAGCGACTCTGCGAGTTCCAGCGACGACTGCTCCAAACGGGTGATTTCCAACAAAGTATCACTACGATAGGCATACAAGCCGATGTGTTTGTAGAAAGTGTGACGGGAGAGCCACTCCGACTGCTCCACACCACGCAGGAAAGGTATCACGCTGCGCGAGAAATAGAGAGCACGCATATCCTTGTCAACCACCACTTTGGGAGAATTGGGATTCACAAGGGCATCCCATCCGTCAGCCTCCGTAAAGGGCTTCACAAGAGTGGCTATCTGAGTGGCGGGATCCTGGAAGCACGACACCACGGTGCGTATCTGCGAAGGCTGTATGAAGGGTTCGTCGCCCTGTATGTTGACAACGACATCATAGTGCTCGCCGAGATTCTCGTATGCCTCGCGTATTCTGTCCGTACCGCTGCGATGCGACGTAGACGTCATACACACCTTGCCGCCGAAACTTTCCACCGCCAGGAAAATGCGCTCATCGTCTGTGGCCACGAGAGCCTCATCAAGCACGCCGGAGACTTGTTCGTAAACTCTCTTAATCACCGTCTTACCACCAAGAACAGCAAGGGGTTTGGCAGGAAATCTCGTGCTGGCATAACGAGCCGGAATGATACCTATCGTTTTCATATAATAATATGTTTAATCGGAAATAGCCTCGCCGTCTCCCCTATCCTCATCGTAGACAGACATACACGGGTCGAACCCGGCAGGAATATCGAAATTCTCATCCTCTGAATAACTAAGAGTGGGGTCTGCATATACCTTTTGAAGGAAAAGGGCAACAACGGGAAGAGCTGCAGAGGCACCCTGACCGTATGTCATAGAAGCGAAGTGAATGTCGCGCTCGTCGCCTCCCACCCATGCACCGAAGCTCAAGGAAGGCGTGTAGCCTACAAACCATCCGTCGGAATTGTCGTTAGTGGTACCCGTCTTGCCCGCCATCGGAGCCTTGATACCGTAGCGGAAACGCATACGACCGCCAGTGCCTCCGTCCATCACACCGCGCATGAGAATAATCATTTTGAGGGCGGCCTCCTCGCTTATCACCTCATGGACACGGGGAGAGAAATCTGCCACCACATTGCCGCTGCCGTCTTCAATACGGGTGACGAAAGTAGGCAGACGACGCACTCCGCGATTGGGGAATGTAGTGTAGGCTCCCACCATCTCAAGCACAGAAATATCACAGGGACCAAGACACAGGCTCAAAGAAGGAACTATGTCCCTGTTGAGCACACCGAATTCATGAATCAGTCGCACGAAAGCAGAGGGAGACATCTGATTCAGAAGCCATGCGGATATCCAGTTGTTGGATGTGGCAAGCCCCCATTTCAGCGTCACCATTTCGCCTACACGGGCTTTGGACGAATTGCGAGGTGTCCAGTCTTTGTCGCCCACATGATACGTATGCTGCACATTCGGAGCCATATCGCAGGGAGAGAAACCGTTCTCCATCGCTAGGGAATAAAGATACGGTTTGATGGTAGAACCCACCTGACGACGCCCCTGACCAGCCATATCGTACTGGAAATGGACATAATCCGTACCTCCGACATAAGCCTTCACAAAACCCGTAGCCGTCTCCATGCAGACAAAGCCCGAACGAAGGAAGCCCTTATAGTATTTCAGCGAATCGAGGGGCGACATCAAAGTGTCGACATCTCCTTGAGGCGTGTATACTGTCATATCTATGGGTTTGCGGAAACTTGCCTCTATATCCGCATCGCTGTGTCCACCACGCTTCATCATCACCCATCGAGCACTCTGACGCATAGCCCTCTCGAGATCACGATGAGCCTGGTCGTTGGGCACATCGTTGGCATAGGGACGATTGCGCAGAGTCAACTGCTCCTTGGAGAATATCGGCTGGAGAGCACCTACAACATGCGCCTGAACAGCATCTTCCGCGTACGCTTGCATACGCGAATCTATAGTAGTGTATATTTTCAGTCCGTCAGTATATATATTGTAGTGACGCCCTTCGTTGTCGGTATTCTTGTTACACCAGCCATAGAGAGGATTTGTCTCCCATGCAAGAGAGTCTTCGTAGAACTTCTGTCCTTGCCATGAAGCGTAGTCACTACGGGAAGGACGCTTTGCTGTCAGCATCTGACGGAGATACTCACGCAGATAGGTGCCGCTGCCCTGTTTGTGGTCTACTCGATGAAAATCGAGTTTAAGCTCAAGCTGCTTGAGGGAATCGCATTCGTGTTCAGAAATATAGCCCGACCTCGTCATCTGATCGAGCACCACATTACGACGGTCGCGACAACGATCCTTGTACCGGACGGGATTGAATAAAGACGGGTTCTTACACATACCGACAAGCATGGCACACTCCTCTGTGGTAAGATTCTTAGGTTCCTTACCGAAATATGTCTTAGCTGCTGTCTTAATGCCTACAGCATTGTGGAGGAAATCGAAATAGTTTAGATACATCGATATGATTTCCTCCTTGGTGTAGAAACGCTCAAGCTTCAGTGCAATCACCCATTCGATAGGCTTCTGCAGAAGACGCTCCTGAGTGGTGCGGGCTCTCTCGCTATAGAGCTGCTTTGCCAACTGTTGGGTAAGGGTGCTACCACCACCCGCGCTCTTCTGGTTGAAGATACCGCGCTTGATAACTGCACGCAGAAGAGCCTTGAAATCAATACCGGAATGCTCAAAGAAACGTTCGTCCTCCGTTGCCACCAATGCTTTTACAAGAGCAGGAGGCAAATCCTTATACGATACAAAAATACGGTTACCCTCGGAATAACTCCAGGTGCCGATGAGTTTCCCGTCGGCAGAAAGTATCTGAGAGGCAAACTTATTCACGGGATTCTCAAGCTGTTGCAAGTCCGGCATATAGCCAATCTCTCCTTCCCATATAGCATAAAACGCCCAACCCAGTGCAAGCCAGAAAAGGACGAACAGCGTCCACACCAATCCAATAAATTTCTTACGCATAGAAGTATATACGGTCATTAACTTTTGCAAAGTTACAACAAAATATCGAAATAGTAAAAAAAAGCATGTGATATAAACGTCCAACTCTCAACTTTTTCGTACCTTTGCGCTCGCATAAAGAGAATAGACTACAATGGAGAATAGAAGTTTGGTGACTATCGCCAATCATTCACGCGAAAAAATCGAATATCTCATTCAAATGGCTTCTGCCTTTGAGAAGAACCCCAACAGAAGGCTTCTTGAAGGCAAAGTGGTAGCGACGCTGTTCTTTGAGCCCTCCACCCGCACACGCCTCTCTTTCGAGACGGCTGCCAACAGACTGGGCGCAAGGGTTATCGGATTTGCTGACCCGAAAGTGACAAGCGGAACAAAGGGCGAGACGCTGAAAGATACTATCATGATGGTGTCCAACTATGCTGACCTCATCGTTATGCGTCACTATCTCGAAGGAGCAGCACAGTATGCCTCCGAGGTGGCACCCGTGCCTATCGTGAATGCCGGTGACGGAGCTAACCAGCATCCCTCACAGACGATGTTGGATCTCTACACCATCTATCAAACGCAGGGACATCTGGACAATCTCGACATATATCTCGTGGGCGACTTGAAATACGGACGCACGGTACACTCGCTACTTATGGCGATGCGTCATTTCAATCCCACTTTCCACTTTATCGCCCCCGAAGAACTCGCCATGCCTACTGTCTACAAGAAATACTGCAACGATAATGGCATACGTTATGTGGAGCACACGGATTTCGATGCAGAAACAATCAGCGGTGCTGACATATTATATATGACGCGCGTGCAAAAAGAACGCTTCGCCGACCTTGATGAATACGAGAAGGTGAAGGATCGCTACCTGCTGAAGCTCAACATGCTGTCGAAGGCACGCAGCAATATGAAGATACTGCACCCACTACCCCGCGTAAACGAAATAGAATACAGCATCGACGACACACCATATGCATACTATTTCCAGCAGGCGCGCAACGGACTATACGCAAGAGAGGCTCTCATCTGCGATGTATTGGGAATCACTCTGGAGGATATATTAAAGAACTGATGCTAGCATAACAACTATTTCAAATGAAAAGAAAAGAACTACTTGTCGCTGCTATTGAAAACGGAACGGTGATAGATCACATCCCGAGTTCCAAGCTGTTCGATGTTGTCAACCTGCTGCATCTGGAGAAAATGAAGACGGCTGTCACCGTGGGATTCAACCTCAAGAGCAATTCCACCGACCAGCATCATAAGAGTATCATCAAGGTGGCAGACAAATTCTTCACCAACGAAGAACTCAATCAACTTTCTGTCGTGGCTCCCAACGTAACGCTCTGTCTCATTCGGGACTATGATGTGGTGGAAAAGAGAAAAGTGGTGATGCCCGACCTTCTGGAGGGTATCGTGCGTTGTCCCAATTCCAAATGCATCACCAACAACGAACCGATGAAGACACGCTTCCGCGTATCAAATCGTGAACTTGGTATACTGCAATGCTGCTACTGCAATAAAGACCTACCGCTTGGAGAAGTTAAAATCGTAGAACAACAATAACATCATACAAAACATTTTTATGGAAAGAGATTCTATTGTATTTGACCTTATCAAAAAGGAAAATGAGCGTCAGCTTCGCGGCATCGAACTGATTGCCTCCGAAAACTTTGTCAGTGACGAGGTGATGCAGGCTATGGGTTCCTGCCTCACCAACAAATATGCCGAGGGATATCCCGGCAAGCGCTACTACGGAGGTTGTCAGGTGGTGGACGAAGTAGAAAGCCTCGCTATCGAGCGCATCTGCAAAATTTTCGACGCTGAATATGCCAATGTGCAGCCTCACTCCGGTGCACAGGCCAACGCAGCCGTATTTCTGGCTTGCCTCAATCCCGGTGACACCTTCATGGGTCTCAACCTCGATCACGGAGGGCATCTCTCACACGGTTCGCTCGTAAATACATCCGGCCTCATCTACAATCCCATCGGCTACAACCTCAACAAGGAAACAGGTCGTGTGGATTATGACGAGATGGAGCGTCTGGCTTTGGAGCACAAGCCCAAAATGATTATCGGCGGCGGTTCTGCTTACAGCCGTGAATGGGACTACAAGCGTATGCGTCAGATTGCCGATGCCGTAGGTGCAATACTCATGATTGATATGGCACATCCTGCCGGACTCATTGCTGCCGGTTTGCTCGACAATCCCGTGAAGTATGCACACATCGTCACCTCTACCACCCACAAGACACTTCGCGGTCCCCGCGGAGGTATCATCCTCATGGGTAAGGACTTCGAGAATCCCTGGGGCAAAAAGACTCCGAAGGGTGAAATCAAGATGATGTCGGCATTGCTCAACAGCGCAGTATTCCCCGGCATTCAGGGCGGTCCTCTGGAGCATGTCATCGCAGCCAAGGCTGTTGCTTTCGGCGAATGCCTTAAACCCGAGTGGAAGGAATACGCTCTTCAGGTGAAGAAGAACGCTGCCTGCCTGGCAGACGAACTCATCAAGCGCGGGTTCAATATCGTATCCGGCGGTACGGACAACCACTCTATGCTTGTAGACCTGCGCTCGAAGTACCCCGAGCTCACAGGTAAGGTTGCAGAGAAGGCTCTTGTTGCAGCCGACATCACAGCCAACAAGAATATGGTTCCGTTCGATTCACGCAGCGCATTCCAGACAAGCGGTATCCGTCTGGGCACACCTGCTATCACCACACGCGGTGCAAAGGAAGACCTGATGGTTAAGATTGCCGCCTTCATTGAGCGCGTACTCGACGATCCTGAGAACGAACAGAACATCGCTCAGGTGCGCAGCGAGGTAAATGCCATCATGGCCGAATATCCTCTATTCGCTTGGTAGTTGGAGTTTACCTCCCTCTATATACAATCCCCTTGGGCGAAGGCCTGAGGGGATTTTTCGTCCCGTGAGATCGTAGCGCTCCCCACTTTCTTCGCTATTAACCTCTGCACTCATAAAATCTATTCCAGTGGAGCGCTTTTTCACTTTAAAGGACACATACAGTCCAATCTCCTTCACATCCACGATACACAGCGGGAGCGTATCAGCATCTCCGTTGAATAACGGAAGTCCCGTCCATAGCGACTCGTCCGTCAAGGCCATACGCTGATGGTTTCTGTCTCCGTTGATATAGAGCGTTTCCCATACGTCCTCGTCATAATCCACGTGCGTCACCATAAGGCCGGCTTCGGGAATATATGTATCCCACGACTGCTTCTGCCTGTTCTCGATGACATAGCACTCCTTTCTCTCCTCCTCGTTGTAGAGGACGTACATCTCCCCTGTTTCACTCACAGGAGCCATCGCCGTCACCGCACATTCGGAGGATATCTCCTCGGCATCTACCCATCCTAGAAGCATCTTATGAAAACCGGCCAGAGAACATGGAGTCCTGCATTCATTGAGATAGTTCCCAAACCCCATAAGGTCGTAGTTGCCCATACCGTTTCCGGGATAACTGTTATATGTATCCGGTATACCCAATCCGTGCATGAATTCGTGGCATGGTGTACCGATACCTTCAATCACGCTGCCTGTACGTCCTCTCAGTTCACAAGAGCATGCATATCTGTCAAACCATATGCCGCCCACATTCTTCCTCCCCACACCGTCATCGTATATCAGCTTCTGAAGGACGAATGTGCACATATGGGGCCACATCAAGGTGGGTTGCGAAGTAACATAGTTTTCTCCCCTTCCCGCATACACGGCAAAGAGCATATTGGCTTCTCCGTCTCCTTCCCAGTCATAGCGTGAGAACTCACGCTGCGGATTCCACTTATACAGGGTATCAAGAGCCTCCTGCATCATATCTCCCGGATGAAGATCCATTTTGTCATCGGCATTCTGTCCGTAATAAGCATACGAGCGCGAAAGACGTATGGGACCGCACACATCGAAATCTATATCAAAGCGTTCCTGACTCTGTTCCCTGTAGTAATCGCGCACACTACCGAAATTACCGTCTACAGAATATCCCTCCTCATTGAAGAACGCATTGTAATATGCCTGCGCATCATCCAGCGTGAACGACACATCCGCAAATTCTATGAGGAGCACCAGCCCGTGCACTCTCTCTCCCTTCACACGGGGAACGTCTGCATGGACTCTTGCATTATTCAGCGACAGCTCACGGGAAACCGGCGGCAGACTGCCACGACATCGCGGCATCTGCTGTGCAGCAACACCATGAGTCAAAAAAAGAAATGCCGCTACCGAAAACAGAATCCTATTGGATAAATACCTTTTCCGTAGCACCATCCTCGTAACGCAACACAACAATGCCCTTTGTCCTTACGTAACGATGTACCTGACTTCTAACGCACTGTCCTGCATATACACCCGTCAGAGAATATACACTCACCATCTGTTCGCTCTGCGGTGTACGAAGCATCTGCACGTCAGTAGGCGTATCTATTTCCTGCCACTCAGAGGGTTCGCTGTTGCGCCACTCGTCGTCCATTGATACAACACTATATGTAACACGTGTACCCGGTTGCAATCCGTCTATCACGTAAGCAGTATTCTTCAGGCTGTCCACCAATATCTCCGCCTCGTCGTCCACACGATACGTAAGAGCATAGCAACTGGCATTCTCGGATGCCTCCCACGATAGCGTCACTTGATGCTGCCCTGCCGACGAGTCGAACACAGTTGGAGCCTCCAGTATACCCCTCGGCATATATTTCAGATGCACGTGATACTCTTCGTCCATGAAAATGTCATAGATGGGTTGCCCGAGGAAATCACCTGTGTACACCACCGTAGCCGGCACCGACTCATCCGTCACTGTCGTATTTCCCGATGTGCCTGGATACATGTGTCCTCTCACCTGTCTTCTGTACTCTTCCCATCCCTGCTCCGCAACAACATTGTTTATAAAGTTGAGCGTATTGTTTGCGGGCAATATGGTCATTTTCTGCTCGGGTTTGACATTCACATTATTGGGGATACCCCACGAATTATCTCTCAGCAAGTGATATACGATAAGTCCCATGTGATTATCCAACCACTTTGGAGCGTTCAGGAAATAATAGTCGCAGTCCTTGGCATTGGTGTTTCGGCATTCCAGCACAAAATACTCCTTCTCGTCCAGGTAATTCTGCATTTTGTATCCCACGCCGCCTTCTCCCAAGGCCGTCAGATGGATTGTCTGCGGCTGCTGCGGGTCGAGAGAGACGAGATCGCGCCAACCCATATAGTCACGCTCCACAGCGTTGAGGTTTGTGGGAGTGTATCCGGAATTGATATTCTCTCCATAGTCCATCAGGCTCCAAACGTCCATTCCGGGATACGTCGGCGTATCAGAAGTATCATAGAAATCCGGCAGTCCCAAAGCATGACAGAATTCATGCACAGGCACTCCGATGGTCGGTTTTTCGTAGGCGTGCGCTTTACCATCCTCATAGAGCTGATTGGGGATGTTCACCGAACTGGCAAATGTCACCTTCCTTGAATCGGAGCGTGTCACAGTAACATCCTTTGTCGACTCCCATGCCCAAAGCGCTGTGCTCACATGGGAAAAATTGCTCGATGTACCGGCAAAAACAACCATAGCCACATCCACCTTACCGTCTCCGTTGCCGTCAAACTCCGAAGGGTCATCTATCTGCTCAGCCATCAGAGCCAAAACCTCCGGTGTGAATTTCGTGCTGCGACTTGACCTGTAGTAAACACGTGTGTTGGTAAGTGTCACGGGGTCCAGGAGCACAAATTCCGGCACGAAGAGCTCGTCGCTCTGCTGCTTGAAATAGTCCTTTATGGATGCCAGATAGAAACCGTTTATCACATACGGAGTGCCGTCGTCGTTGCCGTTGAAGTATTCCTTCATCGTCTGCTTCCACTTGCCGAAATCCTCCGTACCGTACTTGAGGCTGTCCTTCACGTCCGTGAACTGTACCAGCATTACCGGTATCTTCGGTTTGCCTATCGGACTTATCGTTGCTGCATCCTGATACGGACTTGTGCGACGCTGGCCGAGCGCTGGTGTATCGCCATCGTCAATGAAACAGCTCTGCCTCTCCACCAGTCTCACTTCCTCTGTTTCCTCCTCGAAAAACTGTGCCCGTGAGGGTATAGCCGCGACAAACAATGCTGCGGCTATAAATGCTTTTGTTATAGAAATCTTTTCTTTTATCATCTTGTGTATATTTTGCCTCCGATGATGAACATACCCTTCTCCGGAATTGTATTCAGGCGTCGTCCGTTGAGGTCATATATTGCTTTGTCAGCATCCTCCGTCGACAGTTCTTCGCTTGCTTTGAGAGAAGTTACCTCTGTCACATCCTCGTTTTCGATGAATGCCTCCGTAGCAGCAGTCATATCACTTATCATAGTGTTCACTTCTGCAAGCGTACCTGGCAACTGAGTGAGTCCCTGCTCTGCCTCTGCGATAGCGGCCTCATAGGCTGCTACAGCCTCCTGCTTTGACGACGTGCGGTGCTGGCTGCCCACTGCCTCGTTGGTGTACTTTTCAAGTGTATCTCTTGCAGCCACGATACTTGACACCAAAGCATGCATTCTGGCATCTAACCTCTGCACCGAACTCATGTTCGTCAGCGAGATGGCATTGGTCTTGTATCCTGCCAAACCGCCTATCATCGTACCGACCTCTGCTGCAACAAACTCCTGACCCGTCGACACATACTCCGAGCCGGTAGCCTCGATGCAGGTAAACTGGGGCACAAACGATGCGTGACCTGTGCTTGCTGGCATTTCGGCCAGAGTCTTCACAGCCACGTTACTGGCTGTGATGTCCATATTGTGAGTGGTTAGATATACGTACGGAGTACCGGCTTCAAGCACTTCGCTGTGTGTTTCTGTCTTTGCAGTAGCGTCAATCAGACGACGTGCCAGCATACCGACAGGTGTCGGCACAGTGAAGGGCAGTACGATGGTGTTCCAATAGTACGATTTAGACGGACAGCTCACACCCGTATGTACCCTGACGGTCGTTGCCGTAAACGGCTCTATAGGATCATAACTGAATCCGCTCTCCAGTTCGAGCGTCTCACACACACCGTTCACTACGATGTTCCTTCCCGTCACACCAGACTCTGCACTGCGATAGATAATGGCATTACTATTGGCAGGTTGAGGGGCACCCGAAGGCAGTACGCCGCTGTAGTCTCTGAGGTCGTAGCTCGTCACTGTCAGATCCTCCATCACGCTGGCATAGTTGCGTACACTATATCCAGTGCCACTTATTATCACACAGTTGCCATTTCTCGATATATTCATTCCTTCGTTCGACAACATGAAGAAGACAACAGTATCACCGGTTTCCTCATACTGCAAATCAAATGTCGTCGTCGTAATACCGTTGCCCAACGTCGGATTCAGCGAAGCCTTGTAGAGCACATTGTTCTTCAGTCCGCTGAAGCTGAAGCCCAGTGTCTTTGTCTCGTCCTTGAGGAAAATCTCCTTATCCTCGGTCTTTTCATCCAACTTTGTCAGACTGCCGTCGCTTTCCACAGCATAAAGTGCGGCTGTCACTATTGGCTGACACTTCACGGATGAAATACGGCCCTTACCGGCATTGTTGAGCTCTGCATCGACAAATACGTCGGAAAGACTCTCCACCTGATATACCGGACGGGTCACCATTTCACCCTGATACATGAACTCTTTCTCGTCATACACATCGCTATCCACCGACATCTTTTTCAGTTTCATATTGGCTCTCGATATCGCTACCTTGTAGGACGACGGTGTAGTGTAGAGCACGCTCATGTTCTCGTCCGCGATGATGAAGTATACGCCTGCATTGTACGAACTTGTAGTCTGATATACCGCAGTTTCTTCCCATACATCGCCAGCCTTCAAAGTTCCGGGATGAGATGCAATGGCATCGTCCAAAGTATAATAATCAGGCAGTGAGGCCTTGGTATGCACGAAGAGATATGCTCCGTTCACTTCCATCGAACTGCCATTCTCCACCTTCACATTAACAAAGTTTGGAATAGCCTGATAAAGGTCGTCCTCAGGGGTCACCTCGAAAGTACGGTTGATATTGGGAGAGTATATGTTGTATACCACGCTCTCTCCGTAGCCGAAGCCTCCCACGCTACCGTCTATCAGTTGGTAATATCCGTCGCCGCTGCCGCCCCAGCCGAAGTTGAAATGGAAACTGTTGTCCGATGTGCGGTATCCGTCCATCACAATGGCGTGACCAGACGTCCAGTCTTCGTTGTATCCTGCATAGAGGATGGGATGCTTCAATGCAAGGTCGTTGGCGCAGATGGTCTCAAAGGCTTCCTGACCCACATCATCCTTCCATATATGCGTACCGCCGTTCAGACCAATCTGGTTCTTGAACACATCAATCTCGTTCCAGATGTATCCGCCCGTGCTGGCACCGTAGGCCAGTTCGGCATCCATACCCATCACTGCGCAGAGTATGGCAACGGCATCGCGCTGTTCTGCCGTAGTAGAACCGCTGTGGGGAGAATCAAGCATCAGATCCCACATGAACTTAGTGCCTTTGGGTATCACATCGCTCTGTGTCACAGGGGCATCTGGACTCCAGTATCCGTATTTTGTGCTGGAGCGCGTCTCTGAATTTACACCCTCATTCCTCCAGTAGTATGCAATCTGAGCAGCAGCTGTAGCCACACATCCCGTCACTGCCCTACCTCCGTTATCGGCTCTCCACGGGCAACGGT
Organism: Bacteroidaceae bacterium; assembly: GCA_017958545.1. Classification (GTDB taxonomy): domain Bacteria; phylum Bacteroidota; class Bacteroidia; order Bacteroidales; family Bacteroidaceae; genus Physcousia. The sequence goes on along the minus strand of JAGDCM010000018.1, from coordinate 3,033 downwards.
TATTGTAAGGCCAGTTCTGGTGCCAGTGCGATGTCAGCAGCACAGGTATGTTCTTGGGATACACGGATGCACGAGCAGCCCTTGCCGGAGCTCCGCCGTTTGCCTGCACACTGTCCACATAGTGCTCATACATCTTCACCCATTGCAACAGCAGCGGGGGCATCTCCTCCTCCACCCAATCGCCTGAGTCGGCCACACCGAGCACCAGCGGCAGACTGTTGTCGCCAGAGACGATGACAAAACCCTCTCCTGCTCCGCGGGAGAAAATATACACAGGCTGGTCCTGACTTCCTGCACGCGACTGCCTCTGTGATGCAGCGGCCTGCGCCGTCTTCATATATGGCAATGCTGCCTGCAAAGCTTCTGCCTGCGACACCTTCTCTGCAAAGGTGGCAACGCTTACCAACACGAAAAGCAAGAAAAGAGTAATTTGTTTCCTCATGATACTATATATTTATATGTTTTTTCCGCGCAAAGATAGACTTTTTTCTCCTCGTAGCCAAATTTTCTCCCATTTTATTTTGTCTATTTGAAGATTTGTCGTACCTTTGCACCGCAATCGGGGGATTAGCTCAGCTGGCTAGAGCGCTTGCATGGCATGCAAGAGGTCATCGGTTCGAGCCCGATATTCTCCACAAAAAGAAGCCTTGGTCCAAGGCTTCTTTTTGTTAACAAATTCGCAAGAAGACAAGCAGACAATCGTCAATTCAACCGATATATCTTCCCGCCTTGGATGTAATATCCGCTCTTGGGCTTCTCTGTCAGTCTGCGTCCGTTGAGGTCGTAGATAGGAGCATTGGCATCGAAGGTGCCGTCTTCTGCAGACGGAGTGTAGCGCAAGGTGACAACATCCGTAACTTCGTCGTTATCGTTGATCACCATCATCATCTCACGGCCGTTGACTGTGGTAACACCATCGTGGAACTCAATGTCCAGAGCTTTCGGTGTCTCAGACAGACTTATACGTCCTTCTGCATCTATATCGGCGTATTTCTCTGCGCCAAGATTCAACAGAACATAGCCGCTGCCATAAGCCTCTGCCACCCAGTTGCTGCCCAGAGAAGACTCATCCACCTGATGGGAATACTCCTTCACTTCAAGGGCATCGCGACTGCTGTTGTACACAGTGTAGTTCATGCCATCGATTTCAGCCAACATATAGGCTTGACGAGCCTGCACGTCTGCAAAGGCATATTCTTTGATGATATTGAAGCGATACCACTCAGTGCCATAAACATAATCCCAGAACGAGTTTTGGGGCACATAAAGCGGAGTGTGCGAGTAAGTCTTCACAGAGAACACATCCCCGTAATGAGAAGGTTTCTCGTTTTTAGCAACAACGGTGCGCAACGGACAGTTGTCGAATGCTTCAGCTTCAATAGATGTTATGCTCTTAGGAAGTGTAACAGAGGTAATGGTTGTGCTCTTAAATGCGGTTCTGCCAATGCTTGTTACACCCTCGGAAATGACAACCGAAGTAATGCCAGTACATGCCTCAAACGCAGCATCGCTCACAGACGTAATCCCATCGGGGAGCTTCACTTCCCCTGCTACTTCTTCTCCATTCAAGTATAACTTATGGGCGTAGGAAAGAGGGGTATCTGTTCCAAAGGATATTCCGCAATAGGCAGCCAAGTCGGATATACGGACAGCTGTCAAACCTGTACATCCCCAAAAAGAGTAGTTACCTGTAGACGTGAGCGTGCTGGGCAGAGTGACAGAGGTTAAATATGTGCCACCGAAGAAGGCGTAAGCGCCAATGCTCGTCACACCTTCGGGAATCACCACATCTTTCACCTCTTGTCCATCTATGTAAAGATGGTGAGCATAAGAAAGAGGGTTGGAAGGATAGATACGGTAGCGACCATCGCTCGTCGTAGCACCATCACTAAACGAAATCTTACACAAACTCTCAATGCTGGCAAACTCTGCCTTTGTGAGACCGGTACAACCATGGAAAGCAGCAGTATTAATGCTCGTCACACTCTCGGGAATCGTGATTGAAGTGAGGCCGGAGCAACCATTGAAGGCACGTTCGCCAATGCTCTTCACGCTGTTGGGAATGTTGATGTTTTTGATACTGGAGCAACCGTAGAAGGCCTCATTGCCAATGCTCACCACACTGTTGGGAATCGTAACAGACGCGAGGGCGGAGCATTCTTGGAAGACCCAACGTCCAATACTCGTTACATTGTTGGGAATGGTTATGGATGTAAGGGCGGAACAACCAAAGAAAGCATTATCATCTATCGTTGCAAGTCCTGTGAAATACTGCAGTTCATTGAACGACGTGATAGTTTTATTACTCGTAAATACCCCGTCCAGACTTGTTACTGCAGCCGCTTCATCTACATCAAGTTCTCCATCTTCATTTGTGTCCCAATTCGCCACACAGATAGCCTTCACTTTGGCATCGGCGAAAGAGATTTCACTTTGAGTAACAGGTACAGCCCAAGAAAACGCAGAGACTGCAAGGAGTAGCAACGATGTGAATATGCGCTTATAATATAAATTCTGTTTCATGGCATAATGTCTTTTTACGGCACAAATATAGAGCTTTTTCTCTAAATAGTAAAGGTTATAGGTTATTGTTTATTGGCATATTGAAGGATTTTTGTTGTTTGTACGGTGTTTTGCTGCTATGCACTCCAACACTTTTTCCTGTGCACACGAAAAAGTTTTCCTCTGCACTCCGACAAAAACTCGTACACACAAAAAATATTCGTGTCGCGGAGGTCGCGAGGTCGCGAAAAAAAATGTTTGTGCTATCAAAACACGCAAAACCAACGCAAGTCATTGCAAGCTCTTTCCAAGCACCTTCTAAGCAAGTAAGCTCAAATATTCCTCAGTTGTTCTTCAGTTGTTGTCCAGTGAATACTGGAAAAGTACTGTACAAGTACTGGATATATAATGCACAAAGTTCGAGAGAACTACAGAAGAAAGCCGAGGGAAGAGCGAGGGAACACCCTTGCAAATACAACAGACAAAGGTTTATGGTTTGCTGTTTATGTTCGGGCGTTTCTATATGAAATT
>JAGDCM010000017.1 GCA_017958545.1 Bacteroidaceae bacterium | reverse complement strand
CACGATGGCCTTCTTCATCTGCTCCACAGCGAGCTCTACGGGAATCACCTCCGTGATGCGGAAGAATGCCGACTGGAGGATGGTGTTGGTGCGATTACCAAGACCGATTTCCTGAGCTATCTTTGTAGCGTTGATGTAGTAAACGGTGATATTCTTCTCTGCGAAGTACTTCTTGATGCTGTTGGGGATGAAGTTCACAAGTTCCTCGCCCTCGAAGATGGTGTTCAAGAGGAACTGACCGCCCTCGCGCAAACCTCTTATAACGTCGTACATGCGCAGGTACGCCTGCACGTGACACGCTACGAAGTTAGGAGTCTTGATTTGATATGTCGAACGGATTGGTGTGTCACCAAAACGCAGGTGCGAGCAGGTGAAACCGCCCGACTTCTTGGAGTCATAACTGAAGTATGCCTGACAGTATTTGTCGGTGTTGTCACCGATAATCTTCACGGAGTTCTTATTGGCACCCACGGTACCGTCGGCACCCAGACCGAAGAACTTGGCCTCGAAGATACCCTCGCCGCCCAGAGCCATCTCCTCCTTGGCGGGGAGAGAGGTCATGGTGAGGTCGTCCACAAGACCTACGGTGAAGCGGTCCTTGGGCTGCGGCAGCTCCAGGTTCTCGTACACGCCGAGAATCATGGTGGGAGTCACGTCGGCAGAACCCAGACCATAGCGGCCGCCTACGATGAGAGGCGCATTGGCCTTGCCGTAGAATGCGTCCTTAACGTCGAGCAACAGAGGTTCGCCGTTGCTGCCGGGCTCCTTTGTGCGGTCGAGCACAGCGATGCGCTTGCAGCTCTTGGGCATTACCTCCATGAGGTGCTTCACGCTGAAGGGACGATACAGATGTACGGAAACCAAACCGTACTTCTTGCCCTGCTTTGCAGCGTAGTCGATAGCCTCGCGGGCAGCCTCGGAAGCAGAACCCATCAGGATGATAACCTCCTCGGCATCCTCTGCGCCGTAGTATGAGAAGAGCTTGTACTCACGGCCTGTGCGCTCGGAGATAGCCTTCATGTATTTCTCCACGATGGCGGGCACTGCGTCGTAGTAGCGGTTGCAGCTCTCGCGGTGGGGGAAGAATGTCTCGGGGTTCTCTGCCATACCCTTTGCCTGCGGGTTTTCGGGAGAGAGTGCGCGGGCGCGGAACTCGCTCAGAGCCTTCTGGTTCACCAGGTCGCGCACGTCGTCATCCTCCAGCAGTTCCACCTTCTGATACTCGTGAGAGGTGCGGAAACCGTCGAAGAAGTTGATGAAGGGCACGCGTGCCTCCAATGCTGCGAGATGAGCCACAGCAGAGAGGTCCATCACCTCCTGCACGCTGCCCTCTGCCAGCATTGCGAAACCGGTCTGACGGCAGGCCATCACGTCGCTGTGGTCACCGAAGATACAGAGGCTGTGGGTAGCCACCGTACGGGCGCTCACATGGAACACGCTGGGAAGCAGTTCACCAGCAATCTTGTACATATTGGGAATCATCAGCAGCAAGCCCTGAGAGGCTGTGAATGTGCTGGTAAGAGCACCTGCCTGCAACGAACCGTGCACGGCACCTGCGGCACCGGCCTCGCTCTGCATCTCCTGCACCATCACGGTGTCGCCGAAGAGATTCTTACGTCCCTGCGCTGCCCACTCGTCCACATGTTCTGCCATAGGAGATGAGGGAGTGATGGGATAGATGGCAGCCACCTCTGAGAACATGTAAGCCACATGTCCGGCACAGGTGTTACCGTCCCAAGTCACAAATTTCTTTTCTTTTGCCATTTTTTTGAGTGAAATAAAATTTTATTTTGTTTTCGTCTTCGTTTTCGTCTTAGTACAGGAAGCCGTAGAGCCAGAGAGGTATCTCCTGGTCGCGTCCGCTCTCTATGTCGCCTCTCACGTATATCACCTCGGATGCTCTGCGGCGGGGCTCCTCATTGAGGATGCGGAAGCGCTGGTCGTCGTCCACGAGGAATGTGCACGAGCGGTCGCCGGCCTCCACGTTGTACTGACCCCAGAGCGCATTCTGGAAGAATGTCTCGCTCAGCAGCAGAGGATCGGGCTTGCCCGAATACAGGGCATACATCAGGCTCGTGTTGTTGAGCATCGTGCGTGCCGGCTTCTTGGGGAACTCTTCACCTCGGCGATACACCAGGTTGAAGAGGTTGGCATCGGTCAGGTACTTGATATAGTTCATCACCGTTGCCCTCGATGTGCTCACGTCCACAGCCAGCTGCGACACGTTGGGCGCACCGGTATCTCCCGTACCCAGGATGTAGAAGAGTTTCTTCACCCTGTCGAGGTATTTCAGTTCTATCTGATTCTGATGCAGCACGTCCACCTCAATCATCAGGTTCATCATCTTGTGCAGACGCTCTGTGAAGTTGGCATGCTCCAGGAAGAAGGGATAGTATCCGTGATGAAGATATCCGCGCATGTGCTCCAGGGGCTTCACCTGCTCCAGTATCTCCGCTGCGATGCGCTCGTGACGGTTCTGCACCTCACGTATGCTATAGGGCTTCAGGTCGAGTCCCACCTTCAGGTTGAGATACTCTCTCAGGGAGAATCCTTTCATCACATACAGCTTCATGAGTCCGTCCAGATCGGGATTTTCCCTCCCCTGCGGTATCACGCTGGAAGCTGCGAACACAACATGAATCTTCGGGAAACGCTCGTAGATTTCGCGCAGCATGCGGGTCCATCCCGTCTGCTTGTGCACGTTGTCGATGAGCAGCGTGTGTCCGCCGTTCTTGTTAAACTCTGCAACGAATTCCATCAGGTCGGTGCCCTGAAAGAAGAAGTTGTCCATGTTGATGTAGAGACATCTGCGCTCGCGCACCGAGAAGTTCTCTCTAGCATACTGGAGCATCATAGTCGTCTTTCCCACGCCTCTGAAACCGATGATGCCGATGAGCCTGTCGGTCCAGTTGATTTCATCCATGAGTTGACGACGCACAGGGGCGTTCATACGCTCCACAAGGTACTCGTGAGTACGAAAAAAGGGTTCTAACATGCCTTAAAATGCCAATTTACGCGGCAAAGATATAAAAAAAATTTCATTTAAGATGCCTTATTTGGCAAAAAATGATTATTTTTTTGGAAAAATCCCTATGTGGCGCATCTGCCCCATCACCCAGCTCTGCCTCCTGAGAACGTATGCGGAGGGGTCCTTCGAGCTCAGTTTCAGAGGGTTCGGCAGCGTTGCCGCAATGAGGGCGCAATTCGCTCTGGACAAGTCAGTTGCGGGTCGTGAGAAGTGCTGCTGCGCCACCGCTTCCGCACCGTATATTCCGTCGCCCATTTCGATGCTGTTGAGATAAACCTCCATGATACGGTGCTTGTCCCACAAAATTTCTATCAGACAAGTGAAATACACCTCCAGTCCCTTTCTCACCCACGAGTGCGAGGGCCACAAGAACACGTTCTTTGCCGTCTGCTGCGATATGGTGCTCGCTCCGCGCTGCCGCTTGCCCTTGCGGTGGTCCTGCACAGCCGCCCCTATCTGTTTGAAGTCGAACCCGCGATGTGTGAGGAACAACTGGTCCTCTGCGGCCATCACGGCGATGGGCATATACATCGACATTCCCTCGTCGAGGCTCACCCAGTGGTGTTTGAGGCGTATTTTCTCCCCCCGTCCCATCTGCTGACATACGCGTATTATCATCAGCGGTGTCACGTATACGGGCACCCACCTGTACATCACCACCGCTCCCACGCTGCTCAGCAAGAACAGCAGCAGCACCCTCCTTAAAAATCTCTGCACCGCTTTCAGCATTTCACTTCCCTTCAAGGTATATCCTATTTTCCTCGATATAATCCTGTATATTCTTCTTGTCGGAGATGGAAAAAGCCTTTGTCTGCTCGTCGTATTGGCGGAAATCGTCAATGAACCAGTTCTTGTCGTCACGAGCCATCACGAGCACGAAATTCTGCTGATACCCGCAATTCGTGATACACATGTATGCTTCGGCAGTATTTGGCGAAAGCACACAGACGGAGTCGATCCTGATGCTGAGGTTTTCCCAGTCCTGCCCCATCACCCAGTGGTCGTAATCGTAGCCGGGAGGAATGTCGTCCTCGCCCTTTTCATGAAGCTCACGGAGCATTGCACCCACCTGCGCTCCCATCATCCGCAAATCCTTGCTGAGGAACCTTTCGTCGAAATCGTTCACGCTTCGGATGTCGCCTTCGTGACTGTTGTACCAAGGTATCACAATGTCGTATATCTCCTGCACCCTCTGGGCAACTTCCTCCTTTACGTCGGCCTCGCAGCGTGCCTGCCTCTTTCCCGGATCCGCGCAGGATACGACGGCCAGAACAGCCATCAGGGCGAAAAAGGTCTTTTTCATAGTGATTTTAACATTTTCTACAGAGTGAATGTAAAGCCGTCGACGACGACGGAAACTTCGCCCGTTTCGCTCACTCGCGCGTGATACTTCATTACATAGCTGCGCAGATAGGAGGATTCCGTCTGCACGTTGAACGCTGCCACCACCTTGAGATAGGCATCCGTCAGAGGTGATACATCGCCGCGCTCCACAGCCTCGCGACCTTGCTTGACAAACTCCGTACTGCACTTCGAAACTGCCGCAAAACGCTGCCTGAGAGACGTTTGCAGGGCGCTGCTCTTCATCGGGCCGCGAGGACGGCGGATGGAATACACCTTGCCTGTTTTCTTGTTTTGCCTGAGATAGGTTTCACTCGTCTTGTCCGGCTTGCCGTGCATTCCGCCGATAAGATAATTGGGGTCTATTTTTGCCATATCGTGTTCCCTTTTTTGTGTGTTTTTATTCTTTGCCGCAACAAAGGTGCAAAAGAAATCCCGAATATGCAAATTTACAACAGGAAATATTCACAAAAAGGGTATGTTTTCCTTCTTTTCATACGGATTTGTGTTCATTTTCGTCTATCACACCCCCGATTTCCGCATTTTTTCTTCTATTTTATCCCTTCAAATGCCTATTTTCGCCCCCTCTTCGCCTTACCAGTCTGCGAGGAGTCTGCGAGGAGACTACGAGGAGTGTGCGAGGAGCTGCGAGTGTTTTCGGGTTTTCCTCGCAGACTGAACGCAAACTGAACGCAATCTGCAAAGCGGAAGAGAGGAGGAAACTGGAGAAATATAAAATATAAAATGTAGAATGGGAAATAGACCATAATTCTCTACAAATTTGTGTGTTTCCATATACACAAAAGTGTAATTTTTCAGGGTTCGAAGATGGATTAAAGCATTTTTAACATTGGAACGCTTGACAGAATTGACAAAAATAAATACTTTTGCAAAAAATTTGAACCATGAACACCGACATTAAAGTTGATGATTTCTTTATTCCGGACAATTACGTAGAAGGATACACAGAAGAGGAAGCACGACTGCTGACTCCGATTATCAACGCCGTGAAGGCATTCGTGAGAAGTACGCACCAGTGTGTCTATGTCATCGACTACTACAAGAAGGGCTTTGTCTATGTATCTGAAAACATAATATATCTGTGTGGGCGCTCTGCACTTGAAGTCAAGGAAATGGGCTACGACCTGTATTTCAAGCACGTGCCGGCGAAAGAACTATCCATGCTTGCGGAAATCAACGAGACTGGATTCGCTTTTTTCAACAACGTGCCTCTCCCCGAGAGAATGGGATGCGCCATCAAGTACGACTTTCACATAACGAACGGCAGAAAGACGCATCTGATTCACCACACACTCACCCCTCTTGTGATGTCCTCCAACGGTCATATCTGGCTGGCACTCTGCACAATGACGCAGTCAGCGCGCAACACTCCGGGCAAGATAATGATGCGCATAGAAAAGAATTCGGAATACTACGAATACAATTTTGCAAAGAAGCGTTGGATTAGGATGCACGATGTGAACCTGACTGAAATGGAGAAAGACATCCTGCATCTTTCCACTCAGGGCTATACGATGGCGGATATTGCCGAGAAGCTCTGTAAGTCGCTGGATACGATCAAGGCTTGTAAGAGGGTGCTGTTTGCGAAACTGGAGGTGAAGAACATTGCCGAAGCCATTTCCTATGCTGCCAACTATAATTTGCTGTAGCCCTCGAAAGCGCAAAGAGTAAATCAACTATAAAAAAGTGTTAATATCCGCTCCGATTTTGTCGAAATACACTTTTGTGTCAAGGTAATCTAAAAATAATGTCATATATTTGCAGCGGAAAAAACATTATTAACCAATAAAAAAAATAAAACTATGAAGAAACTGATGTTTTTATTCGTGTCCTTGCTGACACTGACCATGACAAGTTGTGGAGATGACGTAGAGGGTGATACAGACATGTACAACAATACGTATCAATATGATGGCTATGTTTCGGCAGAGGGCGGAACAGTTGATGTGGTTTGGCGTAAAGGCATTGTTATTTACGATAATGTTTATACTGCTTCCTGGGAATACGGT
>JAGDCM010000016.1 GCA_017958545.1 Bacteroidaceae bacterium | reverse complement strand
TTGTGGGGCACCATATATGGAAAAGGCGTATATCACGCGCTTTGTTCTTGACTGCTGAAACCTGAGAAATTTCAATCTTGTCATGGAACATTAGCAACGATAGACGCCCATGGGTATGTTAATAGCGATATCCACCTCCTTGAAGGGGATAACGTATTGCATATCGGCGTGGGGTCATGGTTGCTCGTTTCGACAAGATGGGCAATCTCAGGGCCTCAGCAGTGGAGCGAGCAATAGGTAAGTCTCCACGCTTTTTTTGTATCTTGGGGGTGAGTGAAAATGCTGTTTGCCGAATCTGGAGATTATAGGCTTTCCGCACGAACGGAAAAACTGTATTGTTGTATTTAATTTCTAAATTCGAATCAGAATGAGAAATATTTTTTTGGCATTGATGGCGTTTTGCATTGTGGCGCTGACGGCTTCTGCCCGCACGGTGAAGATATCCACAGTGCCTTCCGATGCGCGCATCAGTATTGACGGCGCATACCAGGGTGATGGCACCGTGATGAAGGAATTGAAAAAGAAAGACCTCTTCTACGTGATTAAGGTGGAGAGAGAAGGGTATCTGACGCTGGAAAGCCGACTCTACTCCTCGTACAAAAGCGACGAAATCACCTACACCCTGAAGAAAGACCTGTTTTATGAGGCTTCCACAGCCAATGATGTTGTGAACAACTTCTTCCCGGTGATTGTATCCCGAAAACTGTACACCGTTGATGAAAACGGTAAACGGGATCTTACGAAGGTGTGGCAGATTGTACGGCAGATTCTGCTCGGTTCTTTTGACCAGATTCAGTCGTCCGACAATACGACAGGTTTCATGCAAACCTCTTGGTCGTACACCAGATTCAACGACTCGCAGCAAGCTGTCAGAACCCGTGCCACGGTGAAACTGGTGGACGGAGTTGACGACGATGTGACTATACAGGTGAAGATTTCCTCTGAATTCGCTCCTCTGATTTCTATTAATAACGAAAGTGCCTACAGGGAGGCTCCCCGTCTTCTCAAGAAGTTTGAACCTCTTATCGGTGAGTTCCAGTCTAGATTGTTGGGCCTGTAATATTATGAAGATATGAAAAAGACATTGTTATTAAGTGTATTGCTGCTCGTTGCGGGCTATGTGCACGCACAGTTAGTGGAAACGTTCGATTCAAATCAGCTCGGTTGGACAGAGGCTTCTGCCAAGCGTGGTAAAGCCATGATACGCGACGGCGTGCTTCACATGGAAACATGGACCAAGGAGGATATGGTGACATCCACATGCTACGCTCCTTTCGACTGCAACCGTCCGTTCATCATGACATGTGAAGCCTTGGCGAAGAAGATTGACGATGACAAGAATTTCGGCATCCTCCTGGACTATGAGGACGACTACAACTACATCCTTTTCTATATAAGTGAAGGCGAGGCACGTCTGGAGCGCTACGTGGAAGGACGTCTTGCTGCCAAGAAGTTTGAACTGCTGAAACTGCGTTCGGGCAAGAGAGTCGGCATAGAGTTTGAGGTGGAGTATAATCTCACGGAACTCGTCTTCAAGGTGAACGGCATCAAGTCGATGTCCTATCGCAGAAGGCTCGGAAAGGACGAGTGCCTGCTCGGCACTTCCGGTATAGGTTTTCTGGCAAGAGGCGGCCAGGCAATCGACTTTGACAACCTCAAGATAGTACAATAAGAAAAAGTAACAGTAATATTAAACCTTTAAAACAAACAACAATGAAAAAGAATTTACTTTTTGGAAGATTGTGTGCAACGCTGGCTATAGCAGCATGTGCACTGAGTGTGAACGCTCAAAGCCTGAAACTGGAATCTAACAGTGGTTTTGGTCTTGTTCCTGCAACAATGACAGCAAACGGTAAGGCTCGCATTACAGCCGTTGCAGATGATGGTCTGCATATCTACAACACGAATTTCATTCAGGAAAAGGTGGTCAGCGATGAGAGGGGAGAATACGTTTCCGGCTATCGCTCGGAAACAGCAGAAGTCAGCGTGACAGGGGCAAAAGTGAGTAAATTTGCTGTACAAGATTTTAGAGCACAGATAAATGGAGAAGAGGTTTCCGCATCGACATTGGAAGAGGCTCGTGATAAAGTGGCAAACTTGTATGAAGAAATGGGAGATGATGATGCTGTTGAAATATTTAATATAGAAGGCCACTCCTTTATTTATGCATACTCGAATTATGAATGGAGTTATAGTAATTCGTTTTTTATGTATGATTTGTTTGGAAAACAATATCCCGGAGGAAGCACTTATGGCGGCGGCTCTCTTTATGTTTTAGGTGATGACGGATATTTGCATTATGCAACAATATCATATGACCCTGTTTATGATGCAAGTGGAGCTGTTTGGACTGTGAAAGAAAACAATGTGTATACAAATTCGGAGAAAGTGACAAAAGATATCAGATACAAGAATGCGGATACCGGTGCTGCGGGAGAGGATTTGGAAATATGTTTCACCCAGACGTTGTTTAATTCTGATGATAAGTGGGAATACATCGTTGAAAAACGTGATGGCGGTACATTAGAATACGCTTCAGGTTATAGTGTTGAACAGACTGGTCTTCCTGGTGGTAAAGTGTTATTGCGAAGAAGCGTACAGGTTACAACTCCAGTTACGGGTCTGAAAATATACTCTGATGACGGCGCTGTGGTGGCTACGATCAGTGCAGACTATGTGAGTACACCGGAATCTTATGCTGCTTATATGAGTGTACGTGGTATTTGGAGAATAGACGGCAAGCACTATTTGGAAGTAGAAAAGGACATATACAATGTTACAGGGAATGCTAAATATATTTATGCGCTGTATCTCTTAGGTGAAGGCACGAGTGGAGCAAGAATGGTGTTGGAGTATGAAGCGGAAGCAGAGCAGGACAATACTATCTACGACCTCTCCGGCCGTCGTCTTTCTGAGAAGCCTGCTTCTGGCTACTATATCCAAGGCGGAAAGACATATCTCGCCAAGTAATATATTTTAAAGAATTATGGAATGAGCGTCATGCAGTTAATCTGTGTGGCGCTCTTTTTTCTTTTGTTTAGTTTATTTAGAAGACTGAAGACAAAGGACACCGACATTAGCCTTTACGATAACCTTTAAAAAAAATAACTCTCTAACCAATAACCTATAACCATTAACCTTTATCAATTCAATAATATTCCGTATCTTTGTGCACAATAAGGCATAAACAAACAAAGTAACGTGCTAAAACGTTATAAAAGTATGGCAGAGAAAAGCAAGAAGAAAGAGGATGAGCTTAAAAAGGTGGTGGCCAAGACTGACCAACTAACGGTCGATTCGCAGTCTAAAGTCGTAAATAGCGACCTTAAAAATTTAAATATCGAGAACCTTATCCATGTTATCCGAGGACAGAAGGTGATGTTGGATTTTGACTTGGCGATGCTATATGGTACTGAAACCAGAGCTCTCAATCAGGCAGTTAAACGTAATGTAGAACGCTTTCCAGATGATTTTATGTTCCAACTGACAAAAGGGGAACTTGAATCTCTACGGTCACAGATTGTGACCACAAATGTTTCTCGCAATCAGAACGTTGAAGAATGGAGGTCACAATTTGTGACTTCCAATTTTGCGAAAATGGGATTGAGAAGACCACCTTATGCTTTTACTCGCAATGGTATAGGAATGCTCAGTAGTGTGTTGAGGTCTGCAACCGCTGTTGGCGTGAATATCCGTATTATGCGAGCTTTCACGGCAATACCCGAAATCGTGAATAACAATGTGCTGATGATGCAACGTATCCTTAACATTGAGCAGCATCAGACGGAAATGGATGAGAAAGTAAACCAGATAATTACCACTATCGAGGAACGCATCCCCAAACAATTGCCAGAACAGGTCTTTGCCACGGATTGCGTTTGGGATGCATGGACTTACGTATCAGACTTGGTAAGGAGTGCCAGGCAGCGGATTGTGTTGATTGACAACTTCGTGGATGACCGCGTGCTATCTCTCTTGGATAAGCGTGCAGATAATGTGGAGGCTATGATTTATTCTCGTTATTATGAGTCGTTCCAAGTGGACTTGAAGAAACATAATGAGCAGAATAGTGAAATCCGTTTTGTGCAATTATCACAAAAGAACCATGATAGGTTCCTAATGATTGACGATGATGTCTATCTGCTTGGTGCTAGCGTGAAGGATATGGGTGTTGGCATGTGTGCTGTCACAAAGATGGAGGTGTCGCCGGAAACAATATTAGGGTTGTTGAAGTGATGCAGAACAACATATTGAAAGCCGTGTGCATTGCCATGATGGTGATGGTGGCAGCGGCGGTGAGCGGGCGAGAGGGATTTGCCGTAAGGGAGATACCCGACGAGGTGTTCCTGCGCATGAAGCAGGGAGGCTCGTATCCGCAAGGGTGCCCCGTGAAGCGCTCCCAGTTGCGCTATCTCACCCTGCGCCACTGGAATATGCAGGGCGAGGAAAAGACGGGCGAACTCGTGTGCAACGCACAGATAGCGGACGACCTGCTGGCCATATTCGAGGAGCTCTACGACGCACACTATCCCATACATTCCGTGCGACTTATCGACGACTTCGGAGCTGACGACGAGGCATCGATGGCGGCCAACAACACATCGTCGTTCTGCTACCGCAAGGTGGCCGGTACCAAGACGCTGTCGCGCCACGCACGGGGTATGGCCATAGATATCAACCCGAAAGACAATCCGATGGTGAAGCCTAAGAGAAAGGGCGGTCCGATACCCAAAGTGGCGCACACCATTACGGAGAGCGACGTATGCTACAAGGCGTTCCGCAAGAGAGGATTCACGTGGGGCGGCCAGTGGCGCTCAATGAAAGACTATCAGCATTTCCAACGATGAACGAAGAAGCACTATATGCCCTGGTCCTCTCGATGATGCCGCGCCTCAATCCCGTGCAGCGCTGCGAACTGCTGGCCGACTGCGGCAGTGCGAAGGCGGCATGCGAGCATCCTTCCGTAAAGCAAAAGGTGGAACCGCTCCTGGAGCGCGCGGAGAAGGAACTGGAGTGGGCCTCACGCCACAACATACAATGCATACCCATCAACGATGAGCGCTATCCGAGGCGCATGCGACTTTGTCCGGATGCTCCCGTGGCGCTGTTCCTTCTGGGACGCGTGAATCTGAATCCGGAGCATGTGCTGGCAGTGGTGGGCACAAGGAAAATCACGGAGTACGGACGCCGCCTCTGTGAGGAATTCATCGATGAACTGGCGCAGAAGAGTCCCGGCACACTCATTGTGAGCGGACTGGCATACGGTGTGGATGTGCATGCGCACAGACAGTCGCTGCGGAGCGGATTGCCGACAGTGGGCGTGCTGGCACACGGTCTCGACCAGATATACCCGACAGCTCACCGGCAGACGGCAGCTGAGATGATAGAGAAGGGCGGGGGACTGCTGACGGAATTTCCCAGCGGCACACATGTGGAGAGGGCGTATTTCCTGCAGCGCAACCGCATCGTGGCGGGTATGGCCGATGCCACAATAATAATACAGGGAGCGTGCAGGAGCGGCAGCTTGGTGACAGCCGACATCACCGACAGCTACGGCAGGGAGCTCTTCGCCTGTCCCGGTCGCGTGGGCGATGAGATGTCGGAGGGGTGCAACCGTCTGATACAAACCCAGAAGGCACACATGATGCTCAGCGTGGACGATTTGCTCAGGGAGATGAACTGGCCCGACGAGTTGCTGCGCATGCAGACGATGCAGGACGGTGTGCAGCAGACGCTGTTCCCCGACATGACTCCAGAGGAGCGCACGATTGTGGAGGCGCTGCGCGATGCGGACGGATGCACCGTCAACGAGATAGCACAAAAGACGGGATTGCCGATAGGGAGCCTCAGCGGTCTCCTGTTCAGTATGGAGTTGAAGGGTGTGCTGCGGCAAGGAGCTGGCGGGCGCTACACACTATAGCTTCACGTCGTCGAGTTTCACAAGCCCGTTGACGATGGCGTAGATGGTGAGGCCGGCGGGGGAATGTATCTGCAGTTTGCGTGAGATATTGCGGCGATGGGTCATCACGGTGTTGACGGAGATGAACATGTTCTCCGCAATCTCTTTGTTTGAGAGACCCTTCACCACCTCCACGATGACTTCCTTCTCGCGCTCGGAGAGTCCGTCGGAAGCACTGTCTTCGGCAGTGTCGCTCTCTTCTTCCGCACGGGCGGGGCGCTGGCGCACTTCTTCCTCCAGGCGCACCACACTCTCAGCAAACAGAGTATCCTCCAGGCGGCAGTGCATCAGCAGTTCCTCTTCCATCATATAGATGTCCATGAGCACCTCGTTGAGCAGGGTGGCATTGGAGTCGGAGGGGTAGTATTTGATGATGATGCTCTTGAGTTCTGCACTGCTCTTCTCGATGCTCTCGTGATTGTCCTGATGCTGGTGGATGAGTTCGGAGAACGGGCGGCCTTCCGGCATCCTGCCCTTGAGCAGCGTCTCCACGTACGGGTGCACGTGTTCATTTTCATAATTCATGTGGCGACCCACCTCGGCAGCGTATTCGTCGTAGAATTTCAGTATGAGGAAGGCAATCTGATTGCGTGAGCAGTCGATGGCCTCGATGAGTTTGCGCCGGATGGCGGGCAGACGGAAATCGACGAAATAGGTGTGTGAGCGCTTGAGATAGTCGAGCAGAGCTCCCACGTTGACTCCTTCCACGAGTTCATCCAAGTGTGCCTTGTTGCCCGACTTCACGAAATTGACTACAGCCAGAAAAGTGCCTGTGTCCACTCCGCATGACTTACAGGCGGCAGCTACGCTCTGGTCGCCAAAACCGAGTGCCAGATTGAAGCGCGAAAGGATTTGCAGCATTCGATAGTCGTCGCTGATGAGATCGCTCAAGGGGTCTCCTGCATGATACTTCTCAATCATAGTAGATACTTATTTTTGGGTGCAAAGGTACGAAAATTAGTTGAGAGTTGAGGGTTTAGAGTTGAGAGAATGGGGGTGAAGCCCACAGAAATACTCACTTTTAGGTATCGGAAAGTGTGAAGAAATCATAAATTTTGCGTATTGCGGAACTGCGGAAATCGCAGTACCTTTGCAGCCGGAAAACAAACACAACGCAAAATGAGTGAAATGAAACATATGGTTATGGCTGCTGTCGCGGGTCTCATGATGGCTCAGACAGCAGCCGCACAGTGGAATGCGGACAGCACGGAATGGGACAGCTACGAGAGATGGCGCCTGGGCGGATACGGTGAGGCTGTGGCAGCATTCAAGGACTACAAGACGGACCGCATGCGCAACGCTTCCATGGGAGCGACGCACGAAAGACGCAACACGATAGCCATACCGCGCTTCGTGATTGCCGGCGACTATAAGTTCAACAGGCATTGGAACCTCGGCGTGGAGATAGAATTCGAGGCCGGCGGCACGGGTACGGCAATAGAAATCGAGGAGGGCGAGAACCAGTTCGAATACGAGACAGAGGTGGAAAAAGGCGGAGAGGTGGCTCTGGAGCAGTTCCACATCACATATCATCTGAATCAGTATTTCAATGCCCGCGTGGGTCACATGATAGTGCCTGTAGGACTGACGAACGCCCACCACGAACCCATCAGTTTCTTCGGCACGGTGCGTCCTGAGGGCGAGAGCACCATCATCCCTAATACGTGGCACGAGACAGGTATCGGTTTCTTCGGCCAATTCGGAAAGCGATGGGCTTCGTTCGACTGGGAGGCTCAGATTGTGGCCGGTCTCAATGTCAACGGTTTCCAGCGCAAGACGTGGGTGGCAGGCGGTAAGCAGGGTCTCTTCGAGGTGGACAACTTCACATCTCCTGCATACGTGTTCCGCCTGAACTACAGAGGAATCCCCGGCCTGCGTCTGGGTGCAAGTGTGTACTACTGCAACGACTGCACAAGCAATGCCGACCCCAGCAAGGTGTCCGGCTACAACTTCACCGCACCGCTGGTGATATGGAGCGTTGATGCACAGTACGTGAACCGCTGGGTCATCGCGCGTGCGAACGTGTTGCGCGGACATCTTAGTAATAGTTATAAGGTGGGAGTGGCCAACAACCTCTCGCTGGGCAAGAACACGCCCTACAGCCGCATGACACCCGTAGGCGAGGTGGCTGTGAGCTACGGAGGTGAGGCAGGTCTGCGCCTGAAAGGTTTTGTGCATAGCTCCAAGATGCCGGACATCATTCCCTTCGTGCGCTACGAATACTACAATCCGCAGGAGAAGGTGGAAGCTCCCGAACTGCCCGACCCGCGTTTCAGGGTGAGCATGTGGACAGCGGGTATCAACTACCGTCCCTTGCCTTATCTCGTGGTGAAGGCCGACTACACCACACGACGCATCGGAGGCGGAGCCTACAACAGCGAGAACGAGTTCGCCCTGGGTGTTGCATTCACGGGATGGTTCTTTGGAGACAAGGCATCGCAAGCCCGTGCGGCAGCAAGGAAGGCACGTAAGAAAAGTAATAACTAAATCGAAATAAAACTATGAAAATGAACTTCAAGTATGCTTTCGTGGCATTGATGACGGTTTGCGTGGGTTTCTGCTCATGCAGCGATGATGAATCCGCAAACGACCCCAACCAGCAGGTTGCTGCCGCAGACATCGAGTATTGGCAGGCCAACGCCACAAACTGGAACAACTACATGATTAATGTGGCAACGTTGCTGACAAAAGATGCCAGCCGTCTCTACAAGGAATGGAACGATGAGCCCGGTGCCTACAAGACAACGTTCACCACAACGAGTGATGCATTTCCCACGTACAAGGATATCATCACACAGATTATCGACGGTTGCGTAGACATTGCCAACGAGGTGGGTGTGGCCAAAATAGGCGACCCCTACAATCTCTACAAGGAGGGCAAGACCGTTCAGGCACTCTACGCAGTGGAGTCGTGGTACAGCTATCACAGCCGTCAGGACTACAAGAACAATATCTACTCCATACAGAACGCCTTCTTTGGCAACCTGTCTGATGAAAACGGCAATGTGACGGCAGCAGACAAGTCTATTGCCAAATATGTGGAGAATCGAAATGCCGCACTTTACCAGAAGGTGAAGAATGCCATCACGGCTGCGGCAGATGCCATCTGGGCAATTCCCGATCCCTTCCGCAACCATATCGGAGATTCAAAGGTGCTCGTAGCTATGGGGAAGTGTGCAGAACTGACAACAGTACTTGACGAGGATCTCAGGACATTCATCAGCGCAAATATCAACGAGGCAGAGTTTCAGCAGATAGCAGCTCAGTATGTCAGCGCCGTGGTGCTTCCCACATACCAGAGCCTGAAGGAGAAGACCGTTACCCTGAACAATGCCATCCGTGCCATTGCCGCCAATCCGAGCAATGCAGCATTCGAGAAGGCCTGTCAGGCATGGCTCGATGCCCGTGCTCCCTGGGAGACGAGTGAGGCATTCCTCTTCGGTCCTGTGGCAGACCTGGGTCTCGACCCCAATATGGACTCATGGCCTCTGGATCAGGATGCCATCGTGAATATCCTGAAGAATGGTAACTTCTCAGCCCTCAACTGGGAAGGCGAATACGACGAGGACGACAAGGCTATCGAGACAGCACAGAGTGTGCGCGGTTTCCACACGCTAGAGTTCCTGCTCTTCAAGAACGGTTCACCCAGAAAAGTGGCTGCCGAATAAATGAAAAAGAATGATAAAAGAAAGGTATAAAGCCTCCTTGTTTGTGGTGATGATGACCGTCGTCGTTGCGTGTGAAAACGACGACGGCATCACCGTTTTATCCATGGAGGTGCCGGAAGACCGTGCCCTATCCGCAGGAACATCGACGACATTCTACAGCGGAAGCGGTGCTTACGACAATGAGGCTCCGTGGGTGACAGACATATCGGCCAATCTTGTGCGCTTCACACGCGGCGACCGTCTCTACAAGAACGAGAGTACGCAATCCACGGGTCTCGGTCCCGTCTACGCGGGATACTCCTGTGAGAGCTGTCATCGCGGTGCGGGTCGCACGAAACCGGGCGTGTGGACAATGAACGGAGAGACAGGAGAATACGGTTCCGGAGAGTACGGTTTCAGTAGTATGTTGGTGTACGTCACACGAAAAAACGGAGCGTTCTTCCAGAACTACGGACGTGTGTTGCACGACCAGTCGATATACGGTGTGACGGCGGAGGGAAAACTCAAATGCACGTGGCACGAACAGAATTTCAATATGCCCGACGGAGAACCATATTCGCTGGTATATCCCGAATACACCATCACCGAATGGTATGCCAACTACGGCAACACCTCCGACCCGATAGACCCCAACGAACTCTTCTGCAGCGTACGCATTCCACTGCGTCATGTGGGTATGGGACAGATGATGGCTCTCGACAAGGAGGAAATCAAAAAGCTCGCCGAGCGCAGCAACTATCCGGAGTACGGTATCAGCGGCCGCTGCAACTATGTCACGGAGAAAGGTGTGTACGACATCGGTCTCTCCGGCAACAAGGCACAGCATCAGGATCTCACCGTGGAACTCGGGTTCTCCTCGGATATGGGTGTCACCAACAGCCGCTATCCGGAAGAGATATGCGAAGGCCAGTTGCAGATGCAGGAGGGAAGTATGATGGGGCTGCTCTACGACAAACTGGAGATTTCGGCAGAGGATATGGAGGATGTGGATTACTACCTGCATGGTCTTGGTGTCCCCGCCCGTCGTCTGGGCAGTGCCACAGCAAAGGTGACATACAGCAAGTGGGACAGGTCGGAGTCGCAGACACTGACGCAGCGCGAATGGATTACCATCGGACAAGCTGCTTTCTATGAAGCAAAGTGCCACCTCTGCCATGTGACAACACTCCACACACGTCCCCGCGGTGCCACGCTGCTGATGGGAACGACGCTTCCCTGGCTCGGCGGTCAGGAGATACATCCCTACAGCGACTATCTTCTCCATGATATGGGCAGTGAGATAATGGGTGTGGGACTCAACGACAACTATGTATCAGGCCTTGCACGAGGCAATGAGTGGCGCACCACACCGTTGTGGGGTGTAGGATTGCAGCAGGTGGTCAACGGCCACACATATTTCCTGCATGACGGGCGTGCCCGTAATTTCAACGAAGCCATCATGTGGCATGGCGGAGAAGGAGAGGCATCCAAGAAGCTGTACGCAAAGATGGATTGGAAAAAGCGCCGTGCGCTGCAGGCATTCTTAGGTTCACTGTAAATATAATAGATAATGAAAAAGAAACTATTCATAGCCGCACTTCTGGCTTTCTCAACACAGATGCGTGCAGAAGGAGGAATCCAATACAACAAGCTCGATACGGACGTATGGAAACTGGAGCATCAGTCCGCAGATATTGATATGGAGAACGGTGTGACGGGCATTGCCGACGACCGAGGTTTCACCTTGCAGTCGAAGGACGGTAAGTTCATCTTCAAGCCTTATCTTTTCCTGCAGACACGCGGAATGTACAACTACTATGATGACGAGGGACTGGACAAAGCCTACAATCAGGACAACGTTGCCAATTCGGGTTTCTGCATTCCTTACGCCATCATCGGATTCACGGGTACCACCTTCGGACGGCTCGACTACAACATCAGCGTAAATGCTGCGGGAAGCGGCGGTAACGTGTTGCAGCAAGCCTGGGTGGATTACAAGGTTAGCGATGCCGCACGTTTCCGTGTGGGTAAATTCAAGACACCGTTCACCAACGCTTATCTCACAACTCTTGGTGAGACGCTGTTCCCGATACTTCCCACATCGCTGATGTCGAGCGTCATCATGCCGTATTCGCTCAATGCCGTCAATCCGTCTGTCGGTACGGGTTTTGACCTCGGTGTGTCGTTTCACGGCATAGCGCGTCTGAGCAAAAAAAAGAATGTCAGGGAAACCGCTCCGGGATTCCGCAAGGAGTGGCTGATGAGCTATGAGGCTGGTCTGTGGAACGGTACCGGTAGCGGGGTGAATACTGCCACAAAGACACTTTCCGACGACTGGCATATCCCGGCACTTCTCTATGCCGGACGTATCACGTTTATGCCTTGGGGCAAGATGCCAAAGACGCAGGGTAATCCCCACATGCTGAACGAACGCCATATGGAATTCGGCATCAGCGGAGGACTGAATGTGGAAAGCGAGAGCGAAAGTACAAATGACGCACGTCTGGGCATTGAGTTTTCGATGCTCTACCGCCGTTGGTATGTGTCCGTTGAGGGCTATTGGATGCATGTCGGTTTTACGGAGCGCCAGAAGATAACGGAGAAGTATAATTTCTTCGGCGGTTATGCACAGCTGGGTTATTTTTTCATGCCTTGCCTGCAGGCAGGTTTGCGTTGGGACATCTTCGACCGCAACGGCACCGACAAGGACGGTTTTCTCAACTCGCCGGGTGTGGTGCTCAACTATTATATCAACCGATGCAACCTCAAGCTCTCAGGTATGTATCAGTATACGGGACGTTGGGGACATGCCACGCAGCTCGACCGCGACAACGACGACCTGGGTGTAGCCACCCATATGGCTACCGTGCAATTGCAATACTCTTTCTGAAGACATGAGGAATCTGTTGTATATAGCAAGCCTGCTTGTCTTTGTCTGCTCGTGTGACAGCGGCGATGTGGAGGAGATATACCGGATACAGACTTCCGGACGCACAGCGAGTCTTACGGCATCTGTATCACAATGGGAATCGTTGCCTGCCGGTTACAACCTCTCTCTGGCAGCCTATCCCGTTTCTGGCCAGTATGCATCGAGTCAAAGGGTGCTGTCAGCAAGTGATGTAAAGGACGGCAAACTTCGTGTGGTACTGTCAGGAATAGCTGACACAACCAACACGGTGGAACTGTCCGTTACGAACGTCCTGCGTAAGCGCGTCCTGACGCTTCTATCTGTCGATGTGTCGGCTTATGAACCAAAGGACACAATACGTATAGAATGTCCTCTCACCCGTTTCTCTCATTACGCCAGCATTCAGAAAGGGGTATTTGATGCAGCATGTATCCGTTGTCACGGATCCGGAGCTCAGGCAGCACGTGATTTGTATCTCACGGAAGACCGTAGCGAAGCCATGCTGGTGGATGTCGATTCGAAGTCGTACCCGGGGACGAAACGTGTGGCACCGGGTGATCCTGAAGAGAGTCTGCTCCATCAGATTCTTGCTGAGGGCGGAGAGAATATTTTACACGTGAATCACGTGGAGATATTGCACAGACTTGGCGTTGACACAGACCTTTTACGTACATTTATTGACCAATGGATAAAATCACTTGCGCCTTAGAGCGCTAATAATCAAAAAAAAATTGTATCTTTGCGCCCATGAATTATAAACAGATAACATTCGAGCAACAGGATGTGACCGCCCAAGTGGCCTCTTTTACACCAGAAGGAGGTGTGGGTGAATGGCATGTAATGCTGCATGTTGCATCCAAAGGCGATGTGTTTGAACAGCAGTATACACGCATCAGACAAGCAGAAGAACAGCTTTTGAAGCTACCCGAGATGAAGGGAGCACAGATGGTGTTCAAGCGCTATTTCCTTTCCGATGCCACCAACCAGCAACCGATAATGGTGAAGGATGCTCATCCCTGCACCACGTCGTACATACAGCAGCCGCCCCTTGACGGAAGCAAGGTGGCCGCATGGATTTATCTCGCAAGCGGTATGGAGGTGACGGGCAAGGCAGACGAACTGGGTTCCACCATTGTATCGCACAACGGCTACAAGCATATGTGGACGATGGGTATGACGGTGCCCGAAGGCAGCAGTTATGCTCAGACGCGCACGCTTCTGGAAGACTACGAACAGATGCTTGCCGGGCGCGATGCCACAATGGAAGCCAACTGCATACGCACCTGGTTTTTTGTACGCGATGTGGATACGTCGTACAAGGGACTTGTTGTGGCCCGCCGTGAGAATTTCGAGCGTGAGGGCCTTGCGCGCGGCACACACTATATTGCCTCTACGGGTATTGGCGGAAGTCCTGCAGACCCCAAGGCAATCATTCAGCTCGGATGCTATGCGGCCAAAGGGTTTGAGCGCGAGCAGCAGACCTATCTGCGTGCGCAGACACACCTGAACCGCACGGATGAATACGGTGTCACCTTCGAGCGCGGCACCAAGATGCAGTACGGTGACCGCAGCCATCTTTATATCTCGGGCACAGCCAGCATAAACAACAAAGGCGAGGTCGTGTACGAGGGCGATGTCAAGAAGCAGACGGAGCGCATGTGGGAAAATGTGGAAAAACTGCTTGAAGAGGGCGGTGCCACATACGACGACGTGATGCAGATTATTGTCTACTTGCGTGACATCTCCGACTACGAACTGGTGAGCCGTCTTTTCCGTGAGCGTATGCCCGATATTCCCACCGTATTTACTCTGGCCCCCGTGTGCCGTCCCACATGGCTCGTGGAGATGGAGTGCATCGCAGTGACACCCGACGGCAACACATCATTCCGCAACTTCTAAACTCAGACAGATATAAAAAGCAAGAAGACCAAAAAACGGAGACGTTTGAAGAAGAGTGTGCGACGTGCCTTATGGTGCGTCGTGCTCTTGTTATTATTGCGTCTGGGGTGGAGCATATGGGGCTGGTGCAAGGAGTTTTTCAAAGAGGAAACAGAACCGGAAAAGAAGGCTTTCGTGATGCCGGAAGACAGCCCCTTGCGCGGACGCCTTCCCTTTTGGCAGGTGGATTCATCCAAGGTGGCGATTGCCCTCTATGACATCAGTGCCGATGAGATGGTTTATGAACTGCATGCCGACCGTCTTATGGTGCCCGCTTCTTGCATGAAACTGCTCACAGCCGTAACAGCTCTCAAGCGTCTGGGTACGAATGCCCACTACGTGAGTCGTCTGCTGTATCACGGCACGGTGCATCGTGGCACACTTTATGGTATCCTGATATTCGAGGGTGACGACGACCCTCTCTTCGAATCGTTCGAACCGATGGTAACGGCTCTCAAGCAACGGGGTATTCAGCGTATCGTAGGCGATGTGGTGTTAGACTTGGCACGTGCCGACACTCTGCGTCCTCACGCCAGTGCTTCTGCGTGGGATATCCTCTACGGCAAACTCCCCCTGCTGCTCAAGGGCGAGAACTTTGTGCGTCGCCAGTTGCAATATACGCTTTCCTTGGCAGGCATCAAGGTGGAGCACTCGAGTGTCATCAGGCGTGGGGACCTTTCTTCTCCATTCCAGCGTCGTGCCTGGCTCAACGGTGTGGAACGCAACGCTACAGTCATCGCCTCGGAGCGTCACAGCTTGCGGGAAGTGATTGCTCCGATGCTCATCCACAGCAGTAATATCAAGGCGGAGTCGGTGTTGTGGCATACGGATAATATGTTATACCGCTGGGGCGGTGCGCATATCGGAGATGCGGTGTATCCGGCGTCTGCGCTCAAGACGTTTATCCGTGAAGAAATGCCGAAGGAAGATACTGCCGGTTTTGTAATTAACGACGGCAGCGGTCTCTCTCCCGAAAACAGACTCACGGCACGTTTCCTGGCGCATCTCATGGTGTATGCCTGGCACGATGAGGAGATACGCAGAGTGCTCATAGATGAGGCTCTGGCAACACCGCAGGGTGGTGTGCGTCGCGGTTCGCTGACAAACAGGATGAGTGCGCCGAAGTTCAGGAACCGCGTGTTCTGCAAAACGGGTACGTTGACCACCATCGGCGCATCGTCGCTTTCAGGATATATTCATTCGGAAAACGGTCACTGGTATGCTTTCAGTATCATTAACGAAGACACACCGGTGTATGACGGTCGACAGTTTCAGGACCGTATTTGCCGCATGGTGATTGAGGCGCATTAGTCGAAGAGGTCGCCCTGCAGAGGATTACCGTTCCTGCTTCCCATTGTACGTCCCAGATGGCTGTATGCCAGTTCTGTGGCTTCGCGCCCTCTTGGTGTGCGTTTCACAAAACCTTCCTTAATCAAAAACGGTTCATAGACCTCTTCCACCGTGCCGGGGTCTTCACCTACAGCTGTGGCGATAGTTGTTATACCGACCGGACCGCCCTTGAATTTGTCGATGATGGCGGTCAGTATCTTGTTGTCGATTTCGTCCAATCCGTAGCGGTCCACACCGAGTGCCTCGAGAGCCATACGTGCAATCGTGATATCGATATTGCCGTTGCCCTTTACCTGTGCGAAGTCGCGCACGCGGCGCAAGAGTGCGTTGGCAATACGTGGCGTGCCTCTGCTACGACCGGCTATCTCGCCGGCAGCCTCGTTGCTGATGGAAAGGCCGAGCAGTTTAGCGGAGCGCACTATGATGCGCTGCAGTGTTGCGCTGTCATAGTACTCCAGATGGAGGTTGATGCCAAAGCGTGCACGCAGTGGTGCCGTAAGAAGGCCGCTGCGTGTGGTGGCGCCAACGAGGGTGAACGGGGCGAGGTCCAACTGTATGCTGCGGGCAGACGGCCCCTTGTCCAGCATTATATCGATACGATAGTCCTCCATAGCAGAATAGAGGTATTCCTCCACCACAGGGGAGAGACGGTGTATCTCGTCGATGAATAGCACGTCGTTGGTTTCGAGCGATGTCAGTATGCCGGCAAGGTCGCCCGGTTTGTCGAGCACGGGTCCGGATGTCAGTTTGATACCCACTCCCAGTTCGTTGGCAATGATGCCAGAAAGCGTTGTCTTGCCGAGTCCCGGAGGACCGTGCAGCAACGTATGGTCAAGGGGTTCACCGCGAAAACGGGCGGCTTCAACGAAGATGCGCAGATTGTCCACCACCTTCTGTTGACCGCTGAAGTCCTCAAATGAGAGCGGTCGCAGGGCGTTTTCGAAGTCTTTCTCCTTCTGCTGCGTCTGACGGTGAATGTCAAAATCCATACGTTGTCTTCCTTTGTGTCGTTATGTGCGGGTGCTACTCATCTTCTGTGATGGCATCCATAAGTTGGCTGAATTTCTCAGACAGGTTGTATCTGTAGTATGCGTAGTCAATGTATGCGCAGATGTACACCAAGGCACAGAATACTGCCCATGCAATCAATATAATACTCCAAAGACTCATCACTTCAAATCAATTTTGCTGCAAAGATACGAAATTTAGTTTAAAGTTTAAAGTTTAAGGTTTAAAGTTTTTCCGATATGGCACGTTAATTACTGTCTCTCTGTCCAGAAAGAGGGGAGGAAGAGGAAGAGCACAGTGAATATTTCCAGACGGCCGATAAGCATGAAGAGCGACAGAATCCACTTGCCGAGAGCCGGAATTGCAGCAAAAGAGTCTGCGGGACCGCAGATTCCCGTACCGGGACCGACATTGGACAAAGAAGATATACAGGCTCCGATGGCCGTATCGACATCAAGACCCATGCAGGTGAGGAGAAATATGCCGAGTGCCACGAGGGAAAGGTAGATGATTATGAATACAAGGGTGCGGCGCACACGTTCCACGGGGACAACACCTCCCGACACACGTACGGCAAGAACCGCACGGGGATGAAGTTGGAGTAGGAATTCGTTGAACATGCTCTTGATACAAACCAGGAAACGTATCACTTTGATACCTCCGGCGGTACTTCCTGCACAGGCCCCCAGAGACATAATAAATACGGTGGGCAGCCAGAACGGAGCTCCCCAAGCGACATAGTCGAATTTCTGCGCAGCGTATCCTGTAGTGGTGATGACGGTGGTGACATGGAAAAGCGATGTGCGGAAAGTTTCTTCAAATCCGTTCGGGAGAAGCGAGTCTGCGGCTAGGCCATGTTGTGGAGCCCAGCGGAAGAGCAGCATAAACAGGCATGTCATGAAGAAGATAATCCAAAGGAATGTATGCATCTCCTCATTTCTCAGAAATACGTGTGTGCGGCGTATGGTGACATAATAGTATAAGGAGAAGTTGATGGAGGAGATTATCATGAAGAAGATAGCCACATATTCCACATAAGTGCTGTGGAAATATCCGATACTGTCGGAATGTGTGGAGAAACCGCCGGTTGCAACGGTGGTCATGGAGTGGCATATAGCATCGTAGAGATTCATCGGTCCCGCCCAATAGCAGAGGGCGCAAAGACCCGTAAGAAGCAGGTAGATGAGCAGGAGACGGCGTGCTGTGGAACCAATTTTCGGGCGCAGACGGTCAAGTCCGATGCCTGTTGCCTCTGCAGAGAACACGTTGCTGTTCTTCATTTCGTAAAG
This sequence comes from Bacteroidaceae bacterium, assembly GCA_017958545.1. GTDB lineage: Bacteria > Bacteroidota > Bacteroidia > Bacteroidales > Bacteroidaceae > Physcousia. The sequence goes on along the minus strand of JAGDCM010000016.1, from coordinate 10,263 downwards.
AGGTATGAGGGCAATGGAGAAAACGACGATACCCAAGCCGCCGGTCCATTGTGTGATGGAGCGCCAGAATCGTGTGGCATGTGTCATTCCGTCAATGTCGGAGATGACGGTGGCTCCCATTGTGCTGAATCCGCTCATCGTTTCGAAGAAAGCGGAGGCAGCATCCATCTTCATATACAGTATGAAGGGTATCATGCCTATCAGGGAGAATACTACCCATGAGAGTGCTACTACAAGGAATGAGTCTGCGCGTGTAAAGCGCTCCTCGCGCTGACGGCGTCCGAGCAGAAGGCATGTGCCTCCGAGCAGCATACTGAGAAGAGCTGCAGCAAGAAATGCCCACCAGTCGCCTTCTCTGTAGAAGAGACTCACAGCCATGGTGAGAAGCAGGGAGAGTCCCTCCATGAGCATGAGATTGCCAAAGATACTTTTCTTCAAGGGCTATAGTTTAATCCAAGGCGTGCTTGGGATAGTCGATAGTATAGTGAAGCCCGCGGCTTTCCTTGCGCTCCAATGCCTGTCGCGTGATGAGGTATGCCACGTTAATCATATTGCGCAGTTCGCAAATATCCCTGGTAGGCTTGACACGGCGGAACAGTTCCTCGGTCTCTTCGTAGATGATATCAAGGCGAGTCCAGGCGCGGTGCAGACGCAGGTCGGAACGTACGATGCCCACGTAATTGGACATGATTTGCCCAACCTCCTGCATATCCTGTGCTATGAGTACCTTCTCCTCGTTGGACATCGTACCCTCGTCGTTCCATTCCGGTACGGAGGTGTTGAATGTGTAGTTGTCGATGACCGACAATGAATGGCGTGCTGCAGCATCGGCATACACAACAGCCTCAATGAGGGAATTGGACGCGAGACGGTTGCCGCCGTGCAGTCCGGTGCATGAGCATTCTCCCACAGCATAGAGGCGGTGTATGGTGCTCTCGCCGTTGAGATTCACCTTGATGCCTCCGCACATATAGTGGGCGGAAGGGCACACAGGTATCATCTGTTTGGTGATGTCGATACCAATGGAAAGACATTTTGCATAGATATTCGGGAAGTGATGGCGGGTTTCTTCCGGGTCTTTATGTGTTACATCCAGGCAGACGTGCTTGAGTCCGTGTATCTTCATCTCGCGGTCGATGGCGCGCGCCACGATGTCGCGGGGTGCGAGAGAAAGACGCTTGTCGTACTTCTGCATGAATTCCTCGCCGTTGGGCAGTTTGAGTATGCCTCCATATCCGCGCATTGCTTCCGTGATGAGATAGGCGGGATGAGTCTCTGCGGGATTGTAGAGCACCGTGGGGTGGAACTGCACGAACTCCATATCCTTCACAATACCCTTTGCACGATACACCATTGCGATGCCGTCGCCTGTGGCGATATTGGGATTGGAGGTGGTGGCATAGACGGCTCCAGTACCTCCCGTTGCCATCAGCGTGACGCGTGAGAGATATGTGTCTACCTTGCCTGTATCCGGGTCGAGCACGTAGGCACCGTAGCATTCGATGTCCGTCATGTGGCGGTTCACCTCGCGGCCCAGATGGTGCTGCGTGATGATTTCCACGGCATAGTGGTTCTCAAGCACGGTGATGTTGGGATGACGGTTTACGGCAGCCATCAGCCCGCGTTGTATCTCGAATCCCGTGTCGTCGGCATGATGGAGGATGCGGAATTCCGAGTGACCGCCTTCGCGATGCAAATCGAAGCTTCCGTCTTCCGTCTTGTCGAAATTCACGCCCCATTTCAGCAGGTCGCGTATACCGGCAGGACCTCCCTTCACCACCTGTTCCACAGCAGCCGGGTCGCTGATGTAGTCGCCGGCAATCATGGTGTCCTTGATGTGTTTCTCGAAGTTATCCACTTCAAGGTTTGTCACTGAGGCGATACCGCCCTGCGCCTTTGCCGTATTGGCTTCATCGAGTGTCGTCTTGCAGATGAGTGCAACGCGCCCTTTTCCGGCGTCTGCCACTTTCAGAGCATAGCTCATACCGGCCACACCGCCGCCAATGATGAGAAAATCGAACTTGCGTATCATGATTTTATACGTTTTCTGATGCAAATTTACAACTTTTTTGGTATCTTTGTCGCCGATATGATGAAAAAAACACTTATTACGGTCTTTTTTACGGCCCTCACCCTCTCCATTTGCGGACAGAGCGACTGGAAGAGTCAAACAATCGGGATTCTGGACAGTCTTTGTGCCGATCCTCTTTTCGAAACATCCCAACTGGGTCTTGCCGTTTGGGATCTCACGGATGATTCACTCATCTATGCGGTGGGTTACCGGCAGCGTTTACGCCCGGCTTCGTGCCAGAAAGTAATCACAGCAGTCACAGCTCTCAAGAGTCTCGGGGCAGAGCATCGCTACTCACCCTACGTCCGGGAGGCCGGCTGGGGATGGTGCTGGGACGACAAAATCACCACACCGGAAGTGGACGGCGAACCGTTGTTGAATGATACAGCCGTGTGGACGCTCAACGATGTCTTGCAACCAATGTTGAAGAAGAGCGACAATCTGATGGCAGAAAGTGTCTTTCTGCAGTTGGCCGGTAAGAGCGGTCGCCCGGGCGCCGGTCGCAAGGAAGCTGCCGCAGAGGTGGAGCGTCTGATGGCAGACCTCTCGCTCAATCCCAAGGACTATCTCATTGCCGACGGCAGCGGTCTCTCGCTTTACGACTATGTCACGGTGGAACTCCTTGTCCGTGTTCTGCGTTATGCCTGGCAGTGGGACCATATCAGAATACCCTTCATAGAGGCTTTGCCCATTGCCGGTATCGATGGAACCTTGGAAAAACGTATGATACGCACTTCTGCCCACGGAAACGTGAGAGCCAAGACGGGCACTGTGGAAGGCGTTTCCTCGCTGGCCGGCTATTGTCGCACGTCGGAGGGTCATTTCCTCTGCTATGCCATAATAAATCAGGGAATAGTGCGGGCTCGCACCGGACGTGACTTTCAGGACAGCATTTGTGTGGCGCTGACACGCAAGTAAATCAGGCAAGAATAAATAAAAGGGACGTTTAGTAGAAAAAAAATCCCTGCGACGGCGTTTTTTTTGTAAAAAATCGTATCTTTGCGCAGGAAAACGGATAAAAACACAGATATGACACAACGTAAAGGGTATGTGTCGCAGGTGATAGGACCTGTGGTGGATGTTGCCTTCAAAAGCGAAGGCGGCGAGATGGTGGAGTTGCCTGCCATCAACGAGGCATTGAACGTGACGCGTCCTGACGGACGTCTGCTCATTGTGGAAGTGCAGCAGCATATTGGCGAGAACACGGTGCGTTGCGTGGCAATGGATTCAACCGACGGCTTGAGTCGCGGTGTTGAGGCAGTATGCACGGGACAACCGATAACAATGCCCGTTGGCGACCAGGTGAAGGGACGTCTCTTCAATGTGGTGGGCGACACTGTGGATGGTATGAAAGAGCTCTCCAAAGAAGGTGCTTTGCCGATTCACAGAGAGCCGCCTAAGTTCGAGGAACTGACGACTTCGCAGGAAGTGCTCTATACGGGTATCAAGGTGATAGACCTTCTGGAGCCGTATCTGAAGGGCGGTAAAATCGGTCTTTTCGGCGGTGCCGGTGTGGGTAAGACGGTGCTCATCATGGAGCTCATCAATAACATCGCCAAGAAGCACAACGGCTTCTCCGTCTTCTCCGGTGTGGGAGAGCGTACCCGTGAGGGTAACGACCTGCTGCGCGAGATGATAGAGAGCGGTGTGATACGCTATGGCGAGGAGTTCAAGAAAGGACTGGAAGAGGGAAAATGGGACCTCTCGAAGGTTGACTACAATGAAGTGGCGAAGAGTCAGGCAACGCTGGTGTATGGTCAGATGTCGGAGCCTCCCGGGGCGCGTGCATCTGTGGCGCTGAGCGGACTGACGATAGCAGAGAGTTTCAGAGATTCCGATGTTGTCGGCACATCGAAGGATATCCTGCTGTTCATCGACAACATCTTCCGTTTCACACAGGCCGGCAGTGAGGTGAGTGCCCTGATGGGCCGCATGTCCTCTGCCGTGGGTTATCAGCCCACTTTGGCCACCGATATGGGTAAGATGCAGGAGCGCATCACATCCACGAAGAAGGGTTCCATCACTTCTGTGCAGGCCGTTTATGTACCGGCAGACGACTTGACCGACCCGGCTCCCGCAACGACGTTCAGCCACTTGGATGCCACAACGGTGCTTTCGCGTAAGATTACCGAATTGGGTATCTATCCTGCGGTGGATCCGCTGGATTCCACCAGTCGTATTCTCGACCCGAACATCGTGGGCGAGGAGCACTACAACTGTGCGCAGCGTGTGAAGCAGATACTGCAGCGCAACAAGGAACTGCAGGACATCATTGCCATCCTCGGTATGGACGAACTTTCCGATGAGGACAAGCAGACGGTGAACAGAGCACGTCGTGTGCAGCGTTTCCTTTCGCAGCCGTTCACAGTGGCAGAGCAGTTCACCGGCCTGAAGGGCGTGATGGTGAATATCGAAGACACCATCAAGGGTTTCAATATGATTCTTGACGGCGAAGTGGACGATCTTCCAGAGCAGGCATTCCTCAATGTGGGTACAATAGAGGAGGCTATAGAGAAGGCTCGCGTGCTGAAGGAAGCGGCATCTAAAGTTGACAAGTAGTTAGTTGACGAGTTGACAAGTTGGTAGTAAATATATAATTGTGAAACTGACCATTTATAGTCCGGCTAAGACGCTCTACAGCGGCGACGTGACACTTTGCGAAGTGCCCGGAGGGCGTGGGCGCTTCACCATATTGGCGGGGCACGACAGCATCGTGTCGACGCTGACGGAAGGTGTGGTGCGCTATGCAACAGCCGCAGGTGAGAAACGTCTGGAGATAAAGGGCGGCTATGTGGAAGTGGATAACGACGAGATAAAAATCTGCGCGAAGCAATGAAAGAGGCAGGACAATTGGATGTGACGGCGATGATTTTCGACCACGTCGGTGACAGTTACTACTGGCACCTGACGGACATCGGAGAGACATCTGTGTCTGCGCCGCTGCCGGTGCTGGTTTACAGCGAGCACACGGGATGGCATGCGTTCTCCTCGTCTCATTTCCATCACGGCCACGAGGCCTACGAGGGTTTGGCCATTGCTCCGGAGGGTAGCGCGTACGCGGGTAAGATAATAGAGGTGGCAACGGGTGAGAGGCCCCTTTTCGACGCCTCCATCACAAAGAATGTGGCAGGCCTGCTCATTGCCAGCGTATTGCTCTGTCTGATGGTGATAGGTGCAGCGCGGTGGTACAGGAAGAAAGATGTCACGGCTCCTGTTCCCAAGGGCTTTGTGGGCACGATGGAGATGATGGTGAGCTACATATACAACGACGTCATTAAGGCCAATGTGCCGGAACATACGGCGCGCTACACCCCGTATCTGCTCACCGTCTTCTTCTTCATCTTCCTGACGAACCTGCTGGGACTCATTCCCGGTTCGGCAAATATCACGGGCAACATCGCGGTGACGGTGACGCTGGCGCTGTTCACCTTCGTCATCACCAACATCTTCGGCACGAAGGCGTATTGGCAGGAAGTGTTCTGGAACAAGGAACTGCCTGCATGGCTCCGTCCTCTCATGGCTGTGATTGAGTTTATAAGCTTGTTCACGAAACCGTTCTCCCTCACCATCCGTCTCTTTGCCAATATCCTTGCGGGACATTGCGCGTTGCTCGGCGTTATCAGCGTGGTATTCCTCACGGCGGTGAGTATGCCCGGGGGCGGCAACTACGGTATGAGCGTGGTGAGCGTGCTGCTGGCCATCTTCCTTGACATGCTGGAGGTGCTGGTGGCATTCATTCAGGCATTCGTATTCACCATGCTGTCGAGTATCTATATCGGTTTGTCGCAAGCACACCATCATGAATAGTTGACAAGTAGTTAGTAGACAAGTTGAAAAGTTATTTGAAATAAAAGTGTAACACAATAAAAACGAACAATTATGTTAGGAATGATTCTTCTGGAGATTCTCTCCACAAAGGGTGCAGCAGCTTTGGGTGCTGGTTTGGTAGCAGTCGGTGCCGGTATGGGCTTGGGCAAGATTGGCAGTGCCGCAATGGATAGCATGGCACGTCAGCCTGAGAGCATCAGCAAGGTGCAGACAGCGATGATTATCATCGGTGCCCTCGTCGAGGGTGTGAGCCTGTTTGCTGTGGTAGTGTGTCTTCTGGCAAGCTAAAGAAAACAAACTAACGGGAATCGTAAGATGTCTCTATTAGTTCCTGAAAGCGGGCTGTTCATCTGGATGCTACTAGCCTTCGGCGCGGTGTTCTTCATCCTCGCCAAGTTCGGCTGGCCTGTCATCACGGGTATGGTGGACGAGCGTGCGCGCTACATCGACGAAGGTGTCTCCAAAGCCAAGGAGGCCGGTGAGAAACTGGAAAAAGTGCAGCAGGACACAGAACGTATGCTGCAGGAGGCCCAGAGTCGCCAGTCGGAGATACTGGAGGAGGCAGCACGCATGAAGCAGGACATCATCGCCAAGGCGCGTGAGGAGGCTACGGTGGCTGCGCAGAAAGTGATGGAGGATGCCCGTCAGCAGATACAGGCGGAGAAGGAGAATGCCGTGAGAGATATCCGCCGTCAAGTGGGAGAACTCAGTGTGGAGATAGCGGAGAAGGTGCTGCGCCACAGCCTCAGTACGGACGAGGCGCAGATGGATTACGTGAACCGTCTCCTGGACGAAGTAGAGAACCGGGCACAGTAGCGCGATGTATATAGGAGTCATAGCCAAAAGATACGCAAAGGCGTTGCTCGACTACGCCCTCGAGGAGGGTGTGGAGCAGCAGGTGTACGACGAGGTGCTGCGACTCATCGCATCGTATCGTGCTGCGGATGAACTGCGTGAAGTGCTCTCCGACCCTCTGCTTCCCAAGGAGCGGAAGCTCGGCGTGCTGCTCGAAGCCGTAAAGCAGGACGGGCAGGAGGTGAGCACGGTGTGGCGGAAATTTGCCTCTCTGGTGCTTCACCACAAGAGGGAGGCTTTCATGCTCTTCATCGCATATTCCTTTGTACTGCTGTATCGTCAGCACAAACACATCGCTATCGTGCGGCTGACAACGGCGACGACGCTCTCGAAGGCCACCGGCGACAGGCTCAAGAGGATGGTGGAGAAGCACAGCAAGGACTTTTCCGAAGTGATACTCGAGGAGCACGTGAAGCCGGACATCATCGGCGGTTTCATCTTCCAGCTGGACGACCACATGCTGGATGCCTCCGCGAAGCATGAATTTGAGATGATAAAGAATCATTTCATTGATAAAAACGCAAGAATCGTATGAATAACATCAAAGCTAGCGAAGTGAGTGAGGTGCTCCTTCAGCAACTGCACGACATAGACTCCGGAAGCAAGTTCGAGGAGGTGGGTACCGTCCTGACTGTGGGCGACGGTGTGGCCCGTATCTACGGACTGAAGAACGCGGAGATGAGCGAACTGCTGGAATTCGAGAACGGTGTCATGGCAGTGGTGATGAACCTGGAGGAGGACAACGTGGGTGCCGTGCTCTTCGGAGGTGCCGAGAAGGTGAGCGAGGGCATGATAGCCAAGCGCACCGGTCGCATTGCTTCCATCAAGGTGAACGAGTCGCTCTTCGGACGCGTGATAGACCCTCTCGGCCATCCGCTCGACGGTATGGGCGAAATCACGGGTGAGACATGCGAGATGCCCCTTGAGCGCAAAGCGCCGGGCGTCGTGTTCCGCCAGCCGGTGAAGCAGCCTCTCCTGACGGGTCTCAAGTCGGTGGATGCCATGATACCTATCGGTCGCGGACAGCGCGAGCTCATCATCGGCGACCGTCAGACGGGTAAGACTGCAATCGCCGTCGACACCATAATAAACCAGAAGAGCGGTTACGAGTCGGGCAATCCCGTTTATTGCATCTACGTGGCAATAGGCCAGAAGGCCAGCACGGTGGCAGCGCTTGTGAACACTTTGAAGAAGAAGGGCGCAATGCCCTACACCTGCGTCGTTGCAGCTCCGGCTGCAGACCCTGCTGCGATGCAGTATTTCGCACCGTTTGCCGGTGCCGCCATCGGAGAATACATCCGCGACACAGGCCGTCACGCCCTGGTGATTTACGACGACCTCTCCAAGCAGGCTGTTGCCTATCGTGAGGTGTCGCTCATCCTGCGCCGTCCTTCCGGACGCGAGGCATATCCCGGTGACGTATTCTACCTCCATTCCCGCCTTCTGGAGCGTGCCGCGAAGATTATCGAGCAGCAGGAGGTGGCAGAGCAGATGAACGACCTGCCGGATTGCCTCAAAGGCAAGGTGAAGGCGGGCGGTTCGCTCACGGCGCTGCCTATCATCGAGACGCAGGCTGGCGACGTGTCGGCCTATATTCCCACCAACGTGATTTCCATTACCGACGGTCAGATATTCCTCGAGACGGACCTCTTCAACCAAGGCTTCCGACCCGCCATCAACGTGGGTATTTCCGTGAGCCGTGTGGGTGGTTCGGCACAGGTGAAGAGTATGAAGAAGGTGGCCGGTACGCTGAAAATCGACCAGGCGCAGTATCGCGAACTGGAGGCCTTCTCGAAGTTCTCCAGCGACATGGATCCCGTCACGGCAATGACCATCGACCGCGGTCGCAAGAACAACCAGCTGCTCATCCAGCCGCAATACGCCACGATGCCCGTCGGCGAGATGATTGCCATCCTCTACTGCGGCACGAAGGGTCTGATGGCCAAGATAAGGGTGGACCAGGTGTCAGAGTTCCAGAACCGCTTCCTCCAAGTGCTGCGCGCAGCGCACACCGACGACGTCATCAAGCCGCTGGCCGAAGGAAGAATCGATGAAACCATAGAAAATATCATACGCGAGATAGCACAGGACATCAGCAATGCCATCGCTTAAAGAGATAAAGGGACGCATCGGCAGTGTGCAGGGCACGCTGAAGATAACCTCCGCCATGAAAATGGTGGCTACGGCCAAGTTGCACAAGGCACAGACGGCCATAGAGGGAGCCCTGCCGTATCAGCGCCAGCTGGAGAGCATCATGAAGATGGCTGTCAGCGGCGTTGCGGAGCATCCGCTCTGTGTGCAGCGTGAGGAGAAGAAGGCCGTTGCCCTCGTGTGCATCGCCAGCAATACGAGTCTGTGCGGAGGCTACAATGCCAACATGGTGCGCAATGTGACCTTGGCGCTGGAGGATTTCCACAGGGAAGGACTCAAGGTGCGCGTCTACGTCATCGGGCGCAAACTGGAGCAGTCGCTCGTGAAGTGGGCAAAGCCCCACGGCCAGTGGCTCACACTGGTGAGGGAGTATGTCGGCAAGGGCGACAAACCGCAGTACAGCGATGCTGCACGCCTCTCGCAGACGCTCTGCAGCGACTTCCTCGCGGGGCAGTTGGACGGAGCCGAGCTCATGTATATGCACTACAGGAATATGTCCTCGCAGGTGCTGACGCGCGACGAGTTCCTGCCGCTAACGTTATCTTCGGGGGCGGAGGATGTGGAGTCGCCCAACATCGTGGAACCCACCCGTGAGGCACTCCTCGAGAGCATCGTGCCCGATTCGCTTGCAACGAAGATGTATGCCGTGATGCTCGACGCACAGGCAGCAGAGCACGCTGCACGCACCGTGGCCATGCAGACGGCTACCGACAATGGCAACGAACTGCTCGAAGAGCTCCAGATACAGTACAACAAGGGACGTCAGGCCGCCATCACGAACGAACTGCTCGACATAGCAGGCGGTTCGACGCAATAATAGGTAAAAAGCATAGAAAAATGGAACAGAATTTTCTCATCTACAATACACTTTCCCGCCAGAAGGAACTCTTCCGCCCGCTGACACCGGGCAGGGTGGGTATGTATGTCTGCGGACCTACGGTCTACGGTGATGCACATCTGGGGCACGCACGTCCCGCCATCACCTTCGACCTGCTCTTCCGCTATCTCACGCATCTGGGTTATAAGGTGCGCTACGTGCGCAACATCACCGACGTGGGCCATCTGGAGCACGATGCCGACGAGGGTGAAGACAAGATCGCCAAGAAGGCCCGTTTGGAGCAGCTGGAACCCATGGAGGTGGCGCAATACTACATGGACAGCTACCACAAGGCCATGGATGCGCTCAATGTGAAGGGACCCTCCATTGAGCCTCGCGCTTCCGGCCACATTATCGAGCAAATCGAGATGGTGCAAAGAATTCTTGATGCGGGCTATGCCTACGTGTCGGAAGGCTCCGTCTATTTCGATGTGGAGAAGTTCGACAAGGACTTCGGCTACGGCAAGCTTTCGGGTCGCGT
>JAGDCM010000015.1 GCA_017958545.1 Bacteroidaceae bacterium | reverse complement strand
GAGAGAAATCCACCTTGGCTCGAACCCGTCACACCACACTCTTTCCCGTTCCACGGGGTATCCTCCTCTATATAGTCACGTGCACGGATACAGCCTATGACGACATGTTTGTAATAACTCTTGTCACGATCATCCATCCCGAACTCCCAGTAGCCGCTGAGGGCCCCGTTATGCAGGTCATCATATACGCCCTGTTCCATCGTCACGGGAATGCCATGAATGCCGATTTCCAGCGTAATGGCTCCCTGTGAGGCGGTATAGATGTCACCGCCGTAAGGCCTGACACCGGCTCCTGGCACCCTGAGCAGAGCGGGATATTTCCCCTCCTTCACCGGTACACAAAGGATGCCATAAGTACGCGAGCCCCACTTCATATTATAGAAGCTCACCTCATACACGTTCACATCCTTCGTACAACGTTCCGGTAGCAGACGTTTCGTAGGTTCGAGAGGGGTCTTGCGGGCCTCACGGATGGCATCCTGCCAGAAGTCGCTGAAATCCTTCGGCATCAGGGTCGACGGCTGCAGCTGCTCCGGTGCGAAGGCCGCTCCACAGGCTCCTTTGTAGTCCTTGCCACCCACATGAGCTGTAACGTCGACACGGTAGAAGCCGGGCTGTTTCATCGTACCCGTCAGTTGCAGTGTACCGTTCTTCAGTGTCTGACTTTTTTTAACGTCCTGGTACATCTCAGGCCCTGCTGCGAGATCGATGCTCACATTGTCGAGCAGTGTACCCGACTTCAACACGCTGACGGCAAAAGTGGCTTTCTCACCTGTCTTATAGGTCCAGTCCTGATGATTGGGCTGCACCAGCACCTGAATCTCAGAACCACGTATCTGGGCTTGCAACGACAACGCTGCCAACATGCAAAATAGGAGAGTTTTTAGTCTGTTCATAACATCAAGATTAAAACATCTGTCATTTTCGGCTGCAAAAGTACAACTTTTCTCCATATCACGCGCACATTCTCTTGCCTAATACTGATACTATTTTATCAAATTCTCCATCCTCTCCATTTGCGATCGTATCACGGAGAGTGTCGTTGAGTCGCCGGCGAACACTGAGTTAAGTCCCTGAGCCTCCTGAGCCGGATCGTTGGTATAGTCATCACCCACCAGCCACTGCTCGTGTTTCGGCTGTGCCAGACCGCCCCAGCCCCAGAAGTTGCAGCCTGCAAAGTAGCCGCCCTTCTCGGCATTGTCGCCAACTAGAGAAAAAACATACTCGTAATAGCCGTCGCGTCCCTCGGTAGGTGTACCTAGGGCAAACTGGAAACCGTCCCTCGGATAACCAAACTCCTCCATCACCAGAGGTTTGCGGATGCGTTCACAGATTTCCAAATGGCGGTCGATATAATCTTTAGTGTTCTCTTTGGCTCTCGGCAGATTTTCCTTCAACGAGTCGGCTTTCGCCCAACCCCAGTTGTATGGCCATAGGTGAATATTACAATAGTCCACATTCTTGTCGGAGCAGATCCGCTCCCACGACCCGAAGTCTCCTTCACAGCCCCATGCACCCTCAGAGCCAACTGATATCAAGTGGTTTGGGTCAAGCGAACGGATGAGCGACGAAGCCTCTGAGAGCCATTTCTCGAACGCCGGAAGCGCTTCTGTAGAAAAGGCTCGCGGCTCGTTGCCAATCTGCCAGGACATAATGGCGGGATCGTCCTTGTAGGCGAGACCTGTATAGCGGTTCGTACGACTGAGGATAAAGCGCACATAGTCGTAGAACAACTCATGAGCCTTCTCGTTGGTAGCATATTTGCTCATGGCCTGCATGAAGGCAGGATATCCCACCTCGTTGGGGCGTGGTTGTTTACCGGCTCCAGCTTGCTCCAGATAGAAACCGTAGCCACCGCTCCACTCCCAAGAGTTGTTCAGATAGAGCACAGCCACCATTCCACGCTTCCCTAACTCCTGCAACAGATAGTCAAGGCCGGCCAGAATCGTGTCATTATAAACACCAGGAGCCTCTTGAAGAGTCGGTTCCACCTTTGTCAACACGCCACGCTCACCATCAGAACCCACAAGGATACGCAGGTTGTCAATACCGTACTGCTGCATCAGATCCAACTCCCTCGCAAGTCGCTGACGGTCACCACCCTGCCCTTCCGAGGCAAGGATGGCACCATACCAAAAGTTAGTACCTACATAATAATAGGGTTTACCGTCCTTTACAAAGTGACCGTCCTCAACAGCTACGAAGGGCGAAGCGGTTTGCTTTGCCGTCTGCTGGCAGGCCATCACCACTACTGCCACAACCAGTAATAATATAATTCTAACTTTACGCATATACATTTTTTATTGTGCAAAGATACAACTTTTTTTTCAAACGCCCAAATCTTTTTCAAACAAAAAATCAAATTAAATTATCTGTCTTATACTGATATAGGTTGACACATTTAAGAACTTAATAAATGTGTTTAACGTATGAGAAATTTACATCCAAGATTTCCAAAGGAGAAGAAAGCTGAGATAATCTCTGCTTATCTGACTGGAGACAACAGCTATGAAGAGCTGAGTGATTACTACAAAGTGCAGGCTGCCACAATAAGAAATTG
>JAGDCM010000127.1 GCA_017958545.1 Bacteroidaceae bacterium | reverse complement strand
CGCTTGCCGGCATTCATCTTGAATTCGTCGATACTGTTGTCAATGACCTCTTTGAGCAACACGTAGACACCGTCTTCTGCCTGACTGCCGTCACCCAGACGACCGATATACATTCCGGGTCTGGTGCGCACATGCTCCATATCGGAGAGGTGGCGTATATTTTCGTCGCTATACGCCACAGTCTCACCGGAAGCGGGGGTGTCCTGTGCTTTTATATCATTTTCTTCCATGCTCTACGACGTTTGTGTATGGTGTTTTCGAAGACATCCCAAATACCCAGACCGCGTGTGTTGTCTTCCAGTTGCGGATGTATCTCGCCCCACTTGAATCCCAGCTTTAGGATTTGCGGTATGAGGTCGGCAAAGATAAGTGTCACGGCACCCTTGTCCTGATATTCCGGCACCACTCCTATAAGTAGCATGTCCAGCGTTTCGTCACGCTTGATATAGAGAGCCTTCAGGATGTGCCACCATCCCCAGGGGAACAGGCGACCTTTCGCTTTCTGCATTGCACGCGACAATGACGGCATACATGCCGCAGCAGCCACCACCTCTCCCTTGCTATTTTCAATGATGCTCAGCAGGCGCAGGTCGACGAAGCGCAGGTAGCGCTCCGCGTAACTCCTCATCTGGCGGTCTGTCATTTCGCTGTAGCCGAACAGGGAGGCATAACTCTTATTTATTGTCTCAAAGAATTTGAAATCATATCCGCCTTCCCAGATTTCCTTTTTCGACTTGAATTTATGTACACTCAGCCCGTAACGTTTGCTTGCCATGCTTGCCACACGGGCATAGCGTTCCCATCCGGCATTGCCCTTACTCGGCATAGCGATATGGCGCTGCACCCAGTCCGTCTCCTTCTGCATACCGTAGTGCTCGAAGTGAACGGGGTAGTAGGGGTAGTTGTAGATGGTGGATATTGTGCTGAGCTGGTCGAAACCCTCTATCAGCATGCCTTCCGGATCCATATCGGTGAAACCGAGCGGTCCGTGCATCTCTGTCATACCATGCTCGCGTCCCCAATCTGCTACTGCGTCCAGCAGCGCACGGCTCACGGCCTCATCGTCGATGAAGTCAATCCATCCAAAGCGCACGCTCTTACGATTCCAGCGTGCGTTGGCGCGCTCGTTGATGAAAGCCACCACGCGACCCACCACACGGTCGTCCTTGTAGGCGAGAAACCACTCCGCACGGCAGAACTCAAATGCGGCATTATTTTTCAGGGAGAATGTCTCGAGGGTATCTTCCATGAAGTCGGGCACCGCCCAAGGGCAGTCCTTATACAATTCGGCATTGAATCGTATGAAACGCTTCAAATCCCGTTTTCCGTTGACTTTCTGAAGTAGAACCTCGGACATATCAGGCGCAAAGATACGAAAAAAAGTTCAAAGTTTAAAGTTTAAAGTTTAAAGTTGAGAGATTTTGGGTAAAAAAACGCTTTTTTTTCGAAAAAGACTGATTTTTTCCCTACTTTTGTCCGAAAAACAGGTCCAACAGTCGCCTGTCAACTATCAACCTGTCAATGCACACAGCTTATCTCGCTCCCGTCTCCTACTACCGACAGATGCTCCGCACCCGTCCCCTCTCTTTTGTGTGCGATGCAAATGACCGCTGGCAGAAGCAGACGCTGCGCAACCGCTGTTATATCGACTCGCCGTCCGGAGCGCTGGCGCTCACCATACCGGTGGCGCATCCCGCTCCCGGTGCTCTTACCCGCGACATTATCATTTCGGAGCACGGTGCGTGGCGTCACCAGCATTGGAATGCCCTGTGTTCTTCCTATCGGCAGACTCCGTTCTTCGATTATTACGAGGAGGATTTTCGTCCCTTCTTCGACGAGGGCAATTATCTTTTTTTGGTAGATTTCAACGCAGCTTTGCAGGACACAGTGTTATCTCTGCTGGGTATTTCCCAAGAGTCGGGTGCGGCCTTGGAGAACAGTGTCCGTCGTGAAGGGGCGTATTATCAGCAGTTTGCCTCGCGTCACGGTTTTTTGGACGATTTAAGCATTGTGGACCTGCTTTTCAACATGGGTCCGGAATCCGTCTTCTATCTATGAGGATTTTCACGTTTGATGAGGCCTGCCGTCCAGCGATGGAGTCTGTGATGAGGCGTTTGCGTGCGCATCCCCAGTGGCAGGCAGAGCTCCGACAGGGTAAGACGCTCGGTGTGCTGCTATATGACGGAGGTTTTCTGGCGGCTTTTTCCGGAACTCTGGGCGGTAGCACCATTCAGGAGGGATTTGTTCCTCCCGTCTTTGATATTATGCATCCCGGTTCGTATTTCCTTCAGGAAGAAGCCGCAATATCAGAGATAAACCGACGTATAACTCTCTTGGGAAACGATGCATCCCACAGCAGTGAGGAGGGATGTCGCCTACGCCATGAGCGCAGAATTCGTTCGCAGGCATTGCAGCAATGGCTCTTCAGTCAGTACCGTTTCCTAAATGCTCGAGGCGAGGAGCGTTCGCTTCCCGACCTTGTTCCGCTCTCGAAATGCATGAGCGGACAAGGAGACTGTTGTGCGCCCAAACTTCTTCAGGAGGCTTATCATCGCGGTCTCACACCTCTTGCTGTTGCAGAGTGGGATGCTGCGACAGGAGAGTTTTGCCCGCCCTGTACGATGCGGTGTCGCCCGATTTTGGAATTCATGCTTCAGGGTTTGGACGTGGAGAGTGACCCGCGCCTTACACCTTATGAGGCTCTTGTGCCCCAGCTGCAAACGGTTTACGAGGATGAACACATACTTCTGGTGGACAAGCCAAGCGGCCTTCTTTCCGTTCCGGGTAAGGAGTTCCTGCCGTCGGTGGAAAGTATCACGGGGCTTCTGCCGGTACACCGACTGGATCAAGATACTTCCGGACTGATGCTGCTTGCCAAAAACGCGAAGGAGCAGAGTGCTCTGCATCGCCTTTTTGAAAGCCGACAGGTGGAGAAGCGCTATGAGGCTTTTCTTGAGAGAGAGATGCCCGTGGGAGCGGAATACGACATAAATCTTCCTCTTTGTCCGGACATCACAACCCGTCCCTGTCAGATGGTTTCGGAACAGTTCGGCAAGAAGGCGTTTACGCATTGTCGCGTGGTGGATAATATACAGGGGCACGCTCTTGTGCATCTTTTCCCCCATACGGGTCGCACACACCAGCTTCGTGTGCATTGCGCTCATCCAGAGGGGCTGGATAATCCGATAATAGGGGACCGCCTCTACGGCACACCGTCAACGCGTCTCATGCTTCACGCCGCAGAACTGTCGCTGGCGAGGAAGCATTTCATTTCTCCGCGAAAACTGGACTTATCGGTTTTGTGATAATGTGATGACGGGAAACCCGTAGTGGAGCTGGAGGGAATCGAACCCTCGTCCAAACAGAGACAACCAGAGCTTTCTACACGCTTATTCCAGCCTTCGGTTTTCGTGCATTGCCAAGACCTGGACCACCAAGCAATGCCTTATCCTCTTAAAATCTCGCCCGCCAAGCGAGGCCTTGACGAGCCAGCTCCGATTTTGCTGTGCCACAGAATCCGGGTGCTTCGGAGCGATTAGTCCCGGGGTGACATCTCGTCTCAGCACCTGGTGCCGAGATTGAGCCAACCTACTATACTTCGGTTAGGCAGCGAGAGCGTATTCACGTTCGCCAGATAAATCTTTGCAAGTCATTGATTATAGAGAGCGGCCGGCAACTCTCTGCGTGCTTACACTGACCATCAGTCTGCTGTCAAATCCAGTCAGCCCCGATAGGTTTAATATGTGAAAAACAACAACATTCCACTGAATGTGGGCGCAAATGTACGAAAAAAGTTGAGAGTTGGGAGATTTTGGGTAAAAAAAGTGTTTTTTTAACTTTTTTGTCGTGTTTTTTTAACTTTTTTTGTGAATAAATGAAAAATAGACGTATCTTTGTGTGCGCAAAAATTAAAAAACAAACAATAACTACCATGAAAGTGAAGAATTTTTATGCCATAATGCTTATGGCGCTGTGTGTTTCCCTGACGGCTTCCGCTCAGGTTGAGGAGGATGATTTGGACTATAAGCCCTATCCCTACATGTTTATCGGGTTGCAGGGCGGTATGCAGACCACTCTCACCAATTATCCCCAGTCGGATATTATCACGGGTACGGCCAGCGCCAGCTTCGGTGCAATGTTCAGCCGTGCTTTCGGTGCCCGCTTCCATGTGAACGGTGCGTGGTGTAAGGGCGGTCTGGCGCAGCCCGAAAGGGACTATCGCTATGACTACAACTATGTCACAGCCAACATCGACCTTATGGTCAACGTCTTGGGCTTCATCTCTTCGCTGAAGAACTTCCCCCTGAGCACCAATATCATTGCTGGTATCGGTTTGAACACGGCATGGAACAACGACGATGCCGGCTACATTAACAACAGTTTGGGCAAGACTCTCCTCACCGATGCTTGGACGGGCACGAAGTTCAGTCACAACTTGCGCGTTGGTCTTATGCTGGACTATAGGATTAACAAGCACTGGAGCATGAATATCGAAGCCGACGCCAACAGCCTGCACGACCGCTTCAACAGCAAGAGGTCGGATTGCGACGACTGGCAGATTACTGCTCAGGTGGGTGTTGCATACCGTTTCGGTTACAAGAAGAGAACATACACCGAACCCGTTGTTGTGCCTTATGTGGAAGAGTTTGACGAGAACAGAGATGCTGATGTTGTGACAGATGCTCCAGTGGTGCAGCCCACCAAATACGAGCAGATGCAGAAGGATATCTTCTTCAAGATTGGCAAGACGGAAGTGGACGACGGCGAGCTCTCAAAGATTGAGGATGTCATTGCATGGATGAAGTCACATCCTACAGCCACAGCATCCGTTACGGGACATGCTGATGCCGG
Source organism: Bacteroidaceae bacterium (assembly GCA_017958545.1). Classification (GTDB taxonomy): domain Bacteria; phylum Bacteroidota; class Bacteroidia; order Bacteroidales; family Bacteroidaceae; genus Physcousia. Next base: position 8,289 of record JAGDCM010000127.1, on the reverse strand, counting down.
CACCGGTACCGCAGAAAAGAATGCAGTATATGCTCGCGGCAGAGCGGAGAATGTGGCAAAGGCCATCATCGACGGCGGTATAGATGCAAGTCGTCTGAAGGTGGATTCCAAGGGTGACACCGTGATGCCTTACGGCGACAACGAAAAGAGCCGTGTGGCCATCATCGTGGCTGAGGAGAAATAATCATTTGACGGTACGATAGAGATAGAATGAGAAAGTTCGCCCGATTTGCCTGGGATAATTTTGTCGACCATCTGCTGGTGACGGCGCTGGTGGCTCTGTTGGCGACATCGCTGATAGGGATATCCTTCAGCGTAGCGTTCCTCAATCCTCTGGCGCGTTCGCTGAGCAACTTCTCCATGACCGATATCTTCTACGATATCAGTAAGTCCAAGGCGCAGAAGGAGAAGAGCGACCTCATCACGCTGGTGGATATGTCGGATGTCTACGAGCGCAGCGAACTGGCCTCAGTCATTGAGGAGATAGAGGACTTGGAGCCGACGGTGCTGGGCATAGATATCATGTTCGATGGTGAGCGCGACGACAGCATCGGCAACGAGCGTCTGATGGATGCGGCATTCGACATCAAGGTGCCTACCGTCTGGTCGTGCAAACTGGCGGATTGGAGCGATGAGGATGAGCAGTTCCACACCGTCCACCATTCTTTCTTTGCAGAGTTATGCGGCGTGGACGAGGCTTTCACCAATGTGCAGCGCGATGTGAACGGCGGCACGGTGAGGCGTTTCGGTGTACTGCGCAAGGCGGAAGACAAATGGGTGTATTCCCTTCCGGCGAAGATAGCTAAGATATACACTCAGGAGGAACCTGCGATGGACGCAGAGATGAGTTGTACCATCAACTTCCATGCTGTGGACTTCCCCATAGTGCCCTATAACGAGTTGCAGGAAAACGCCGACCTCATCAGGAGGCGTATCGTGCTGCTTGGAGCAGAGAAGGAATTGCGTGATATGCACTATACGCCTTTGGGACAGACCTCGGGGCTGCATGTCTTGGCCTATACTGTGAAGACGCTTGTGGATCATCAGGCACCCTCCGAGCTTCCCGCTTGGCTGATAATAGCGATTTCGCTTTTGGTGACGCTTTTCACTCAGGTGGCGCAGAGCTATGCCTTCGATGCAACGGTGAGACACCGCTTGGGCAGCGTGAAGTGTCTTGGACGCATGGGCGTCACTTCCAGCGTGATATTCTTCGCTGTGGTGATAATCCTTGTGGATGCCAGTTTCATGCTCTACATGGAATATAATATCAACCTCGACGTCAAGTGGGCGATAATGGGTACGGCCCTTCTGGGTACGGCGCGTCTGTTCTATTCCGTCATCATCAACCTAATGGGCGACTACGCTTATCCCCATTGCCTGCGACGCTGGGCAGACAAATCGATATACCGCTACGAGAGCGAGGAAAAAAAGGGAAAAATCGACGTACAACAATCAACAATAGAATTATGAAAAAGATAGCAATGTTTTTGTTCCTGCTGATATCGGCAGGCATATATGCTCAAGAGAAGACCAGTTATCTGGTATCGGACATTGAGGGAACGGTGCGTTTCCACAACGGTAATGAGCGCGTGGAACTGATAAAGGGACAGACACTCAGCGAGGACGACATCCTGACAATCTCTGCCAACGCATCCGTGACGCTGCTGGAACCCAGAGCCGTGAAGATATACACCATTAAGGGTATCTACTCAGGCACTCTGGAGAAATATATGAAGCGCAACGAGCAGACCTGCGTGACAACTGTCACAAAGCAGTATATGAGATACCTGCTTGCACAGATGCTCAACAGCAAGAAGAAGCGTGCGGAACAGACAGAGGACGGTACGGCCACCGTCTTCCGCAGCATTGACAGCATCATGCACACACTGGATTCCGTACCGGAGCTCACACCGGATTCCGTACCTGAACAGCAATGATGAGTTTACGCCCATACTGTCGTCGCATCGGCCTGCTTGCCGTGTTGCTTCCGCTATGTCTCTTCCTGAGCGCAGAGGAGACAGACAGTGTGGCGTATTATCATGACCTTGGTTACAAGTACCTGAAAGAACGCCAGTATGTTGAAGCATACAAGGCCTTCCAGTGTTATCTGACTAACGTACCTTCTAAGGAGAAGAACACCGTACGCTATGAGAATGCGCGACGCAGTTTCTATGGCGCCAAAAGCGAAGTGACGGATGTCTTGGCCCGTTGCTACGAGGAAGCAGCTTCGGCCTCCCGTAAGGGACAGCTGGCACAGGCGGAACAGGCATTTCTGAGATACCTCTCGATGTGTGTCACGGAGGAATCGCGGCAGACACACGAGTACACCGTGGCGCTGACCCAGTATGCCCTCTCCCTGCAGCGCAAGGGTAAGCTCGATGAGGCGATGCAGCAGCTAAAGATTGCCGAGGAGGTGCGGCGCACAGCTCCCAACCTGAACAGGAGCCACGTGTCGGAAACCCTCAACTTCATGGCGTCGATAGAGAACCAGCGTGGCCGCTACGACGAGGCTATTGCCAAATGCACCGAAGCGCTGGAAATCTACGAGAAACATCTCGGCAAGAAGCACGACCACTATGGCACCACGCTGAGTAATCTGGCCGGCTACTATGCCACACGCAATGCGCCCGGCGACCGCGCCTTTGCTGTCGAACTGGGTGAGCAGGCCGTGCAGATTCTCTCCAAGAACAGTCCCGCTTATGCGCAGGCAATGAACAATCTCGTGCTCTACTATTCGCTCTCGGGCGATATAGTGAAGGCGCAGAAGTACAGTAAGCAGGCTCTGCAGGCAATGAAAGGCATGAACAAGAACACTGTGTCCTACGCCACAATCCTGAGTAAGCACGGAGTGCGTCTTGCCAATGCCGGCAACTACGAACAGGCTCTGGAGTATGCCCGCGAGGCTATCGGCATATATGAGGCCAACGATGAGACGCAGAGTCTCAATTTCGCCCGTCTGCTGTCCAACACGGCATCCTTCGAGAAGCATATGGAGCATTATGCGGAGGCCATCGAGCTGTGGCAGCGCGCTGCGCCCATCTACGCGAAGATTGAGGGTGAGTCCAGTTCGGGCTATCTGAACTGCATGAGCGAGATATCTGCGGCACACACCCGCACGGGCAATCTGGAGCAGGCTGCCAACATCAGCGAGCAGTTGCAGAGCACTGTGTCCCAGCAGGCGAAAAGCGGCGACGCACGCTTTGCCCAGTCGCTTGCCAAGCAGGCTTCCATCATGGCGGCCAACGGCAACTACACCCAGGCTTTGTCCTTGGAACAGCAGGCGCTGACCATCTTCCGTGTGCGCAAGGATGTGGCAGGCGAGGCATCCTGTCTGAAGGAGATGTCGGGCTATCTCTACCACATGAACCGCCTTCCCGAAGCCATCGACACCTGTAAGTTGGCGCTGACGCTCTACGAGAAGGTGCCCGGTCATGCAGAAGACCGCGCCCTGGCGCTCAACAGCCTTTCCATATATTACTATACGAACAAGTCGTATGAGGATGCTCTCAACACCTCTCGCGAGGCAGTGGAGGGCTACGAGAAGACGGGCAATACCAACAGTTCCCTCTTTGCCAAGATGCTGACGAATCAGGCGCTCTACGAAGTGCGTCGCGACAGCCTCGAGCGCGCCGTTGCTCTCAACCAGCGTGCCGACACCATACAGCGTCGCATCCTCGGCGACCAGCATCCCGACAATGTCACGCTGATGTTCAACACGGCGAACCTCTACCTCCGCATGGGTAAGAAATATGAGGCGCAGCGCCTGTTCCACAACGCGCTCACCATGCAGATGCAGAATGTGAGGGCTAATTTCTCGCATCTCACCACACGAGGCCGCGAGCTCTACTGGGGCACCAAGAGCTATATCTTCCGTGCCGCTCCGACAATGGCGTGCCTGATGGAGAATGTGGATTCCGCACTCATCGATGCCTACAACAGCCAGCTCTTTACGAAGGGACTTCTGCTCAATTCCGAGGTGGACTTCCGCAATCTACTTGCCCGCACGGCGAGCACGGATTTGCGCGACAAGTACGACCGCCTCGTGGCTATCCGTCAGGAGATAGAGCAGGCTTGGCGCAATCCCTCAGGGGAGTCGCGCGCGCAGATACCTTCTCTTATGACAACAGCCACCCGTCTGGAGCGCGAACTGGTGCGCGGCTGTAAGGAATTCGGCGACTTCACGGAGGCCATGAGCATCGACTTCCAGCAGGTGGTGAAGGCTTTGGGCAAGGGGGATGCCGCCATCGAGTTCTTCGACCTCGACACGCCGGAGGACGGGCGCACCTACTGGGCTCTGCTTGCCCGTCACGAGGCTGCTGCTCCCACGCTGATACGCCTCTTCAGTGAGACGGAGCTCGACCGTCTGCGCTTCAACGGTATGCCGCTCACGCAGGCGCTCACCAATCCCGATGGCATCAATGCCGTCTTCGAATCCACGCAGGTGGGACAGTTCGTCTGGGGTCGCCTCATTCCTTATATGGGAGAGGTGGAGAATATATGGTTTGCTCCCTCGGGACTTTTCTACCAGTGGGGCATCGAATACCTGAAATACGACCATCGCCGTATCGGTGACCTTTACGCCCTGCATCGTGTTTCGTCCACCAAGCTGCTCGCACAGCAGGATAGAACCGCAGGAACAATCAGTTTGGCTGCCGTTTTCGGCGGCATCAAATACAATGCCACCCCTGCCGAGATACAGACGGCAAACAAGGAGTATGAGGAAATATACAAGAGGGCAGAGGAATATCTGGCCGATGCCGACTTCGACCTGGAGGACTGGGCTCTTGCCGAAACGCGTACGATGGAGGGTTTCCTGCGCGACGGACAGCGTGAGGTGAGCTTCCTTCCCGGCACGGTCATCGAGGTTGAGAAAATCAACGAGACGCTCCTCATGAACGGCATCGAGACGCAGAAATACGACGGAGCCTACGGCACGGAGGAGGCATTCAAGGGTCTCAGCGGCAAGGGCGTGTCGCTCCTGCACATCGCCACGCACGGTTTCTCTCTCAGCGAAGATGCGGTGCGTCGCAGCAGCAACACGATGAGCTATCTGGAGGTGAGCGGCGAGGAATCCACTCAGGCCGACAACAGCCTCTGCTATTCGGGTCTTCTTTTTGCCGGTGCCAACAATGTCATCACGGGCAAGAAGATGCCAGCCGGTGTGGAGAACGGTGTACTTACGGCGCGTGAGATTGCCAAGCTCGACTTCCGAGGTCTCGACCTCGCTGTGCTCTCTGCCTGCCAGACGGGTCTCGGTGAACTGAAGGAGGACGGTGTCTTCGGCCTGCAGCGCGGTTTCAAGAAGGCCGGTGCCCGCACTCTGCTGATGAGTCTGTGGAGCGTCAGCGACGGTGCCACGCAGCTGATGATGACGCAGTTCTATTCTGCTTTGGCTTCCGGTCAGACTCGCCGCCAGGCTTTCCGCACGGCTCAGGATGCTGTGCGCAACACTCCCGAATACAGCTCCCCCGTCTTCTGGGCCTCCTTCGTGATGCTCGACGATTGATTTAGCGTTCAATAGACCACTGTTGTAATGACATAACAAGCCCGACCTAAAGAGGCCGGGCTTTGTTGATAATGAGGGTAAGAGTACAGATGTCTTACTCACTCGGGCCGTCACCACCGCCGGGAGCCTGAGCTGTGATGGTGAACCAAACCGTGCCGCCGCGATAGACCGTGAGGCTGTGACCAGCTGCTACACTCAGACCCGTGAACGAAGCGCCGTTGGCATCATGGCTGCTGGGGTTGATAGCATCGCCCGTACCATCCACCTTGGCAGTGAATACCACATCGCCCAAATTCGTGCCGCTGACAGCTACTGAAGTGACTGGAGCCGTGGCCATCACGCTTCCGCCCGCAATGTTCTGGCTGGTTCCATTGATAGTAGCCGTGGTGCTGTAGCTGGGCTGACCGGGCTCCACACCACCCCCACCTCCAGAGGGGGTGACATCACTCGTAACACCCGTGCCGCCAGCACCGGCATTGTTCAGGTAGTACTCCGATTCCAAGTCTATTTCTGCCGTCGTGTAGCTCTTCTCTACAGCCTCATACAGGCTGCAAAGGTCACTGCCCAGGCCTGCCTCGTTGAGTACTAACGTGCAGTTGCTTCTGAACCAGTCACCGCTCTTGTCCTTGCGGCTGACGATGATACCGGCTGCCACCACGATGCCGCCGCGACCCAGCACGAAGTTGAAGTGGTCTGTGTCGAACTCGAAGCGTGAGAAGTTGAGTTGGTTCTTCCAGTTCGAGCACGGGAACTCGCCTGCGCTGTTCACAATTTCGGTTGTCATGGGAGCACCGCTGCCGTCGGCATTGCGCGGATTGAGGATGATACGGGCGAGATTCACCTCGTACTTCTCCTCGCGTTTCTGTACGGTGACGAAGCTCAGTTGGTCACCGCGTTGCAGACCCCACGCCGAGATAATATCGGCGTACGTGTTGCCGGGTGAATTGACATAAGCCACATGCCCGCCTTCAGCATCAATGCCCACCTTGACCTCGGGCAGATGTCCCTGCGAAATGATGGCAGCAAATGGAGTCCACTTGTTGCTCTGAAGCGGCATGAACTGGTAATACTGCCTCAGGCTCTGTCCCGAATTCTGCAGTGTTGCTGCACGTTCGCGAAGGTCTTTGAGATTTACACTCTTGAATGTGTTCATACACTGGAAGCCATTGGACACACCTTCGAAGGAGTGCGAACAAATGGACTTCAACATGGCGTAGGCAAAAGCTACGACCTTAACCAAAACTCTCTGCAATGTCTGTGCAGTGGTCTTGGGATTCTTCACGTGACGGTCAGTAGTGCCGTCAATTTTCAACTTAATCTCTTTCATAGTTTTAAAGAATTAAGTGTTTAACAATAATCCTACATCATTGGAGACGGTGGTCAATTAGAGTCCAACATGAGTTCAACATGAGATGAACATGACTTCAACATGAGATAAACATGAGAGCAACATGAATTAAACATGCGGGCGACATGAGTTAAGCATGAGCTTTTACTGCCAAAGACCGATTATCACCAATCCGGGATCTGGCGCGAAGGTACGGTGTTTTTAGTTTGCTAATTTGGGATGGCGCACAAAATGGCGCATAAAAAGTTTCTCAGAATTCGTTCAATATTTCGAGAAACGTCATTGCAATCCTGTTTCGGCGCCTGCGTTCCAGTATCTGAACCCGGGCTCTTGGGAAATCGATAAAATCTTTGTCCCGGTTCCATTGTGACACCGCTATCATCTTGTTCAATGTCTTGGAATCGGCAATATCGGAGAATCCTAAAGACCTTATATACGTAATGAACGCAGGTGTTGACATATCCCGCAGAACCCAATAGCGTTCTGACAGTTTTCCGTGGTCTATCGCCATCTTTATCCATGCATAGTCATAACGCTTCTGTATATTACGGCCATATAACTTTGCATGTTCTGAATGCAGATATTCCAATGCCCATCTGACATTATCCTCATTACGGCCGGAACCACGGTCTATCCAGATAATACCAGAAAGACGCCCCTTCTTCTCCGCATCTCTCAAGAAGTCTATTTCTTGTTGCGATGAATTGGCATTGGAGACAGATATGGCGCGAGGTATCCTGATGCGCCAAAACACATATCTTTGGTGCTTTGGCTTCTTGTTTCCTTTTTTAAATATGCGGCATTTAGGAGGCATATTGCTATCTTACGACCTATTTTCTGCGACAAAGATACGAAAAATAATTGAATGTGATGCAACTGTGGGACTGACGAAATGTGTGTTACACTGAAAAAATAAAACCTAAACGAAAGATTTTTAAGATTTTTTTGCACGTTTCAAAATAAAAACTATAAATTTGCAACGTCTTCACGCCGAAAGTGGTGTAAAAAGCCGCTGGGAAAAGCCGAAAAGAAGTGTCTTTGAGGCGTTTGTGGGGCACCATATATGGAAAAGGCGTATATCACGCGCTTTGTTCTTGACTGCTGAAACCTGAGAAATTTCAATCTTGTCATGGAACATTAGCAACGATAGACGCCCATGGGTATGTAGTTAACCCTGTCCGTCCGATGTGACGGATGAGGTATTGCATATCGGCGTGGGGTCATGGTTGCTCGTTTCGACAAGATGGGCAATCTCAGGGCCTCAGCAGTGGAGCGAGCAACTGGCATGAGTCTCCACGCTTTTTTTATATCTTGGTGGGTGAGTGAAAAACGTAGTTTGCCGAATCTGGAGATTATAGGCTTTCCGCACGAACGGAAAAACTGTATTGTTGTATTTAATTTCTAAATTCGAATCAGAATGAGAAATATTTTTTTG
>JAGDCM010000126.1 GCA_017958545.1 Bacteroidaceae bacterium | reverse complement strand
TTCTCCATTTTTCTATAAGTTGTGTCATGTCCTCCGGTATGGGACATTCAAAATACATTTCTTCTCCTGTTCCCGGATGTCGGAATCCGAGTGTGCGTGCGTGCAGAGCCTGTCGGGGACACAGTGCGAGGCAGTTGTGGATGAATGCCTTGTAGGTGGCTGTTTTTTCTCCCCTCAGTATCTCACATCCGCCGTACACCTCGTCGGCAAACAATGTGTGTCCGATATGTTTCATATGCACGCGTATCTGGTGTGTGCGACCGGTTTCCAGCACGCATTTCACCAGTGTCACGGCACCGAAGCGCTCCATCACCTTGTAGTGTGTCACAGCAGGTTTCCCGTTCGGATTGTCGGGCGGCAGCACCGTCATCAGCAACCTGTTTCTCGGGTCGCGTCCGATGGCTCCTTCGATGCGTCCTTCCTCCTCGGTGAACGTGCCCCACACCAGTGCGTTGTATTCTCTCTTTGTGGACTTCACGAAAAACTGTCGGCAGAGGTCTGTCTTGGCCTCCGGTGTTTTTGCCACGACAAGCAGTCCCGATGTGTCTTTGTCGATGCGGTGGCAGAGTCCCACTTCCGGTGAGTTGGCATCGAAGCGCGGGTCGTCTTTGAGGTGATATGCCAGTGCATTGATGAGCGTGCCGCTGTAGTTGCCGCAGCCGGGATGCACCACCATGCCGGCTCTCTTGTTCACCACCAGCAGGTCATCATCCTCATACACAATATCCAGAGGAATATCCTCCGGTACTATTGTCCAGTCGCGTTTGGGGTGGTCGAGCACTAGTGTTACCACGTCGAGTGGTTTCACCTTGTAGTTGCTCTTTACGGGGCGGTCGTTCACGCGTATGTATCCCGCCTCTGCGGCTGTCTGTATGCGGTTGCGCGAAGTTCCGGCGAGATGGTCGATGAGGAATTTGTCCACCCTCAGAGGCGACTGCCCGGCATCCGCCACCACGCGCCAATGCTCATACTGGCCCGATTCCTGCGGGGCGTCCTCCAGTTCGTTCAGTTCGTCGTCAAAGAGCGTGTCGTCTGTCATTACGCAAAACCAAGTTCCACCTTTGCCTCTTCCGTCATCATGTCCTTGTCCCATTCAGGTTCGAACACGAGATTCACGCTGACGCGTTCCAGCGAACTGATTGTCTCCAGTTTCTGTTGCACGTCCTCCACGATGTAGTCTGCGGCAGGGCATGTGGGTGCGGTAAGTGTCATGTCCACGTCGAGTGTGTATTTGTCCTCCGTGCCTTCCGCGTTGTTCACTTCGATGCGGTAGATGAGCCCCAGGTCGTAGATGTTGACCGGGATTTCGGGGTCATATACAGTCTTGAGCATCTCAATGACGCGCTCTTCTGTCTCAGATTTTGTCATTTTCGTAGAAGGAATAATATGTGTCATCTCCGATGATGACGTGGTCCATTAGTCTGATGTGCATCGTCTTGCAGGCTTCTGCCAGATTCTGCGTTATCATTTCGTCTTCGCGGCTTGGCGAAGGGTTTCCTGAAGGGTGATTGTGCACGAGCACTATCTGTGTGGCTCCCTGCAGCAGGGCGTAGCGCAGCACCACTCTCACGTCAACGCTCGTCTGTGTGATACCTCCGATGCTCACTGTGTGCATGCCCATCACCTGATTTTTGTTGTCGAGCAGCATCACCTGACACTGCTCCCTCACTCCGTCGCCCATACGTATGCGGCAGTATTCGTATATGTCTGCCGTGTCCTTTATCTTCACCTTCTTGCCGCGTTCCTCCTCCAGCAGACGACGTCCCAGTTCCAGGGCGGCCTGCATTACGAGGGCTCGCGAACTGTTGAGTCCGTCCTCCTCCGCAAGTTCCTGCGTGGACAGCATACCCAGCGAGCGCAGCGAGTTGTTGTGCTTGCTCAGGAGTGTCAGCATCTGTGCCACGCGCTCCTGTTCGCTCTTGCCCGAGGAGGCTGTGAGCAATGCCAGCAGTTCTGCGTTTTCCAGTGCCACCACGCCCTGTGAGAGTGCTTTGTCGCGTGCCGATGTGCTAAGCATAGAAGTTTCGGTTAAAAGCAGTCTTTTCGTCCTTGCGTCTCATCACGTAGTGTCTCCACCATGCACGTATGAATCCTGTGCCGTAGCCCGTGAGCTGTATGAACGAGGCGGGTACTGACAGCAGTCCCACGCGCACGCTCCTGTTCTGCACTGCGGAGTCTATAAACAGGACGGTGGAGTAGAGCAGCAAGGGTAGCAGAGCCACCGCCATTATCCCTCCTCCGATGAATGCCACCACGAGTCCCATGTTGCAGCCGTTGCCTCCGAAGAAGCCGACATACAGTCCGAGAGCCGTGAACACCAGTCCTACGAGGAAGAGCAGCGTGAGCAGCGCCACACCAACGGTGAACACTGCAGGAAGCAGATGCACCAGTTTCAAGCTGCCCGGATGCCTCCTTGTCAGATGTATGCGTGCCATACCGCTGTTGTGCACCTGTCGGAAGAATTTCCTGAAGTCCGTTCTCCTCTTGTGCCACACCCACGCTTCCGGTATCAGTCTCACGCGTGCTCCGCTTTCGAAGAGACGCATCGAGAAGTCGATGTCCTCGCCGAAGCGCATTGGAGAGAATCCTCCCAGCTGTTTCCACACCTCGGCCTTCACACCCATATTGAACGAGCGGGGGTGGAACTTCTCCATCTGCTTCTTTCCGCCGCGTATGCCTCCTGTGGTGAGGAATGCCGTCATGGCGTAGTTGATGGCTTTCTGCACGGGAGTGAAGTCGCGATGTGCCCTGTCCGGGCCTCCGAAGGCATCGCAGGGTGTCTCCTCCAGTGCCTTGTCCACGGCGGCGAGATAGCCTTCCGGCATCACCACATCGCTGTCCAGCACGATATAGTATTCTCCCCGGGCACGCTCTGCACCGTAGTTGCGCGAGGGACCCGGTCCGCTGTTCTCCTTGACATAGTAACGGCAGACCAGCCTGTCGGCATGGCGCCCGACCTGTTCGCGGCAGTCGCGTGAGGAACCGTCCTCCACCACCACCACCTCAAAGTCGTGCAGCGTCTGTCCTTCCAGACTGGTCAGCAGTTCATCTACCTCGTCAGGTCTGTTGTAGACGGGTATGATGAGCGAATATTTCACGCCTTGACGCGACCCAAATAGCTACCGTCGCGAGTGTCCACCTCGACAATCTCACCTTCGTTGATGAAGAGGGGTACGCGGATTTCGGCACCAGTCTCCACCTTTGCGGGCTTCAGAGTGTTGGTGGCTGTGTCACCCTTCAGGCCGGGCTCTGTCCATGTGATTTCCAGATGTACCTTTGCGGGCAGTTCAGCGTAGAGCACGGTCTCGGTGCTGGCGTCGGTCACTACTTCCACGTTCTGACCTTCCTTCATGAATTTCACGCCGGTGATCTGGTCCTCGGGGATGTTCACCTGCTCGAAGGTCTCATTGTTCATGAATACGTAGTCGGCACCCTCCTGATAGAGATACTGGTAGGGACGACGCTCCACGCGCACGTCTTCCAGCTTCTCGCCGATGTTGAAGCGCTTTTCGATAACACCGCCGTTCACCACGTCCTTCAGTGTGACGTTCATGATGGTGTTGCCCTTACCGGGTTTGCGGTGCAGGAAGTCGATGCAGAAATAAAGCTTGCCGTCCATGCGGATGCAGGTACCCTTCTTGATGTCTTGTGAGTTAATCATAACGATAAATGATTTCTTTAGGGGTGAATAAATAGAATTTTCGCGTGCAAAGGTACGAAAAATATCCCGTTCAATGCTAAAAAGCAGTAAAAAAAGCATTTTTCTATAAAAAAATCACTCTCGCAGCCCTCTTCTCTCAAGGAAATGTCATACCTTTGTCGCCCGAACTGGTGTTGCAAACGAAATAAAACAAGCATAAAGTTATGAAAAGAACATTCCAACCGCACAACCGTCGCCGCAACAACAAGCACGGTTTCCGTCAGAGAATGGCCACTGCCAATGGTCGCCGCGTATTGGCTTCTCGCCGCGCTAAGGGTCGCAAGAAGCTGACCGTTAGTGATGAGAAGCACGGTAAGTAAATGAACCTCTCTGATTTTCGTAAGAAGATTACAGCCCCCATTCTGTGGGGGAACCTCTTGGCCATGGTAATTCTTACCGTGGTCATTTGTTTTTGTGTGTGGCGTTTCATGGACGACTATACCCACCACGGAGAGCGCATCTCTGTGCCCGACGTGCGAGGCCAGTTCAAGGCAAGTGCCGTCTACGAACTGGAGACCCTCTCGCTGGAAGCCGTTGTGGCTGATTCGAGCTACAACCGCGCCCTGCCTCCCGGCACCGTTCTCGACCAAAATCCGCTTCCCGGCAGCGAGGTGAAGAGCGGACGCACCATTTTCCTCACGATCAATTCCGCCACATCTCCCATGGTGGAGATGCCCGACATTGCCGACAACTGTTCCATGCGCGAAGCACAGGCACGTCTCAGCGGACTGGGTTTTAAGCTCGGCGAGATGGAGTATGTGGCAGGCGACAAGGACTGGGTGCTGGGTCTCAAGTGTCACGGACGCTTTGTTATGCAGGGCGACCGCGTGCCTGCCGGTTCTATGATAACACTCGTCGTTGGTAGCGGCACGGAGGAGGACAACGCCGACACCGATTCCATCGACTCTGAAGAGGAGGAATTCGTCATCCGTCTCTGATTTCCCACCGTAACCGCCGTTCCCGTCCATGAAGACATATTTCCTCAGCGATGCACATCTGGGCTCTCTGGCTTTCTCCGACAGCAGGGAGAAGGAGCGTCTTCTGGTGAACTTCCTCGACAGTATCAAGCACGAGGCCTCTGCCGTGTATCTCCTAGGTGATATGTTCGATTTCTGGCATGAGTGGAGCGAGGTGGTGCCCAAGGGCTATACACGCTTCCTGGGTAAACTCTCCGAACTCACCGACCTCGGTGTCGAGGTGCACTATTTCCTCGGCAACCACGACATCTGGGCCTACGGTTATCTGCACGATGAGTGCGGTGTCACGCTCCATACCTCTCCCGCCACCGTATCCTTCCCCTCTGCTACGGTATATATGGCTCACGGCGACGGACTGGGCGACCCCAGTGCCACGTTCCGTTTCCTGCGCGGTGTGTTCCACAGCGGGGTGTTGCAGTGGCTCTTCCGCACTTTCATTCCCACCTCGTGGGCTATGCGCTTCGGACTCTCCTGGGCGCGTCACAGCCGTCTTAAAGAGCGTGATGAGAGCTACAAGGGCGAACACGACGAACCCCTTGTGCAGTTTGCCAAGACATATCTCAAGGAGCATCCCGAGGTGAACCTTTTTGTCTTCGGTCATCGTCATATCGAACTCGATTTGATGCTCTCGCGCACTTCGCGCCTCGTCGTCCTTGGCGACTGCTACAGCCACTTCACTTACGGTGTCCTGGACGACAAGGGTTTCCGCCTTGATAATTTTGCCTGACTTTTCCGGATAGGCACACAAAATACGATGTCGCGAATGTCGCGACTTGTCTTGTGATTAGAAGTGTGCACAGAAAATCAGCACTTTATCTATTATCACGACATTCGCGACATCCGCGACACGAAATTTTCAGCCCCGATTACCAGTTCCAGGAATCGTCGTCTTCTTCATCTTCGACGATGCGCCTTCTGGCTTCGGGAGTGTTGGTGCCTTCACCTTCGCCCCTTCCAATATGCTCCGACTGGCAAATTATGTTTGTTGCAGAGATGGGGAGCACCAGTACGGAGGGTTTGATATATTGCTTCTTATTCATAACGAGTATCTGTTATACGGTAAGACATTAGCGAACATAGACTTTCTTTCCATCATTGATGTAGAAGCCTTTGCGAGTGGGTTTACCTTTGAGGCGACGACCGTTGAGGTCGTACCAATTTGAACTCTTGAACTCTTGAACTTTTGAACCATCAACCTCTTCTATGCCAGTTGGTGTGTCGTCAATGTCGATGATGAACGAACGGGCTCCGATTCCGGAGGGAGCCTTGAAGACCACTCGGAATGGTTGCATATTGAGCGTGCCGGTGGCTTCCCAGAACTTGTCGCCGGCGATATAGTAGGTGTTTGTGCCATCCAAAGCGCCATTCCCCTGATAGTAACCGATGGCCTTCCAATTCTCCTCGCCCTGCGTCTCCTCGGCAGGAGCATTTTCTATGGCCTCAATATCATCGTTGGCAACACCGTTGACAGTGATACTTGTGGCAGTGGAGGTCTTCTTCTTGAAGAGCAGCGGCGTATTGGCGGGAATGGAGGAAGTACTCCACGGAGTGAATGTCATGTTGTCGTCGTCGGTGGTGCGCAACGTAAAGAAGTCCACACTGCTGGCGTCCACATCGATGGTGAAGGGCAAGATAAGCGTGCCGTACTGGGTGGTTTCTGCCATCGTGCGGCTGTAGGTGGATGCCGTAGCCGAGAAATCATTAGTAGTGTGGATGTCCATCTTGTCGGTGATGACGAAGTTGCCGCAGACACCGCTAATCACCACGTTATTAGTGTTGGTGAGCTGACCGGTATTAGCATATATAATTTGGTTTTTGTTGTTCTCTTGGTCTGGAGTCAGTGTTACATCGCTGGCAGCTGTATAACCCCTAGCGTCGAATTCCGCAGCAGCGGGGTCATAGTCTTTAATGAGTACGTTATTGACACCAAGAGCTGTCAGCGTCACATCGTCCACGATAATCTGGGCTGGTGTATTCTCGGTACCGGTCTTTTGGAAACCGATGACGAGGTCGAAAGTCGTTGCAGCGCCGGTTACCTCAAAGTCGTAGGTCAGAGGCTCTGAACCGTCGGAATTTTCGCCCACTGTTATAGCTGCATTTTCACCCACTTTGAAGCTTGAGCGATTGGTCATATTCGACATATCGCTGTTCCACTTGAGTGAAAGGCGATACTTGCCAACGGGCAGCATCTTCTCTTTTATAACTTTGAGAGTAGTGGCCGAGCTGCCCCAGTTCTTACGCATGTAGAGTTTTTCATCGTTGTCTCCCTGATGAGTCTGAAGCACAGCCCAAGTGTCAGCATCG
>JAGDCM010000125.1 GCA_017958545.1 Bacteroidaceae bacterium | reverse complement strand
GTAGGAAGGTCGTTCCGCCGTCGTTCGTATATGCAAGGAAGGAGCAAGGTATAAGCAAAGAAAGGATGCTGTGCGAAAGGAAAAATCAAAATACTTAAAGAAATTTTACGTCCTTAAAAAGCGATTCTTTTTTGTGCTTATACTATGCAGAACTTTTTCCCTGCCTAGGAAAATATTTCTCTATAGTTATCCAGTAAATTTCCCTGCCCGATGTCACAGTTTCATGTTGTACAAGATTTTTACGAATTTTCAAACTTTAATTGGAGTTTAATTGGAGTTTAATCGGAGTTTAATTAGAGTTGAACATGACTTCAATTAGAGTTCAACATGAGACAAACATGACTTGAATATGACTTCAACATGAGATAAACATGAGTTGAACATGAGTTTAACATGACTTTAACATGAGAGCAACAGGACCTTGGAGACAGAGTTCGGATAGAGATGCCTATGAGAGGTCCATGAGAAGTCCATGAGAGGTGTATGAGCAACGTATGTGTAAAAATAGAGCTGTGAAAATGAAAAAACTTTAGTCTTTAGACCTTAGACTTTTGTCGAAAATCTTGGATTTTCAAAAAATAATTCTATCTTTGTCTTGTCTTCACGCTGAAAGTGGTGTAAAAAGCCGCAGGGAAAAGCCGAAAAGAAGTGTCTTGAGGCATTTGTGGGACACATACCATGAAAAAGGCGTATATTACGCGCTTTATTCTTGAATGTAGCAAATAAATCTCAGCAATGAACATACAATTGCGACAGATTATATAACAAAATGATGAAGTCGGACATTTTTTGTCCGGAGGTGAATGTATTTTTGCCCACGAAGTTAGAATTATTGATGATAGGAGTTACAGTTTCAAATATTATCTCAACCTTTGATGCAGTAATCTTGGAAAATAAGTGCTCTTGTTTTCGTAAAACATAAATTTAATAACATTAATGATTATGATTTAAACGAAATAAATAGGGGAAGTCATAAACAATATAACATCGGAATTCAAGAGTATATAATTATGGATACGGACAAAATCGTAATAATTGACATAGATCAAACTGGAGAAAAATACAGTTATCAGTCAAGCATCGAGAGTGCTTTGAAACAAGCCAAATTGGACATAGAAGCACTGAACGAAACAATAGAGAGTGTTAATGCCTTAAAGCCTGCCTGCGACAAGATTGATTACGCACTTAGTGCATGTTCAGGGGCATTATGTGGATTATTAGATATATTTTTCGTAGGAAAACCTGGAGAATCACCTTTAGGAAATATCACTGATGAATGGTTTGGAAACCGCACTTGTGATTTTGCGAAGCTATGTGGTTGGAAAGGTGCTAAAGAAGGAAAAAATCCTTTGAAATCAGCCATTGGTTATTTAGAAAGGCACTATCATGTCCCTTATGATCAACGTGGTATGGGAGATGCTGCGAGTTTTGTCTTTGATTTAAATGCTAAAAATCATCATTTTAAATCGCTCGGCCATAACCCAAGTCTTTTAGGTCTTTTCTTCTCAATACTCAATCAATTTACCAATTCATCTCATTTTATTTCTGATGGACAAATGATAGAGTTAATAGAAGCTGACGGAAAATTTGAACTTCAAGGTAATAATATACCAGCAAAGTTATGGTGCGGATTCTCAAATTGGTTCTGCCACCTGATGTCTGATGTAAGTGGTTCTTCTGGTAGTAATGGTCGAGGAATGGGTATACCGTCACCATTGTGGACATGGACAAATGACATAATTGCAATTAAATCCAAATTGAATATCCCTGTAAATCAGTTTGATAAAGATGTGAGTGAACTTGCGTTAAATATGTATAAAGAGGGATTCGACTTCAGATTTCAAACAGCGCAAGTCATTCCCGTGTTTATAAACGAACTGATTGTTAGGTTATTTTATTCAATACGAAGACTTATCTGGTATTACAAATCAACTGATAAGAATGACCGATCGTTCAAAGGAATATGGTCTGTTTGTAAGCCATTCTCAAATCCTACAGTTAAAAGAATGTTGACCGTTGCTCACGGCACTTTTTGTCTAGTTGATATTTCAGATGCAACTATACGCGGATTCGTAAGTGGAGGTGGTTATTTTAATCCGTTAGAGTTTTTCCTTAGACTAAATGTTGCAGGCATTGGCAGATTTACCATATGTCTATATGGTGAAGCAAAGTATGCTATGAATGTTCATCTGGCAGAGAAAGAAGCAAGGTCAGCAGAAAGGAAAAAGACCATAATTGAAGCTTACATTGAAGGATTAAATATTCTGAAAGATAAATATAACGACCAAGAGTATCTAACCTTTATTGATGATCTAAAGTCTAATGATTATATCTTAGCTTTCGCAAAATCAGCCTCATTGGCAACAAAGAGAGGTGCTCCCGCTCCACTCAGAACAAAACGAGACATTGATATCTTATTCCAAAAAAAATAATTATATGAGTAAAGAGAAGAGTGAGATGCAGTTAGCCGCGGAAAGAATTGCATCATTGGTGAGCCTAACTAATGGAAAGATTAGTGAACTGGGTAATTATGCTTTTAGTCTGAACAATGTCCTGACTATAATCCAAAAACAATTTGACAAAATACGCAATGTATCAAGCGACACAAAACGTAAATACGAACAGGCTAAAGAAATACGTATAGAGTGGAAACAACAGGTTGATAAGATAGAGTATGATTATAATTCTGCGACCAAAGTTGAATTAAGCACGGGGACTGCTGGAACTGGTTTGGGAGTAGGTGTAGCTGCCCTTGCCCCGACAGCAGCAATGAGTATTGCTACAACTTTCGGCGTCGCTTCTACAGGAACTGCGATATCTACATTAAGTGGTGCTGCCGCAACAAATGCTGCCCTGGCGTGGCTAGGTGGTGGTACATTGGCCGCAGGAGGAGGTGGAATGGCTGGAGGTACAGCTCTTCTTGCTCTTGCGGGCCCAGTTGGTTGGTCACTTGCTGGCGCTGCCATACTTGGCAGCGGCCTGATGCTATGGATAACAAAGTCAAACAAGAACAGACTAGAAGAAGTATTTAAACAGATATGTGATAGAGACGAGAATAAATATAAACTGGCTATCATAGAACTAAATGAGCGCATTAAACGCATCATTGACGAAACAGCTAAATTGAATGATGCTATTGTAGAAATCGGTTCTTTTGGAATTGATTATGAGAATATGACAGAACAACAGCAATATACTTTAGGCGCCTATGTTAATCTCATGTACGCATCTTCCCAGCTACTTGTAAATCCCATTATGGGGTTACAGCCCAATTATACAGAAAAAGACTTAGATGCCTTCTTATCTTCAAACAAAGTGGAAACAGAATATTTATTGAAGAAAAACATAGCAGTCTATTTTGCTAACTTACTCTACAAGATCGAAACAGACGAAAAAGACCGCAAACTTTTGGCAAAATCATTCAAAGGGAACAAACAGTTCCGAGAACAAATGAAATTTGAAAAAAAAGATATTGATTTAGGTCTTTTTAATTTGGTTGATAGAGCGTTAAAATTCTCCTATAAAAATTAAATGGTTAAAATATTTATATCATAAATGAAGAAAATCTTATTCAACATTCTGTCAATGCAAATAGTGTTATTTTGGTAATAGTGATAAAGTGAACAAAACTTATATGAATTCCAAAAGAACCAGTAACAAACGTTGTTGTAAATACTATTTATTTAAGTGTTTTGAAGAAAGGCGAAAATACTCACCAAATTTAGAATATGAAAAAGAAATTTTAAAAAAATTTTTAGAAAAATACAAAAATAATCGAGGTCGTTTTGAATTTTCCTCCTTTGGCAGATTATGTAGAGATAGAATGTTTGAAAAAATATTTGATAAGTTTTTACGATTACATTCTTTTGGAGGGACTATAAAAGTTTGATGGATCAATGTTGGTTTGGATGTAAATGAAGTAGAGCGGCAATTGCCGTTTATGTTAATATCTGGCTTTTTCTTAAGGGGCGGACACTTTTTGTCTGCCCCTTATTATACCTTTGCAGCGATAAACAAGAAGAACGATTACCAGAAAAACAAAAAGTATGGAAACGGAGCATAACATTGAGTACGTCAAATATCTGGGTGCAAAAGTGTTTTCGAACAGGCGTTACAGCATTCATGTGATGCTGTTCGAACAGGGTATGGCAAGAGTTGGGATGCGGTATAAAAAGAGGAAGAACTGGTGGCTCCTGCGGCGGTGGGGGAGTCCTGGCCTGTATTTTGATGAATGCAGGCGTGAATCTGTGTACGACACTTGGGACTGCCTGAATTACTTGATGATGGATAAAACGGCCCGCAAATGGTTCCGCAAGGTGTTGCACCCGTGCATTGAGAGATTTCTGCTGCCCAATGGTGTTATCAGTTCTGAAATTGCGGAAGAAATAGAGAGCAAAGAGCGTCAACAGCAGGTTGAATACAGGTTGCCTGAAATGATATGAAACTGCAAGAGCTGTTAAGGAAATGCGACTTTGATAGGATGTTTGAGTACATCGTCAAGTTTGATTCCAAATCGGAGGGATGCTGGTTCGCCTATTTGGTTGCGTACGAAGTGCTGTGCGATATGGAGGCAGAAGAGGGCAGAGAATATGATGTAGAGCCCAATCCTTATGCCAAGGAGTCAGAAGGGTCGGCAGCGGAAATAACCGTCTGGTGCCCTGACTTGGAGGGCTGCAACTGGCAGAAGGCTTTAGGGGCAGAGTTGAAATTTTGCCCGGAAGCAGAGAAGGTGCCATTGGATATGATTGACGGCATCTGTCTTTGGCACATCACATTCTATGGATTCAATCCTGATGAAGAGGAAGAAACTTTTAATAACATGGGAGAGGAAGTATCTTCAGAGGATGGTCCTGTTTTTATGGAGGACATATTAAGCGAGGAAACAAAAGCCTTGCGACCTGACCTTGTGGGACTGGGACATAAGGAATACGAAAAGCAGTTTCGGATATATAGGAAAGCTTATATGAAAGAACTGATAGCCCTCGCTAATCAGGGTGACAAGTACGGACAGTATTTCTTGGCAGAGGAATACAAAACGGGTGTACATAAAAGATTCATTAACTTGAAGAAGGCTTTTCCTCTTTATCTGGCTTCTGCTGAACAGGGTCTCTATAGGGCGCAGGTGATGTTGGCTTTCTGCTATGAATTTGGCCTTGGGACGGATGTGGACTTGAATAAGGCAAGAGTCATGTTCAAGCAGGCGGGACAATCCGAAAAAGGTCATGGCAAACCGGAGGAACATCTGGCTATGCTTGAAGTGAACGAAGAGAATTACGATGAGGCCCTGCGTTGGTTTAAAGAGGCTCAGAGGAAAGGTAATCGTACTGTCAAATCGTATATTTGGTATTTGGAGAAGAAGTTGAACTAAAATAGAATTGATTATAGTAAAGAATTGGATTTTATTAGGCGATGAGGCTTTTGAGGGTTCTGATTTTGTGTGGGGAAGAATCGAACTCTCTAAAGAACAACAGAAAAACTGGCAAAGTATTGTAATGGAACAGCTTAACAGCGCCATTGAGAAGAGTGCCAAAGTGAGAGAAATGATTGAAAAGAGTAACTTCATCGATTGTGACTTCCACTTTTTTGAAAAACCCAAAGTTGCAAAAGAAGAGGTTGCTGAATTTATGAAGCCTTTGGAGGAACGCTTTAAAGACAAAAGAATAGTCTATAATGTTTCATATAATAGAGAATTATCTTGGGTCTTCATTGACTTTATGAATGTAGATTTCCAGGCAGAAGAAGAGAATCCGGAGGAAGAGTAGAAAATCTGCATTGAAAAAAATGAAATATCTTTGTTGATTCCGAAAAAATGACTATTTTTGCACCAAAATAAGAAACGTATGTCGAAACTGAAGAAATGCCTCTACATCATTAATCTGCTGGAAAGAAAGGGACCGCTAAGTCTGAATGATATCAATGACTATTATCAGTATTCATCGCTTTATGAGGGTGAAGACTTCCTGCCTCGCACATTTCTGAGATATAAAGACTTTATTGACGAGACCTTTCCTTGTACGATTGAATTTAACCAGCGTACAAGAAAGTATGAACTGCATCGTCACAAAGCTCTCTATGGAGAGGATGATTCACTCTATGACTACCTGCTCTCTGCCTATCATATCGAGGGAATGACAGAACTCGCATTAAAGCACCGAGACAAAATAGTATTATCTGGAGCACCGACCGGAGTGGAGAATGTACAGATAATACTCGAAGCTATTGACAAGAAAAAGGGGATAGAATGCGAGTACTATTCTTTTAACCGCAAAACCGTTAAGCATCAATTGCTCATCCCATATTTCCTGCGTACTTGGGAAAATCGATGGTATCTTGCCGCAGAACCGGACAACCGTCATCATGGTATTTCAATTTTTGCATTGGAAAGAATGGGAGACATCACATTGACTGAGGAGAAAATGTTTCCCACTCACAAGATAACGGCAGAAGAATACTTTGACGGCTGCTTCGGAGTAAACCATTCTGATGACCAAAAGCCGGAGAGAATAAGGATAAAAGTATACGGGGCACAGGTGGAGTACGTCAGAGCATTGCCAATCCATGAATCTCAGAAAGAAGTGGAAACGACAGAGGAATGGAGCGTGTTCGAATATAGGGTGGTTCCATGTTTCAACTTATACCAGCAACTGCTTTGGCACAGGGAAAAGGTCGAAGTGATAGAACCACTTTACGTGCGGGAGGAAATGAAGGACATCGTTGAGGCTTTGTGCAGTATGTATAAATAAGTTTTCCCGAGGATATTTCTCTTATTTTTTTTAAACTTTTTTCGAGTCGGACACGTTTTGTCCGTCGCGGGGCATAACTTTGCACTCGAAATAATTAAAGATAGGAGAAATAGTTATGAATCAAGACACAGACCTTGCTTTTCTGCAGTATTGTGAGAATGACGACCTTCGTGTTCTTTGTGATATTCTCACGTTCGACCATGATGGAAAGATTCGCTATAGTGAAAGTCTTTCTGACTGCGACAGTTACCTTACGTGTTATCCTGACAATATGAGGGGAATGTGGCAGGAGCTTGCCAGTGAACTTCAGAAGTTTGGCGGCAACTCTATCCTGAATTATATTCGTGATGGTCAAGGTCCTTCATATGAGAAGATTTTAAGATGTGTGTGCAAACGCATGAATGTCGAAGATCTTGACATGAACGATACTGTTGAAGACATTGAGCAAAAACTTTTAATCACAGTATCTGCAAAAGCTATTGGCCAGTTGGGTGAGGAGGAGATACGCTCAGTCATGGAAGAGTGCCCAATACCGGTTTTGGAATATTCCAAACAAGGCCTGGTAGCCGCTCTAATGACCTTGCGTGTGGTTAACCAACGGCTTTTCGTAATGGTAATTCGGACAGTGATGAATGTGACAGTTGAAGCCCTCGTAGGCAGAGGTGTTGCAAGTGCATGTATGGGGATTTTCTCTCGGGGCATGAGTGCGTTATGTGGCCCATTTGGGTGGTTGCTCTTAACAGGCTGGACTGTATGGGATCTGATGGGACCGGCTTACCGTGTCACCATACCTGCTGTGATTCAGGTCGCTTATATGCGCGTTAAGTATCTTTATATGTCTGACTCTAAAGAGATTGCTGCATGATGAAAGATGATGATATTATGCATCCGGAGGACAGGAAAGCCCTCCAAATGCTTCACAAGATTCCGTATATAGATTCCGTTTGTCGCTCTATTATAGAAACGGAGTATGAAGGTCTTTGTCGCGGTGAGAACCTTGCAACGATGCTAAAAGCCAGTTCGCAAAGTGTGCCCAGAGTATTTCATCTCATGAAAGCCACTTGTCAGAGAATAGGCTTGCCGATGCCAGAAGTGTATATTTACAACGACCCTGTTATGAATGCCTATACTTACGGTGAGACTTCGCCCTTTGTCTGCATTTCAAGTTCTTCTGTGGAAAGACTTGATGACAGGGAATTAATGTGTATGATGGCTCATGAATGTGGACACATACTGTGTAAACATGTTCTCTATAACAGTGTTGTTCGGTTCTTGCATGAATTGGGGGAGGAGTTTGGGATAATCTCTTATTCTTTATCCGGACCGATATATCTGGCACTTCAGTATTGGTCACGTCGAAGCGAGCTCTCTGCTGACAGATGTGCTGCAGCCACAATGGGGGAGGAAACGTTTCAGCGCATGACAATGAAAATAGCATGTGGTTTATCTGATATTGGATGTGACCCTTATCAACTGGTACGTCAAGCGAAAGAGTATCATGGCCATGAGAATCATTCACTTTGGAACAAGATACAACAGAATTGCCGCATGGCATTCTATTCCCATCCACAAGCGGTTAATCGTGCTTGGGAGATTGACAGGTGGAAGAATTCCTATATGTACAAGAAATTAAGGCGTGAAACGCAAGAATGAGGACACTAATTTATGCATGTCCGCAATGTCCGCAATGTCCGCAATGTCCGTTGAGAAAAAAATAAGTTATTGATTATAAGCGAGATTTTTCATAAGGTTTTCTAAACGAGTGGACATTCATACTGAAAGTGTTGACATATTTTGAACTTATCACGGATTTGAGTTGAATGCTTTTTAGCTTAACCCTGATTCCTGCTAAGTCTTATAATTTAGGGGCTCTGCAGCGGCTCTGCAGCAGCTCTGAGAGCATGATAAACGCATCGTGAACGGACAGAGTCAAAGGTTTAGAGTTTAGAGGCAGTTTTCTTTTGTCATGTGATAACCCATGCGTTTCAGCTGCAGGGCGACGCCGAAGAGGTAAAGCTGGTGCAAACAAGCTACGTAAGCGTCGAAAGCCTCTTTCGTGCCGGGTTCGATGCCCTGACGCAAGAGAGCATTGTAAACACGAGAGGCACATTCGCCCGTAACCTTCTCCACATCAGCATATTCCGCTCCCTGTAACTCCAACACCTCCTCGCGGATATACTCATCCATGGAGTCGTAGCCGCGACGGTCTCTCATGTCGGTGTAGAGGTCGTCCTTCCCCGAACAGGCGTCCCAATCATCATCCCACATCTTGGCCAAAGCCATGCCGATATACATCATCCAGCCGAGCGAGGCCGAAGGATAGTCCCTGAACTCACGTATGCCGTCCGGAATATACGCCCGTGCAATCTCCTCCCATTTGTCCTCCACATCCGGGCACTGCGGGAGCAACTCATCAACCGCCTTCATGCCCAACAGATATTGATGCAGGTCTCTATGCAGTATGTCCTCGAATTTATCCACCTCTAACCTTTAACCTTTAACCTCTATTCTTCCGTTTCGCAGCCGCTGAAATTGTATTCAGCAAGAGAGCGCTCGCGGGAATGGCAGAAGTATATCACCTGAGCCTTGGAACACACCTCGCCGCCCTGAATCAGTTCGGCATCGATATACGACACCTGGCGCACCTGCTTCGTAATCCTCGCACGCATCTCGACAACACCGCCGTCGATGGTGATGGGCTTGAGATACCGGATGTCCATGCGGCTTGTGACAGCCACCGTCTGCAGCTTGTGGAAGACAACCCAGCCGGCCACCTCGTCGAGCATCATACAATGGATGCCGCCGTGCAGCGTGTTGCGCCAGCTCTGCAGATTGGGGTCGGGAGTCCAATAGCTGACGATGTCGTCGCCGTCCTCGAAAAATTCAAGGCGCAGACCGCGCTCGTTGGTGGGACAGCAGCCCGGGCAGCAGTAGCCCTCGATATTTACAAACGGGTTGATAATCTTTTTCATAGATATGTGTGTAAGTCGTTATTGCTTTGATGTGTCTTCCTCGTCGAGAGCCATCAGGGCGAGCATCTCGTCGCGCAGACGGGCTGCCAGGATGAAGTCCAGTTTCTTGGCGGCAGCCTGCATCTCTTTACGCAGGCGTTCGATAGCCTTGCGACGCTGCTCGGGTGTGAGCTGCAGTTGTTCCTGCGTCTCGGCAGCCTGTGCAACGGGAAGGGGTTCGGGTTCGATATAGGCACGCTTCTCACCCGTAGCACGCTGCAGGGCGAGAAGGTCGGTCATCGTGGTGCTCTTGCGTATCTGACGAGGTGTGATGCCGTGCTCGCTGTTGTATCTCATCTGCTTCTCGCGGCGACGGTTGGTCTCATCGATGGTGAGGCGCATCGATTCCGTAATAGTATCGGCATACATGATGGCAAGTCCGTTGACATTGCGCGCAGCGCGTCCGACGGTCTGTGTGAGGGAACGATGGGAGCGGAGGAAGCCCTCCTTGTCGGCATCCAAAATGGCTACGAGCGACACCTCGGGAAGGTCGAGACCCTCGCGCAGAAGGTTGACGCCCACGAGAACATCGATGACGCCTTTGCGCAGATTGTCAAGTATCTGCACGCGCTCCAGGGTGTCCACCTCGGAATGGATATATGTGGCCTTGACATCGTAGCGCAGGAGATACTCGGTGAGTTCCTCCGCCATGCGTTTCGTCAGGGTGGTGACGAGGGTGCGCTCGCCGCGTTCCGTGCGCAGCGTGATTTCCTCCATGAGGTCGTCCACCTGATGCAGGGAAGGACGCACCTCGATAGGGGGATCGAGCAGACCGGTGGGGCGTATCACCTGTTCGGCAACGACACCCTCGGAGCGCTCCAGTTCGTAGTCGGCCGGAGTGGCGGAGACATATATCGTCTGCGGGGTGAGCGACTCGAACTCCTCGAAGGTGAGGGGACGGTTGTCCTTCGCGGCAGGAAGGCGGAAACCGTAGTCCACGAGGTTGGTCTTGCGTGCCTGGTCGCCGCCGTACATGGCACGTATCTGGGGCACGGAGACATGGCTCTCGTCTATGATGAGAAGGAAGTCCTTGGGGAAGAAATCGAGCAGACAGTAGGGGCGGGTGCCGGGAGCGCGACCGTCGAAATAGCGGCTGTAGTTTTCGATTCCGGAGCAATGTCCCAGCTCGCGTATCATCTCTATGTCGTAGTTGACACGCTCCTCCAGACGCTGCGCCTCGAACTCCTTTCCGATGCTCTGGAAGTAGGCCACCTGGTCCTTCAAGTCTTCCTTTATGAGATTTATCGCAGCTTCCTGTTTATCAGGCGATGTAATAAATAGATTTGCAGGATAGATGCGGTAGTCGGGGAAGGATGCAACGCTGTCGAGCGTCTCGCTGTCGAGTTCCTCGATTTTCTCTATCTCGTCGCCCCAGAAGGAAATGCGGAGGATGCGCTCGCTGTAGGCAAGGAAGATGTCGACGGTGTCGCCCTTGACACGCACGGAACCTCTCGTGGGAGTGATGTCGTTGCGCACGTAGAGCGAATTGAGCAGACGGCGCAGGAGGGCGTTGTGGCTGATGGTCTGTCCCACGGTCAGGTCTATGACATTCTCGTAGAAGGCGGCGGGATTGCCCATACCGTAGATGCAGCTCACCGACGACACCACGATGACATCGTTGCGACCGGAAAGCAGGGCACTTGTGGCGGAAAGGCGGAGGCGGTCGATTTCCTCGTTGATGGCGAGGTCTTTCTCGATATAGGTGTCGGTGGAGGGGATGTATGCCTCGGGTTGGTAGTAGTCGTAGTAGGAGACATAGTATTCCACCGCGTGGTCGGGGAAGAACTGCTTCATCTCACCGTAGAGCTGTGCCGCGAGGGTCTTGTTGTGGGATAGAATGAGGGTGGGGCGACCGAAATTGCTGATGACATTTGCCATCGTGAACGTCTTGCCGCTGCCCGTCACACCCAGCAGCGTCTGGGCAGGAAGTCCTTCCCGCAGACCCTCAGTGAGTTGGCGGATGGCGTCGGGCTGGTCGCCCGTTGGGCTGTATGCAGAGGTGAGTTTGAAGTCCATCAAGGTGCAAAGGTAGTGTTTTTTTGCTTCTTTGAAGCATGAGGAACGTTTCTTTTTTGCTAAAAAACGTGAATAGGAACAAAAAAGTGGGCCGGCATGGCGTGCGTGTGAGAAAATTGTTGTACCTTTGCGCGCTGAATGGCGAAAAATATACTCATATTGATGCTGGCTCTGCTTGCTATGACGAGTTGCAAGCGATTCAATGCGTTGGAGAAATCCAACGACTACGAATACAAGTACGAGGTGGCTAAGCAATACTTCTTCGAGGGCAAATACGTCAAGGCATCGCTGATGTTCGGTGAACTGCTGGCTGTGATGAAGGGTACCCTCAACGGAGAGGAGAGCCTGTATATGCTGGCGATGAGTTCGTTCCTGTGCCGCGACTACGAGAATGCCTCGCAGTATTTCCGGAAATACTATCAGAGCTATCCGAAGGGTCAGTATGTGGAGTATGCCCGTTACTATGCAGGGTATTCGCTCTACAAGAAAGCGCCCGACCCGAGGCTGGATCAGTCGAACACGTATCAGGCGATACATGAGTTCCAGCAGTTCCTGGACTACTATCCCTACACACGTATCAAGAACGAGACGCACCAGATGATATACGCTCTGCAGGACAGGCTGATAGAGAAGGAATACATGAGTGCGAAGCTCTACTACGACCTGGGTACGTATATCGGCAACTGCACTTCGGGCGGTTCGAACTACGAGGCGTGCGTGGTGACATCCCAGAACGCACTGAGGGACTTTCCCTATGCATCGAACGAGATGAGGGAGAAGTTCGCAATACTCATACTCCGCTCGAAATATCATCTGGCGATGAAGAGCGTGGAAGAAAAGAAAGAACAGCGATTCCGCGATGCGATAGATGAATTCTATTCGTTCGTAGGCGATTATCCCGAAAGCCAGTATATGGCGGAGGCGGTGAAGATGCATGAGCACGCCGAGAAGATGGTGGCGAAGAAGAATTTTGACATCAAGAAAAGTACAGACTGAAAAATAAACAACAAAAACATATCTTCAAACTATGGATTACAAGAAGACTAACGCTCCGATGAACACGGTGACCCGTGATGTGATGGAACTCTGCGAAGACACAGGCAATATCTACGAAAGTGTGGTTATCATCGCAAAGCGTGCAAACCAAATCAGTGCAGATCTCAAGCAGGAACTCTCGGCAAAGCTGCAGGAATTCTCCTCCTCATCGGACAATGCCATTGACGAGGTGTTCGAGAACCGCGAGCAGATTGAAATCAGCCGCTACTACGAGCGCTTGCCGAAGCCCACGCTGATAGCAACGAAGGAGTTTGAGGAAGGCCGTATCTTTTTCCGTGACGGAAAAGAACAGGAAGAAGAAGAGGAGCAGTACTGATGATACAGCGTCTTCAGAGCCTTTTGATGTTCTGCTCTGCCATCATCGCAGGCTGTGTGTCGTTCTTCTGTCCGCTGGCAAGGCTCACGGTGACAGCAGGATTTACGCAGGATCTGACGGGATGGAGCTATCTGCCGCTCGGCATCGTGTTGGCGATGGTGAGCGTTCTCACGCTGGGCGACATCTTTCTTTTCCGTAAGCGTGCGCTGCAGATGAGGGTGATGACATTCACCATCATACTGCTGGTGGCCTGGTATGCGCTGTACGGATATGCTTACTGGCAACTGACAAAGGAAACGGGAGACAGCGGTATGTTCATGAATGTGTGCGTACCGGCTGCGCTGCCTTTCTGCTGTCTGGTGCTCAACTACCAGTCGTTCCGCCTCATATTGAAGGACGAACTGCTGGTGAGGAGTCTCGACCGCCTGCGTTAGCGGATTTTGGGATTCTTCGTGCGGATGACGTCGTAGAGCCACGTCACCTTCGCAATGATGGCTCCGTTGGCAGAGCGTGTGAAGCGGTCGGCCTTGGAGTCGTTGAAAATGGAAGACAGACCGAAGTAGTAGCGTCCCTCAAGTTGGAAATGACCCACCTTGGGGTTGCTCACTTCGATGCCTAAACCGCCACAGATACCGTATTCGAATTTCTTCTGGATGGGCAGGAAGTACTGCTCAATCACGTTGTTGGGGCGCTTGGAGAGAGTTTCGGCAGACCATTCACCGCCTTTCTCGTCGGAATCGCTGACGTAGAAGGCAATCTGGGGACCGAGGACGAGGTAGCCCTGAACACCCTTACGCTCGCGTCCGAAACCTATGCGCGCAAAAACGGGAAGCTGGAAGTAGTTCACCGTGCGGGAATAGGTGTCGGTGGAGGTTTCGATTTTCTCCTTCCAACCGAACTGCGTGAAATTGAGTTCGGCCTGAATGGCACAGATGAGACTGTAGTATTTCTCGCACGTATAGCGTACTGTGGCACCGAACGTCAGTCCTCCGTGATAGCTCTGATTGATGGTGGGATTGAAGGATACCTTATTAAGAACATATCCTCCACCGAAACCTACGGCAAGGTCCCTGCGGTATTCACCCACCTGTGCTCTCACCGTAAGAGCCAAAACAAGCAGGGGAAGAAGGCATAAAATGCGTTTCACAAGTACAAAAGTACAAAAAAGTTCGGGCTTCGGGGACAGTGTGCGTTGATTTTTTTACTATCTGATATTTTTTTTATACTTTTGTGGTTGTGAAAAGTGTAAGAACATATATTACGGTGCTCTTTCTTTCGCTCCTCACGCTTACGGCGCGGGGTGCTGCCGACGACCCGATACTGGAGCCCTTTGTGCAGTATATGCCGGAGAGGGAAGACCCCTTCGTGAAGCAACCGGACGAGGAAGTGGAGCCCCAAAACGCACCCCTGAACGCAGTGTTCTTCTCGAACGCAAAGAACACGGAGGGTGTCTTGTGCAGGTACGGATGGGTGGTGCTGAAGGACAAAGTGGAGTATCTGATGCGCGATGACGAGAACCTGATGTTCACCTTCATGGACAGCGGTACGTACACCATCATACTGAACGCCACGTTTGTGAAGGACGGGGTCGTATACAACTGGCCGGACGATTACGGGGGTGGGGGAAATACCTTCACTGTGACGATAACGGAGAGTCGTCTGGAATTCCCCAACGCCTTTTCACCCAACGGCGACGGCACCAACGATTATCTGCAGGCCAAGGGAACTGCTCCCACAACATCAAGCGGAGACAACGGCCCAAGGGGCATTGTGCAGTTTGAGGCTGTGGTGTTCAACCGATGGGGACAGAAGCTGTATTCATGGAACGACTGCTACACATACGAGGCAGGATGGGACGGTACCTACGGAGGCAAGACAGTGAAGGACGGAGTGTATTTCCTTCGTGTGAAAGCCAAAGGGTCCGACGGAGTGGAGTATAATATCAAGAAGGCAATAAACGTTCTGACAGGATATAACGAAAATAACGAGAACTCTGCAGGTAATCCGTGAAGATGGAGCAGGAATATATTATCGTGGAGGGTGCTCGTGTCCACAACCTGAAGAATGTGGACGTGAAAATCCCGAGGAGGGCGTTGACCGTGATAACAGGTCTCTCGGGTAGCGGCAAGTCGTCGCTCGCCTTCGATACCATATACGCAGAAGGACAGAGACGCTACATAGAGACGTTTTCCGCATATGCACGCAACTTCCTGGGAAATCTGACAAGACCGGATGTGGACAAAATATCCGGACTGTCGCCCGTAATCAGTATCGAGCAGAAGACGACGAACAAGAATCCGCGTTCCACAGTGGGAACCACTACGGAGATATACGACTTCTTCCGTTTGCTGTATGCAAGGGCAGGAGAGGCATATTCGTATGTCACGGGCGAAAAGATGGTGCACTACACGGAGGAGCAGATAATGGGACTGATACAGACAAAGTATGCAGACCGTAAGCTTTATATCCTGGCTCCGCTGGTGAAGAACCGCAAAGGACATTATCGGGAACTCTTCGAAAGCCTGCGACGCAAGGGATATCTGTATGCCCGTGTGGACGGTGAGATAGAGGAACTGGTGCCCGGAATGAAGGTGGACAGATACAGGAACCATGATGTGGAGGCTGTAATAGACCGCGTGAAGATGCGTCCCCTGTCAGCCGTTGACGAGGAGGGAGATGTGGACCACGAGCGCTTACTGAGAAGCATCACAACGGCGATGAAGGAAGGTGGCGGCGTGATGATGGTGTGTGATGCGGAAACAGGCGAAGTGCACCATTATTCCAAGCGACTGATGTGCCCCACAAGCGGTATTTCATACAGAGATCCTGCTCCCCACGATTTCTCTTTCAACTCGCCGCAGGGAGCTTGCCCGCATTGCAAGGGTCTGGGATATGTGGTGGTGAACCGTAGGGGACAGGAAGTGGGAGACTACAGCGAGGACGATGTGGACGACGAGGACGGAAAACTGCGTCGCGTGGTGTGCCCGGAATGCGGAGGACAGAGACTGTGCAAGGAATCGCTGCACTATCTGATAGCAGGCAAGAATATAGCTCAGGTGTCTGCAATGGATTTGGAGGAACTGAACGAATGGCTTGACAGTCTGGACACACAGCTCACAGAGCACCAGAAACGCATTGCTCCCGAGATACTCAAAGAGATACGCACACGACTGGGTTTCCTGCTGGACGTGGGACTGAGCTATCTGTCGCTTTCCCGCAGCAGCGCTTCGCTCTCAGGCGGTGAGAGTCAGCGTATCCGACTTGCTACACAGATAGGTTCGGGGCTTGTTAACGTTTTGTATATCCTTGATGAACCGTCAATCGGTCTGCACCAGCGCGACAACGAGCGTCTCATCGCTTCTCTGAAGAAACTGCGTGATATGGGTAACACCGTTATCGTGGTGGAGCACGACGAGGAGATGATGCAGAATGCTGACTGGATAGTGGATATAGGTCCGAGAGCAGGAAGAAAAGGCGGTGAGGTGGTGTTCCAGGGTACCTACGAAGACATGCTGAAGACAGATACGCTGACATCGCGTTATCTTGCCGGTGTGGAGAAAATACCTGTTCCCAAGAAGCGCAGACCTGGCAACGAAAAGCAATTGGTTGTCAAAGGCGCAACGGGAAATAACCTTAAGAGCGTTGATGTGGCCTTTCCGCTTGGATGCCTCATCGGTGTGACGGGTGTGTCGGGAAGCGGTAAGAGTACTCTGGTGAATGAGACTTTGCACCCCATACTTTCACAGAAATTATATCGCTCTTTGAGAGAACCTCTGCCATACGAATCAATAGAGGGCATTGAGAATATCGACAAGGTGGTGTGCGTGGACCAGAGTCCTATCGGACGCACGCCCAGAAGCAATCCTGCTACATATACGGGTGTTTTTTCCGACATCAGAAGTCTGTATGTCAATCTGCCGGATGCAAAAATCAGAGGATACAAGCCCGGACGCTTCTCATTCAACGTGAAAGGCGGACGTTGCGAGGTGTGTGGCGGAAACGGCTACCGCAGTATTGAAATGAACTTCCTGCCTGACGTGATGGTGCCTTGCGAGGAATGTATGGGCAAACGCTATAACCGCGAGACGCTGGAGGTGCGCTTCAAGGGTAAGAGTATTGCGGATGTGCTGGATATGACAATAAATCAGGCTGTGGAGTTCTTCGAGCACGTGCCGGATATCCTGCGTCGCATAAAGACATTGCAGGATGTGGGTCTAGGATATATCAAACTGGGACAGTCTTCCACAACGCTCTCAGGAGGAGAAAGTCAGCGAGTGAAACTTGCGACGGAACTATCAAAGAAAGATACCGGTCGTACGCTTTATATCCTGGACGAACCTACCACAGGACTGCATTTTGAGGATATACGTGTTCTTCTCGATGTATTGAACCGCTTGGTGGATAAGGGTAATACTGTGATTGTGATTGAACACAATCTTGATGTGATACGCGCGTGTGACTGGCTTATTGAGATGGGACCGGAGGGAGGTCGTGAAGGCGGCAGGATGCTGTTTGCCGGTACGCCAGAACAGATGAAAAAGAAGAAAATCGGCTACACGAGCCGTTTCCTTTGATTATTGTATACGGTGTCGGAGGTAATGCCCGCGCACGTATATAAAGAAGAATACTACACCCGCGAGATTCAGTATCCACGCACTCCAGAAGGCACCGCCATATCCTGTACTTTCTGATAAAAGGCCACCGAGTGTGATTCCAAGTCCCATACCTACATCCCACGATGTGAGCAGAGTGCCGTTTGCCGTACCTCTCTGTGCATTGGATGCCAGATTGATGAACATTGTCTGGAAAGCCGGAAACATATGGCCATTGCCCAAGCCTATAATAAGTGCCGAGAGATACATCGCCCATGACTGATGGACGGAAGCAAAAAGAAGATAACCGATAAGGGATACAATAACTCCGTGAGTGGCGTTTTTCACGACTGCACCTTGTCGCAGAGAGCGTGCACCAATCAGGCGGCTCAGCATAAGACCAATACAGAGGATCGTAAAAAACAATCCTGTGCCGGCCTCCATTCCGAGAGCTTCCTTTGCATAGATGGCTACGTAGGTGGACACCACACCGTAGCTGTATGAGAAACATGCCATAGAGATTCCTTCCGGCCATCCTGCAAAGAGAAACATTCTGTCGAAGGAGAGCTTTGGACGTTGCTGCGGAGCACGTGTGCGAACACTCAGCGTAGCATTTATTATCCAACCGATAAGACCGGAAACAAGAGCAACGATGAAGATGGCATCATAGCTGCCGGTCCAATGCCAGAGGAATATGCCGACAGTAGGGGCAATGGCGGTAGCAAGATTGTTGGACAAACCGTAGTAGCCGATACCCTCAGCGCGTCGGGAAGAGTGCAGTACGTCTATTGCAACGGTGCTGTTGGCTACGGTGGCTGCTCCCATAGGTGCTCCGTGAACAGTACGCACGATGGCAAAAAGCAACAGACTGGATGCTACAAGATATCCTCCAAAGAGGAGAGCGAAGAGTCCGTAGAAAAAGAGGAGTACTACCTTGCGAGGAAATGAGTCGACAAAATATCCTGAAAAGGGACGGATGAGCAGGGCTGTGACGGCATAGCCGGAAAGCACCAGACCGATGGTGTCCTTGTCCGCATGAAATGCGTCGCTGAGATACAGCGGCAGCAATGGCGTAAGCACCATAAAAGAGAAGTAGAGCATGAAGTTGGCACTCCATGCTCTACAATAATTCGCATTCCAGAGAGGCTCTTTAATAGAAGAGGTATCTGTTGTCCTGTACATCTGCCTTGAGATAGAGGTCCTGAGACAGACTCTGCAGCGAGCGCATCAACATCTGTGTAAGACTCTGCTCTTCTGCCTTCTGGTCGTATTTCACGTCGTTCTGCTTGTTCTGGGAGAGAATCTGCAGAGCGTAAACACCACCGTTTCCTCTGATGCCCATCTTGGTGTCTCCCTGCTTCATTGTGCTTACAGCACCTGCAATAGCGGGCTCCATAGCACCTATATGAGGTACGTACGTCATACCGGAGAAGCTGATGTGGCGCATAGTGTCGGTGAAAGCTTCGCTGATAGTCTTAGCTTCCTTGACGGTTGTCATGCCGTTCATCTTCTCTTGAAGCATTGCAGCCTTCTTGTCCTGAACCACCTGCATCTTCAGGAAGTTCTTAATCTCCTCGTCATCCCAAGACAGATAACCCTTCTTGTGGATGCCGTCGAGAATGACAACCAGAAGATGGTCGTTGTCGCCGCACTCGTAGAGGGGAGAAACATCGCCTACCTCTGTGTCATCGTTGAATATCCAACGCATAGCCTCGCGTGTGGAAGAAACGTTTGCTACATTATGTTCGGCAGAAGAAATCGCCTGGCGGCTCTGTACCGTATAACCGGCAGCCTGTGCCTCAGCTTCGAGGTCTGCAACATTCTTACCTGCGATGAAGCTGGAGAACTTGTTGTAGGCAGCGCTGTATGTTTCCTTAGAGAAGTCTACGGGCACCTTGACAACAGCTACATTATACTTGTCGATGAAGTTGCGACGGTCTGTCACATTGAGGATGGCAACACCCTGACCGGCCATTTCGAACTTCTCTGTAGTACCTGCATTCATGGATGTCAGCTTCTGGATGAAGAGACGGTTTGTCTCATCCATAGTCTGACCGTCGTACTGTGCACTTGTAATCCAAACAGGTGTAACATTCTGTCCGAGGTTCTTGGCTACGCTGTCGATTGCAACTCCGGAGCGGAGCACAGCGAGAACGCTGTCGGCACGCTGCTGGATATCCTCCATAGACTTGCCGGGAATGGAGAGCTGGCGGAACTGTACGCTGTCGGGCACAACGGTGTGGGAAATAAGGCGTACGATATTCATAGTGTTATCGCCTGCATAGTAATAGGGCCCCTTCTGCTCACCGATAGACATGCTGTCAATCTGCTGCGCGATGTCGCGGGGAAGAGCTTTTGTGCCGATAGGCAATACACTGTATGCAACCAGTGAACCGGCCTCGCGTACAACCTTTGCAGGCTCTGCGCCTTCCTGAAGAGCTGCAGCATATCCGTTCATCTCCTGATTGATTGCAGCCTCGTCAGCCTTGCTTGCAACAACCTCTACATCGATATACTTGATGTCGCGCAATTCCTGAGTGTTTTTGAAGAGCTCCTTCATCTCCTCATACTTTGCCTTGAGTTCCTTGTCGCTCACCTCGATGTCAGCATCTTTGATGCTTGTATAGGGCACAGCGCAGAGCAGGATGTCGTTTTCTGTCGTGCGACCCTCGAAGTTCTGCTTTGCAGCAACGGGGTTTGAAATCATGGAAGCTGTCAGGATGGACTGGAACTTGTTTGCTAGCAATTCCTGACGAAGCTGCTTCTCCATAAACTTCCAGTATGTCATGAAGTTTGCGTAGTACTCCTTAGTGTCTGCGGGCACTTCTGCGTCCTCCATCACCTGGTCGTACTGCTCCTTGAAACGCTGCAGGGAAGAGTAGTCGAACTTACCGTCTTCCGTGCGGAAAGGAGTGCCTGCAAGCAGGGAACTCTCTCCAGACTGGATATAGCGCTCGAGTTCACTGTCCGTAACGCACAGACCGAGAGCTTCGCACTCGTGCTGGATGAGTTGCTGCTGTACGAACGACTGCCAAGCTTGGTCACGTACCATCGTAGCCTGATAGTCGGTGAGATTGTTGACACCCTGAGTGAACTTGATGACATCAGTGTATTCGTCCACCAGTTTGTTGTAGTCCTGGATGCTGATGTTTTCCCCGTTGATCTGACCCACGCGCTGGTGTCTTTCATTCTGGGTGTATCCGAGAGAGCGGACAAACTCTTCTGCAATGAAAGCGAACAAAGCAAGCGCTACGATAATCACGAGAAACTTGCCGTGCTTTCTAACTGAATTTAATGCGGCCATAATTTATGTTTTTTTGTTTTCTTGCAATAATAATGTATGCTATACGCGCAAATTCGGACGCAAAAATAAGAAAAAAAGTTGACTTATATGCCCGTTTTCGCTTAGTTTTTTTGTTTATTGTGTGATTTTAAGACGAACAAGTTTGATTTGCGTATTAGTGGTCTCTATAATTTTAAACTCAAAATGCTTATATGTGATGATTTCATTCAATTTCGGGAAGCTTTGATATACAGCCAAAATGAAACCGCCCACAGTCTGGTACTCATCGCTTTCTGGCAAATCGAGCGAGAAGAGTTCGTTGGCCTTCTCTATTTCCAGTCTGCCCGACAGCAAATACTCGCCGTTTCCGAGGTCTTTTGCCGTATAGTTTTCCGTATCGTGTTCATCCTGAATATCGCCAAATATTTCTTCCACAAGATCCTCCAGAGACACAATACCGCTGGTGCCTCCGAATTCATCTACAACGACTGCCATTGTCTTCTTTTGACTGATGAAGGTGGAGAGAAGCTTTTGTGCAGGCATCGTTTCCGGAATAATTGGCAGATGGCGGATGTGTTTTGTCCAGTCGTCTGTGCCCTTCAGTCGAAACATCTCTGAGGAATGCAGATATCCCACGATATCGTCGATGTCTTCCTTATAGATAATAAGTTTGGAAATACCGTTGTCGATGAAAAGCGTCAACACCTGCGAGAAACTGGCATCCAGCGGAGCTGCTATGATTTCCGTGCGGGGCACCACGCAGTCTCTCACCCTTACTGCGCTGAA
Organism: Bacteroidaceae bacterium; assembly: GCA_017958545.1. GTDB lineage: Bacteria > Bacteroidota > Bacteroidia > Bacteroidales > Bacteroidaceae > Physcousia. The sequence goes on along the minus strand of JAGDCM010000125.1, from coordinate 14,401 downwards.
GTCCAAGGCATTCTGGAACATGATGACTTCGTCTTCCACCATCTCTTCGTCATCCTGCGCATCAATGTTGCTTTGGATGAGATGATCTAGATCCACCTTGGTGAAGTTCTTACGTTCCGCGTTGTTCACCTTCAGACCGAAGATTCTGAGCAGCAGTTTTGCAAGTCCACTGGTCAGTTTGCTTATCGGCCACAGAATGAAATAGAATACAAGGGCGGGGATTGCGCACAGATGCATCGCACCATTGGGATTTATTTTGAAGAGCGTCTTCGGCAAAAACTCTCCAAAGAACAGCACAATGACAGTTGCTATCAGAGTATTCACAAGAGGATTGCTGCCGATGAGTTCCGCCATCAGTATGCCGTAGACGACAAGTGCTATGTTGTTTCCTACGAGCAACGTGGTGATGAAGTTGTTCTGGTGACGGTAGAATCTGTCCAGTATGCGTGTTGTCATACTTCTGTGCTCGCGTTCCATCTCCATGAGCATTTTGTTGGAGGAGACGAAAGCTATTTCGAGTCCGGAGAAGAATGCGCTGAACAACAGGACGATAGAGATACTTATTATCATTGCACGGAGGTTTGTCGGTTTGGCGTGACGGTATCGTTTTCAATGTCTTCTGTCGGGAAGTCTCCGACGGAGTTCGACACAGAGTATTTGGTCATAGTTTCGTTAGAACGGAAATCCGTCCCGCGAAGTGTGCGGTCGGGTGTCACGATTTTCATATCCATGTGGTTCCACATCTCGTGGCGGTCCATATCCCAAAAGAGTTCTTCGGTGAAGAATCGTGTATTTTCCGTGTTGCGCACTTTCACCCGTCCTCGCAGTTCCCATGTTCTCTGGTCGTGAAGATATGCAGTATCTGCCTGCACGTATAGGTCTATGTGGAAGGCTGTGTCGAAGCGCTCCATGAACATTCCCTTGTAGAATTTCCATGTGGCAGGACGTTCGGCATGATTAAATATATCCCATTCCTCAGCCACAAGATGGTAGCGTATCACTCCGCTGTCGGATATCAGAGTGCTCACACCGATGGCATGCATGAAGGGTAGGGAGTCTTTTTCGTTCACAGCTTCTGCAACATGCTCTTCTGCCTCCTCACACGAGATGAACTGGCAGGTCAGGCATAGGAATAACAGCAAAAGTGGAACCTGTTTCACTCAATCTTATATTTCATGAACCAGCGTTCGTTGAACGACAGGCCCACGTGTAGCATGAAATAGTTCTCTGTGATGAGATTCTTGTTTGAGGGTTGTCGGCGAAGCCATTCGAACGCCACGTTCAATACGGAACGGTTGTTGATTCTGTTCGTTATGGGCAATCCCACACCTGCTGTGACGCCGTATTCGCAGGGACCGTCGTTTAGTGTGCCGGTGTTGTCGTATGTCACCTTCATATACGGCGAGGAATAGAATGCGCCCAGTCGGTATCTGCATCGCTCCAGATATGTGGCATTGTGGCCGCGATTGAGTACAGCGGGGAAAAACTCTGCGCCAATATTCATTCGATGACGGTTCGTGTAGTATCCCTTGCGCGCCTCGTACATGAGTTTGCCGTTGTCATTGGTGTATGCAACAGGAATGCGGCAGTCTCCCCATTTCTCAAAACGGTAGTCTGCCGATACTGATATCATACCTTTGTTTTCCCACGTCACACCGCCTCCGAAGGTGTAGGGGATATCAACGGCGTTGTCGATGCTCACTTTGGTGGTATCGCCCAAAGATGTCCATCTTGCGAGTGTGGATTCGCTGCCCACATTGTGACCGAGTCCGGCAATGAAGCCCGTTCGCAGCAGATTGCGGTTGTTGAGCACAATAGGCAGCTGCATACCTAAATCTATCTTATAGGTAAGCACCTTTGACGACTGGTCCTGAAGCATGGCACTATAGGCTCCTGATTCTGCGCCGTTTAGTGTGAACGACTGTATCATTCCGTGGTCGTATGTGCCCCAGATGATGCTGACGTTGGTGCCTATAGACAGCAGTCGCAGGGGATTCTTCATCTTGCGGAACGGCTGCCAACCCACACCGACGTAGGCACGATGTGTTCCTCCGTCGCCGCTGAATGTCTGTTGGTTTTTGATTTCCGACTCAGACATATCGTCCCATCCTACGGGCGAGGTGTGCTTGAAATTATACTGTATGGTGGTGTAAGGCACAACTCCTAGACTGATACCCAGTCCCGGTTTCATGCGGAATGCCATCACAGCATATTCGAATGTGGCGCTTCTTGTGCTCACGCTGCTATTGCCCTGCGACTGCCGTCCGAAGGAGAACGATGCTCCCACGTCGAATATCATTGAGAGGGAATCGAGGGTGGAGTAGGAAGCGGGGTTGAGTGTGTTGATTCTGTTAGAGGAATGCAGCGCAATACCGACGCCTCCCATACCTCTGTTGAATCCCGTCACACCGTCGTTTACAAGTCCGATGCCGAAACGTGAATATGTGGAATATGTTCCGCTGCTCTGAGCCGATGCTCCCAAAGCGCAAAAAAACAATGCCAAAAGGCACAGATTTAGTTTCTGAAATGTCATAATCGCGTGCAAAGGTACAATTTTTCTGCTAATCCCCCAAATTTTTCCTTTTATTTCAACTTTTTTTCTTAACTTTGCGCCCGAAATGAAGCGAATATTTGTATTATCACTACTCATAATAGCCCAAACTTTCGGTTTTTTGGCGCTTTCGAGCGATTCGCCTGTTGAGGTGAGTCTTCTCACGTGCTCGCCCGGAACCAAGAGTTATGAATTGTACGGACATACGGCGCTCCGTGTAAAGCACAAGACGGGGGCGGATCTTGTCTACAACTACGGCGTGTTCGATTTCAACCGTCCTGCGTTCACGTGGCACTTCATTCTTGGAGAATGTGACTATCTGGTGATGCCGTTCCGTTACAATCTTTTCCGCGATGAATATGTGAAACGCGGTTCGGGTATCATATCCCAGCGACTGAATTTCACACCGCAGGAGAGCGCCCGACTTGTGGCTCTGCTTGAAGAGAACTGCAAACCGGAAAATATGGTGTATCGCTACGATTTCTATCGCAACAACTGCACCACCAAGGTGCGTGATATCGTAGAAGAGGCTGTAGATGGAGAAATTGTTTATCCGGAGCCGCATAACCATCTGATGTACCATCGTCGCGAGACCTATCGTGAGATGATACACCACTATACGGCGAATTCCAAATGGTGCGAAGTGGGGCAGGATTTGCTTCTCGGTTGCAAGTCGGACACTGCTCTCTCTCCCCGTGCTATGCTCTTCCTTCCCGACTACCTCTACAGTGCCTTCGCGGGAGCTGTGATACGCAGCGACAGGAGCGACACACGTCCGCTTGTGCTCTTTGAAGAGAAGAATTTGGAAAAAGGGACGCAAATTAACAATCCCGGTTTTCCTCTCACTCCTCTCCAATGTTCTGTGATTTTCTTTGCTCTCATGTTGTTCATTCTGGCGCTGGAGAGTTTCTTCGCCTGCCAGTTCTGGCCTGTGGATGCTCTATTGATGACGTTGCAGGGCGTTGTCGGCTTGTTGCTGTGCTTCCTGTTCCTCTTCTCCAAGCATCCCACGCTCGACAGCAATTTCCAGATATGGCTTTTCAATCCGCTGCCGCTCATCGGGATGTATTTCGTCATTCCCGCTGCCCGCAAGGACAGACGCACGTTGTGGCACGGTTTTAATTTCGCTTGGTTGTTTTTCTTCATACTGTTTATTCCCTGGGTGCCTCAGGACTATGCTGCGGGAGTCTTTCCCGTTGCTCTCGGTCTGATGACGCGCCCAGTAAGTTATTTCCTTGCTTATCGACGTGATGAATAATAAGACTCTTTCATTGATTGCCGTCAGTGCTGCGTGCCTTGCACTTTCTGCGAGTGCCCAGCGTATTGATGCACCCCGTCTTGTGGTGAACATACTCGTTGACGGTCTTCGCACAGATTATCTTCAGGCATATGCTCCGTATTTCGGGGAGAGAGGTTTCAAGCGTCTGGAGAGCGAGGGTATGAAGTTCTCGCAGGTGGAATATCCATACGGTATTCCCGACAAGGCGAGTGCCGCAGCCTGCTATTCCACAGGTGCAAGTCCCTACGACAACGGCATTGTGTCTGAGCGCTGGCTCGATCGCAAGACTCTGCGTCCCGTATACAGCGTAGAAGACAGCAAATATAAGGGACATCTCACTCAGGAGAACGTCTCTCCCGACAAACTGCTGGTGAGTACCATCGGAGACGAACTGAAGGTGGCTTCCGCAGGACGAGGTCTCGTCTACAGCATAGCTCCCGACCGTGAGACATCCGTTCTTATGGCTGGTCATGCTGCCAACGGAGCTTTCTGGATTAACGACCTCACGGGTCAGTGGTGCTCCACATCCTACTACGGAGCTTTCCCCCAGTGGGCTGTGACCTACGACAATCACAGCGGTCTGAAGAACCGCATCGGTTCGCTCTCATGGAAACCCTTCGACGGTTCACGTGCAGCAAAGGCTGCAGGTATGGGTAGCTTCCAGCACAAATTCAACGGCGACCGTCGCTTCCGCGAATTCAAGACGAGCGGTCTGGTGGGCGAGGAGACGATAGCTTTTGCCCTCTATCTGTTGCAGAACACGGGGCTCGGTATGGATGTTGCCACCGATATCCTCTCGCTGGGACTCTACGCAAGGAGTTTCGACCATCAGAGCACTCAGGATTTCTCCTCAGAGATGCTCGACACCTATGTGCGTCTCGACCACGATTTAGCCACATTCATGGACGCTGTGGAGAAGAAAATCGGGCAGGGAAGAGCTCTCTTCGTTGTCACCGGTACTGGTGTGACGGAGAGTGAGACGCCGCAGGATCTTGCCCGCTACCGCATTCCTACGGGCACATTCAACATCACTCGTGCCTCCATGCTTCTCAATATGTATCTTGTCGCTGTCTACGGTCAAGGTCAGTGGGTGGAGGCTGTGATGGGCAACGAGGTGTTCCTCAACCGTTCTCTCATCGAGAAGCAGACGCGCAATCTCTCTGAGATGCAGCAGCGCAGCCGCGATTTCATCCTGCAGCTTTCAGGCGTGAAGGACGTTGAGACATCCTTCCATCCCATTCTGGGCGACCTCAAGATAAAGGTGTCTCCGGGTTGGACGCTTGTCAACGATGAGACAGGCGGTCAGACCGTAGCCCGCGAGAGTTATGTGACGTTCCCTCTCTATTTCCTCGGACCCGGTATCGAGCACGAAGAGGTTGAAACTCCCGTATCGCTCGAGCGCGTTGCTCCCACAGTGAGCAAAGTCATTCACATACGTGCTCCCAACGGTTGCGGCAAGGCACCGCTTTTCTGAGACACATCACACAACGTTTTAATAAACTATACATTATATAGAATATAGAATATGAATTTAGCGAATATACTTGTAAAACTCTTCGGTGATAAGAAGGGGCGCGACCTCAAGGCCTACCAGCCTCTCGTGGCGCTGGTCACCGATATCTATCCCTCCATCAAGGCTCTCTCCAACGATGAACTGAGAGCCCGCACTCAGGCGCTCCGCCAGCAGATACACGAGGCTGCGAAGGAGCAGCGGGAGGAGATTGCCCGTCTGAAGGCTTCCATTCCTGCCACAGAGATACAGGACCGCGCTCCCATCTTTGCAAAGATAGACCAGTTGGAGAAGGACGTTCTCGACATCTACGAGAAGCAACTCGACCTGGTACGTGCTGAGGCTTTCGCCATCGTCAAGAGTACGGCAGAGCGCTTTGCCAACAATGAGAACATCGAGGTGACAGCTACCGATTTCGACCGCGAACTGGCTGCCTCTCACGATTTCGTTGATATAGAGGGCGACAAGGCCGTATATCACAATCACTGGGTGGCCGGTGGTAACGAGATAGTGTGGGATATGGTTCACTTCGATGTGCAGCTCTTCGGTGGCACAGTGCTTCATCAGGGTAAGATAGCTGAGATGTTCACGGGTGAGGGTAAGACGCTCACTGCCACACTTCCCGTCTTCCTCAACGCTCTTACGGGCAACGGTGTCCATGTGGTCACCGTCAACGACTATCTGGCGAAGCGCGACTCCGAGTGGATGGGTCCCATCTACATGTTCCACGGACTTTCCGTCGACTGCATCGACAAGCACCAGCCCAACAGCGAGGCCCGTCGCAAGGCATACCAGTGTGACATCACTTTCGGTACGAACAATGAATTCGGTTTCGACTATCTGCGCGACAACATGGCACAGGATCCTTCCGAACTTGTGCAGCGTGCCCATAACTATGCCATTGTCGACGAGGTCGACTCCGTGCTTATCGACGATGCCCGCACACCGTTGATTATCTCCGGTCCTGTGCCAAAGGGCGACGACCAGATGTTCGAGGAATACCAGCCTCTCGTGGAGCGTCTTGTTGGTGTTCAGCGCACGCTCGCCACGCAGTATCTTGCCGATGCCAAGCGTCTTATCGCTGAGGGAACGGCAGAGAACGACAAGCAGAAGACGGCAGACGGTTTCCTCTCTCTCTTCCGCAGTCACAAGGCTCTGCCCAAGAACAAGGCACTTATTAAGTTCCTCTCCGAACCGGGTATCAAGAGCGGTATGCTCTCCACAGAGGAAATATATATGGAGAACAACAACCGTCGTATGCCGGAAGCCGTGGATCCTCTGTATTTTGTTGTCGACGAGAAACTTAACAGCGTTGACCTCACGGACAAGGGTAATGAGTGGCTCTCCAATCAGGTGAAGGACCCCGAACTCTTCATCCTGCCCGACATAGCATCCAAGATGTCGGAGATAGAGTCCGCACAGCTCACCGACGAGGAGCGTTTGCAGAAGAAGGACGATGTCTACAACGACTATGCCATCAAGAGCGAGCGCGTGCACACCTTGCAGCAGTTGCTCAAGGCCTACACGATGTTCAATATCGACGAGGAATACGTTATCCAGAACGGTGAGATTAAGATTGTCGACGAGCAGACAGGCCGTATCATGGAGGGTCGCCGCTGGAGCGACGGTCTTCATCAGGCTGTGGAGGCAAAGGAGCACGTTAAGGTGCAGGCTGCCACTCAGACCTATGCCACCATCACGTTGCAGAACTATTTCCGCATGTATCACAAGCTGGCCGGTATGACTGGTACTGCCGTTACCGAAGCGGGTGAGTTCTGGGATATCTACAAACTGGACGTTGTGGAGGTTCCCACCAACCGTCCCGTCATCCGCACCGATATGAACGACCGCGTCTACAAGACTCAGCGCGAGAAGTACAAGGCCGTGATTATGGAGGTGGAGAAGATGCGCAATTCGGGTCGTCCCGTGCTTGTCGGTACTACTTCAGTAGAGATTTCAGAGATGCTATCCAAGATGCTGTCAATGCGCAAGATACCACATCAGGTTTTGAATGCCAAGCTGCACCAGAAGGAGGCTGATATCGTCAAGGAGGCTGGTCGCAGCGTCGATGGTCTCGGCACAGTCACCATCGCCACCAATATGGCCGGTCGTGGTACGGATATCAAGCTCACTCCCGAGGTGAAGGCTGCAGGCGGTCTTGCCATCATCGGCACAGAGCGTCACGAGAGCCGCCGCGTGGACCGTCAGCTCAGAGGTCGTTCCGGTCGTCAGGGTGACCCGGGCAGCAGCGTCTTCTTCGTGTCTCTCGAAGACAAACTGATGCGTCTTTTCGCTAGCGAACGTATCGCCCGTGTGATGGACCGTCTGGGCTTCGAGGACGGCGAGATGATTGAGCACTCCATGATAACGCGTTCCATTGAGAATGCGCAGAAGAAGGTGGAGGAGAACCATTTCGGTGTGCGTAAGCGCCTTCTGGAATACGACGACGTGATGAACAAGCAGCGTACCGTGATATACTCTAAGCGCCGCCACGCACTCATGGGCGAGCGTCTGGGTATGGACATTTCCAACATGATTTGGGACCGTGTGTGCAACATCATGGAGAACAACGACTGGGACGGCTGCAAGGAGCAGTTCCTCGAGATACTCGCCATGGAAGTGCCCTTCACCCGTGAGGACAAGGACACACGTGATATCAACGAGCTGGCTGAGGAAGCCTATCAGAAGGCAATGGAGCGTTTCAAGCAGAAGTGCCAGATTATCGCCACCAATGCCATGAAGGCCGTCACGATGATAAAGGAGAATCCTGATATGCCCGTCTACGAGAATATCATGGTGCCCGTTATCGACGGTCGTCGTGCTTATCAGATCAGCGTGAATATCGAGGAGGCTTACGAGTCGCAGTGCCAGGCTGTCTGCACAGCGTTCCACAAGGCTCTCATCCTTCACACCATAGACGACTGCTGGAAGGAGAATCTGCGTCTGCTCGACGAACTGAAGCACTCTGTGCACAACGCCAGTTACGAGCAGAAAGACCCCTTGCTTATCTTCAAACTGGAGAGTGTGAAGCTCTTCGACGATATGGTGAACCGCATCAACGACCGCGTGGTCAGTGTTCTGATGCGTGCCCAGGTGCCTGAGTTGCAGATACGTACGGAGCGTGCTCCCCAGCCTCAGAAGCCTCAGCGTCAGCAGTACACGGAGAGCCACCAGTCGCTCACCGACGAGGGTATGAAGGAGGCCGCTTCGCGCGACACTCGCGACCAGCAGCCCACCCAGCCCATACGTGTGGACAAACTCCCCGGACGCAACGACCCGTGTCCTTGCGGCAGCGGTAAGAAATTCAAGCAGTGCCACGGCAGGAATCTGTAAGCCTCGTAGCGCAGGGTCTCACCAAGCGCATCGGAGACAGGTATCTCTTCCGCAACCTGTCCCTCTCCATTGCGGAGGGACAGCGCGTGGGACTTGTGGCGCAGAACGGTACGGGCAAGACCTCCCTTCTCAATATCCTTGCCGGAGCGGATGCTCCCGATGAGGGCGAAGTGATACTGCGCTCCGGTCTTCGCATCGGCTATCTGCCTCAGAGCATCGCTGCCGACGAGGACGACACACGTTCCGGCGGACAGGTGAAGCGGGCAGCCATCGAGGCGCTCTTCAAGACGGAGCCCGACCTGCTCATCCTCGACGAACCCACCAACCATCTCGACCTCGGTATGGTGGAGTGGCTCGAGAGCTATCTCCGTCGCGGAGGTATCACCCTGCTCATGGTGACGCACGACCGTTATTTCCTCGACCGCGTGTGCAACGTGATTCTCGAGATGGACGACGAGCGTCTCTACACCTATAGAGGCAACTATGCCTACTATCTCGAGAAGCGTCAGGAGCGTATCGACAACCGTCGTGCCGAGATAGCGCGTGCCAACAATCTCTATCGCACCGAACTCGAATGGATGCGCTCCACTCCGCAGGCGCGTTCCCACAAGGCACGCTACCGCGAGGAGGCTTTCTACGATATAGAGAAGAAAGCGCGCGAGCGCATTGCCGACGACAGGATGCGTCTGGAGGTGAAGAGCAGCTATATAGGCAGCAAGATATTCGAGGCGGAATACGTCTCCAAGGCGTTCCCCGACGGTCCAGTCATCCTCAAGGATTTCTACTATAACTTCTCACGCTACGAGAAGATGGGCATCATCGGCAACAACGGCACGGGTAAGTCCACCTTCGTCAAGCTGCTCCTCGGTCTGGAGACCCCTGACAGCGGACGCTTCAATGTGGGCGACACCGTCACCTTCGGTTATTTCTCGCAGGAGGATATGCATTTCGACGAGGGTATGAAGGTCATCGATGCCGTCACGGCCATTGCCGAGTATGTCGACCTTGGCGGCGGACGCAAGCTCTCTGCGATGCAGTTCCTCCAGCATTTCATGTTCACACCTCTGCAGCAGCAGAACTATATCAGCAAGCTCTCCGGCGGTGAGAAGCGTCGCCTGCATCTGTGCACCGTATTGATGCGCCAGCCCAATTTCCTCGTACTCGACGAGCCCACCAACGACCTCGACATCATGACCCTGCAGGTGCTCGAGCAGTATCTGCAGGACTTCCAGGGCTGCGTCATCGTTGTCTCCCACGACCGCTATTTCATGGACCGCGTGGTGGATCATCTTCTGGTGTTCAAGGGCAACGGTGTCATCGACGACTTCCCGGGCAACTACACACAGTATCGCGCTTTCACGGCGGAAGCCTCCCAGCGCGCTGCGTCAACGGCGTTCGCTCCTGCGCAGAAACCCCGTCTCACCGAACCCAAGAAACGCCTCTCTTTCCGCGAGACGAAGGAACTGGAGACCTTGGAGCAGGAGATAGCCGCCCTTGAGAGCGAGAAGGCTCAGATAGAGCAGACGCTCAGCGAGGCCTCTGTGCCGGTGGATGATATAGTGCGCCTCTCCAAGCGCTTGCCTCAGCTGGAAGCCGAGATGGAAGAGAAGACCCTCCGCTGGATGGAACTGGAGGAGAAGAAGAATTAACGAAAACCAAAACCAAAACGAAAATCAAAACCAAAACAAACAACTCGTCTACTTTTGCGCAGCAAATGAGCGCGAGCGCAGTCGAAGCGAACTAACAACTCGTCAACTTAAAAAAACATGAAACACACTATTTGCCTTTTTGTAGCCGCATTGGCATTCCTCACATCGTGCGGCAGAAATGAGTATCGTATCACGGGCAGCATTGCCCAGTTCTCCCAGATGGGTTTCACCGTTGATTCCGTTGTGCTCCACGTGAACGGAAAGGCTGTGCAGAATGTTTCCGTGACAGCCGACACGTTCCTCATCGCGGGTTCTGTGGATAAGCCGCAATGCGCCGATGTCACTTTCTATCTGCACAGCATCACGGGTTTCCAACCCTACGCCATACCTTTTGCCCTCGAACCCGGTGAGGCGCGTTTCAACGGCAAGACGGGCATCTTCTCGGGCACTCCGCTCAACGATGCCGTGCACGATTTCATAGAACGTCTCTCCACTGTCGCATCGCGCGACGAACTGCTTCTCACGCTCGACACGCTGATTCAGGAGCACGGCAGCGATGTCTCCGGTGTGTTGTCGCTCAATCTGGTGGCTTCCTATCTCGCTCCCTCCGATGTCATCAGACTCATCGGTTCTCTCTCTCCCGAGATGCAGCAGACGGCTCCCATGACGGCTCTCATGGAGTCAGTTTCGTTCAAGAACAAGAGTGCCGAGGGTCAGCCCTTCATTGATTTTGAGGCTGAATACGAGGGTAAGACGCAGCGCCTTTCCGATTATGTGGGTAAGGGTAAATACGTGTTGGTGGACTTCTGGGCATCGTGGTGCGGTCCCTGCCGTGCAGAGATTCCCAATCTCATCAATGTCTACAACACCTACAAGAGCGACCGCTTCGAGGTGCTCGGCGTTGCCACATGGGACAAACCGGCCGAAACCCTCAAGGCCATCCGGCAGATGGGCATACCTTATCCGCAGATAATCAATGCCCAGAAGGCGGGCAGCGATGCGTACGGTATTGAGGGCATTCCCGAGATTATTCTCTTCGGTCCCGACGGCACCATACTCAAGCGCCGCCTTCGCGGTGAGGCTATCGGGCAGGAAGTGAAGGCAGCCCTCGGACTTTGAGCTCTGAAATAAGGGTGGGAGAGTGCATTATTGCAAAAAAGACATAAAATAATTTGTCTTTGAGTGTGTCTGTTTGCAAAAAATGTCGTACCTTTGCACCCGCAAACGCGGAAACACCGCTCGGAGAGATGGTAGAGTGGTCGATTACAGCAGTCTTGAAAACTGCCGTGCTGCGAGGCACCGGGGGTTCGAATCCCTCTCTCTCCGCTCTGATAAATTTAAACCCGCTGATTTTTCAGCGGGTTTTTTTATTTCTTCCATTCAGATATTTTATTCTTCAGCCGTTTGTAGCCCTCAACGCCCAGGATTGTCAAACCTCCGTACTGGCAGGTCTTGGCCAGCCCGAACAGCACGGTCCACAGTACACCTTTCGTAACAGTACTTATCGGGAGCAGCATTTGGGCAAAGGAGAGAATATAGAAGGGTATGCAGCACAGCAATACTGTCACACCGGTGCGGAATGACAGCGACTGCAACCATCTCCTGGTTCTGCTCCATATATTGCGGGGTGCGCCTTCATCGGCATTGCTGTCTTGCGAGCATGTTGTCTCTTCTTCCATGTTTTTCTCCATCCGGTAGCAGGTGAATGTCTCTCCCACGATTTTCTGCGAGTAGTCGGCCGCATACCCCATCGTCTCATAGAAGTGTATCTTGTTGTCGCGGCTTTCCACCACTGCTTTCTTGTATCCCAGTTCCCTTGCCCATGTTTCCGCTTCCTTCATCACTTGGGTGCCAAGTCCCTGCCGGCGATATTCCGGCAGCACCACCACGCGTCCCAGCATCACTCTCTCCCCGTCTATGGCGTACATGCGGCAAGTGGCCACCGGCAGATATTCGTCCACCATCACGATGTATTTTGTATCGGGTGTGTCATGTTCGTCAAACTCCACGTCGAGCGGAATCTGATGTTTCCGTGCCATCGCCTGTATCCTTACGTAGTAAGCTCCGGCTTGTTCCGATGTCTTTGTCGCTCTAATTACCTTCATTATTATAAACGAACCTTTAACCCTTAACCTTTAACCCTTAACCCTTAACCAAGACCCATACGCTCAGCGCCGTTTGCGCCAGCATTATCAGCGGCACGCCGTAGCAGAACTTCTTATGCTGGGTCTTGTGATGCCATGTCTTCATCCCCATCCATGCTCCTATGCTGCCTCCTGCCGCCGCCATCCACAGCAGTGCGGCCTCTGATATCCTGCGCTTCCCGTGTCGGGCCTTCCACTTGTCGATACCGTATATGAGGAATGTGGCTGCGTTGACGACGGCGCGGTAGAGTAGGGCGGGGTGCTCCAGCAGCCATATTCTCATGCTTTGTGTCATAGTATGGTCTCCATTCCCGTTTTCTGCACTGTCATTCCCATGCTCCTGTAGAAAGCTGTTGCTGCGTCGTTGCCTTCCCACACGTTGAGTGTGATGTTGTGGCAGCCTATGCTCCTGGCGTATTCGCGCACGTGCTCGTACAGTGCCTTTCCTATGTGTTTTCCGCGGGCCGCCTCGTCCACGCAGATGTCGTCGATGTATAGCGTCCTGATGTCCTGCAGCAGCCGGTGGTCCTTCACCTCCTTTATCTGGCAGAATGCGTGCCCTTCCACCTTTCCGTCGTCATAGACGAATATGGGGCTGTTCCTGTCGCGGAGTATCTCCTCCAGTTCCTCTTCGCTGTATTTCGGCGTGTTTGCCTTGAACAGGTCGGGACGTATTGCGTTGTGCACGGCGTCTGCCTGATACAGCAGTGCTGTCAGTCCTGCGATGTCTCTTCTCTCTGCTTTTCTTATCATTGTTTTTCTGTCTGTTGGGCCCACTCGAAGTTGTCCTTCCCGGCTCCCAGTTCGAAGTGGCATTTTGCTATGCCCATATCCATTTTTGTGTAGCCGATCAGTGAGAATCCTTTTCTGGCTATCACGCGATGTCGGCCTCCTGTCATGCCTGCATATTCGAATGAGAACTTCTGCTGGTTCACGGCGGTGGGGGCGAGCAGTGCGGCCTCCACTCCCTTGCGAAACCATTCCGGAGTCCCCTCGTTGGCGTTGCTCACCTGTTCCACGGTCTTTGTCTTGTGGCTGACGCCCTGTGTCTCTCCGTATCCTATGGCGATGTAGCACGCTATTTTCTCTTTCCAGTAGAGCACGTATGTCCCGGGCACTTTTGTGTAGCTGAGTCCCACCCAGCATGTGTTGAGTCCCAGTGTCTGTGCGTACAGCACCAGTTGCTCTCCGTAGTATCCCACGCGCTCGTCCAGATCGTCTGCTTTCTCTCCGGCGATGACGATGTAGTTGTTCACGCCCCTGAATTTGCCGTATCGTGCCAGCGGTCCCCGGAATGCTTCGGGTTCGTTGGTGATGAGCTGCATGTGCAGTTCTCCTTCGCGGTTGAGTTCTATGATTTTCTCTTTCAGCAGTTTCACGGTGTCGTCGTCGAGCGGCTTGTCTTTGTATGCCCTCACGCTGTGTCGTGCTTCTATGGCTTCCAGTAGTGTCATATTTGTGTTTTTATGGATTTACGTTGCAAAGATAGTGATTTTAGTAGACAAGTAAACAAGTGGACGAGTGGACAAGTTGTTACTTTTTAGTAATTGATAAAAATTTCATATAGAAACGCCCGAACATAAACAGCAAACCATAAACAGCAAACCATAAACCTTTGTCTGTTGTATTTGCAAGGTTGTTCCCTCGCTCTTCCCTCGGCTTTCTTCCGTAGTTCTCTCGAACTTTGTGCATTATATATCCAGTACTTGTACAGTACTTTCCCAGTATTCACTGGACAACAACTGAAGAACAACTGAAGAACAACTGAGGAATATTTGAGCTTACTTGCTTAGAATGACCTGTACTGATTTTGGTTGACAGTTTTGTTTGTTATTCCTAACTTGGTTTACACTTTACTTTTCTTATTCCTGCACAGGTTGTCAGTTTACTGCCTTATTCCTACCTCGGTAGACACTCTTGCCTTATTCCTAAGAT
>JAGDCM010000124.1 GCA_017958545.1 Bacteroidaceae bacterium | reverse complement strand
GTTAAACAGGCGTGTCCCCCGGCAGCAGTTCACACAGCTTCAACATATCGACCATATCCCGATACCGGTGACTACTACTCTCTCCGACACTGTTTCCCTTTGCTTAATTTGTATAAATAACAATATTGCGCGGCAAAGTTACGAAAAAATACTCTGGATTTGGGGTATTTTTGAAAATAATTGTATTTTTGCATCGTGTTTTTCAAAATTGTACTAATCTTTAACAACAAAACCCTATGAAAAAAAACGTTTTGTATCTGATGTCGCTTCTTTTCGTTGCGATGATAAGTCTCGCCTCCTGCGGCTGTAAGTCCGACTGCAAAAATGCCGACGAGGGCAATTCCGAAGTAGCCGAAGCCATCACCGAACTGGAAGGCATCTATAACTGGATGATACAGGTGGAGGAAGATGTCAAGGCCGGTAAGCTCGACGACGACAAGAAACTCGAGACCTTCTTCGAACTGTGGCAGAAGGTGGAGGACTGGAACGAGAAGTACGAGAACATCAAGGAGGACGACTGCACTCCCGAACAGTGGGCCCGCATCAACGAACTGAATGAACAGATTAAGCAACAGGTTGCTGATTAGTTAACGAGTCGTTAGTTGACAAGTCGTTACTAACGGTAAACAGTAAACGGTAAACTAATAAACCTGGCGCTCATTTGAACGCCAGGTTTATTTTTCATATCAGCATTCTGGTGCGTTTCCGATATTCCTCATAACCGGGTTTGTTCCTTCTCTGCCTCCGTTCCATCAGCGGAATGCTTACCAGCAGGAACAGCGCCGTTATCGCCACGGGACCGGCAAGACGCCAGTCGACAACACCCTGCGAGGCGTACATCACCCACACACCCCACCACATCAGTATCTCGCCGAAATAGTTCGGATGCCTGCCCTTGCGCCAAAGACCCACATTGCAGTACTGTCCGGGATGCTCCTCGCGGAAGCGGTGTATCTGCGTGTCGGCCACCAGCTGGATCGTGGCTGCCGTGATGCATATCACAAAACCCGCCCACACGCCGATATTGGCCGTGACATCCCTGCCGAACAGTTCAAAACCGGGCAGCATAGCCACGAAGACCAGCACCGTGGGCATCATATTCAATCCGAAGAAATTGGTCAGCGCAAAGAGCACGGGAGGCTGTGTCCGGCGGTAATTTGTGTAGCGCCAGTCCTCGTGGTTCATCCCGTGGAAGGTGTACGCCCAGTTGCACGTGAGACGTATGCCCCAATACCACACGGCAATGAGGAGCAGCAGCACCGGCAGCGTGAACATACCCTTGTGCAGCACCCATGCCGTGAATATCACAGGCGGCGCCACACTCCAATAGGGGTCATACACTGACACATTCCTGTAGAGCAGTCCGAAGCCCCACACGATGACAGTGGCCGCGACGTCGGCAGCGAACACAGCCCACAGTTCACCCACCGCCGGCTCCAGATTCACGAAGGCGATGCCTCCTACTATCGTCGCCAGCAGATAGATGACGGCGATGATGAAAATACTTTTGCTCTTACCCATATATTTCCTTATTATTTCACTTCAGCTCCACTTCCACCGTCTTCAGGTCCTCCAGGCGCGAACTGTTGCCGTAGAACAGCTGATAGCGGCCCGGATGAGCGTGCATCGTATTGGTCTTCACATCGAAGAGTTCGAAGGAAGCAGGCGTGAGCTGCACCACAGCATCCACCGTCTGACCGGCTTTTACGTCAACACGCTGGAAGGCGCGCAGCGAACGCAGCGGACCGTCCTCGTCCTGCATATCGCGGATATACACCTGTACGACCTCCGTACCGTCGCGCTGTCCCTTATTGGTCACAGGGATGGTGAGCGTCCCAGAGAATCCGCTGCCGGAAAATCCTGACACCTTGGCCTCCCCTATCTCAAACTGCGTGTAGCTGAGTCCGTAGCCGAAGGGGAACAGGGCGTCGGAGAAGTAGCGATAGGTGCGTCCCTTCATCGAATAGTCCTCGTAGTCGGGCAACTGCTCCGTCGACTTATAGAATGTCACAGGCAGTTTGCCGCTGGGGTTGCAGCTGCCGAAGAGCACGTCGGCAACAGCCGTTCCGCCCTCCTGACCGGCATACCACACCTGCAGTATGGCGTCGCAGCTCTCCGTCTCGGGCTGCAGGGCGATAGCCGAACCGGAACAGTTGACCAGCACCACCCTCTTGCCGGCATCCTTCAGGGCGCGCAGGAAGTTGCGCTGCACTGCGGGCATCTCGATATTAGTGCGGTCGCCGCCGCGGAAACCCTCCACATTCACGGGCATCTCCTCGCCTTCCAGTGCCGGTGAGATACCGCCCACAAAGACCACCGTCTCCACGCCGCTCAGCTGCGCTATGATTTTCCGGTAGTCGATGGGCTTTTCCTTCGCCACATTGATTTTTATGTCGCTGCCCCATGTCTTCACATACTGGTAGCGCACCTCGATACTGTACGTGCGACCGGCCTCCGCATCGATGACGGTACGCGTGGGTGTGCAGCGCCAGCTGTGCAGACGTTGCTTGCGCTCTCCGTCCACATACACCTCGTAGTGGCCCGTGCCCTCCACGCTCACCACATACTCGCCCGCCTCGCGGGGTGTGAACTGCGTCTCGTAGCGTGCGGAGAAATCGGCCAGTTTCACGCCGGGTGCAAAGTTGTGCATACCGGCTGTGGTCACTGCCACCGGACTTGTGTAGTATTGTGTGGTGACGGGCGCTCCAGACATCTCGGTATTGTTCCAGAACATGCCGCGCAAACCCTTTCTGCCGCCCATCTGACAGGCGCTGGAGAGCAGTTCCTCCTTCACCATAGTGTCCACGAAGTCGCAGCCGGGCAGATATATCAGTTTGCCGGACGGTTTGCCGCCTGCCACCTTTTCCCTCTTCACCTTCAGTTTGTCGCAGATGCCGTCGAGTATGCTCACAGTGTGGTTGGGCGTACCGTTGTAGTTGCCCCACATCATCGGTTTGTTGTCGGCATTGGGACCTATCACGGCGATGCGTCCCTTACCGGTCTTCAGGGGCAGCACGCCGCCCTTGTTCTGGAGCAGCACGATACTCTGGCGGGCCATCTCGAGCGATGTCTGTGCACTCTCCTTCGTCGACATTGCCGAGTAAGGTATCTTCGACCATTCCACCAGCGAGGGGTCGTCCATCTCGCCCAGGTCGAAGCGTCCCTCCAGGAGACGCACCACGTGCTTGTCCACATCCTCCTCCGTCATCAATCCGCGACGCACAGCCTCGGGAATGCTCTTATATACATAGCCGAAACCGCACTCCACGTCCGTACCGGCTCTCGTGCCCACCGCTGCGGCATGCACGGCGTCGCTCGATGTCTTGTGGTTCTGGTAGAAGTCGCTCACGGCACCGCAGTCGCTCACCACCAGATACTGGAACCCCCATTCGTCGCGCAATATCTGCTGCAGCAGACGGGTGTTGCCGCAGCAGGGCTCGTCATCGAGACGCTGATAGGCACACATCACCTCGCGCACCTTGGCATCCTTCACCAGCACCTTGAAGGCCGGCAGATAGGTCTCCTCCAGATCACGCAGCGACACATCGTTCACGTTTGCCGTGTGGCGTGTGTATTCCGGTCCGCTGTGCACGGCGTAGTGCTTGGCGCAGGCCCACAGTTTGCGGTATTTCGACGTCTCGGGGCCCTGCAGTCCTCTCACCGCCTGCGCACCCATCACACCGCTCAGATAGGGGTCTTCTCCGTATGTCTCCTGACCGCGTCCCCAGCGCGGGTCGCGGACGATGTTCACGTTGGGTGTCCACACGCTCAGGCTGTGGAATTTCTCATCCTCGCCGCCGTTATTCATGCGGTGGTGGTATTGTGCACGCTGTTCGGTGCTGGCGATGTCGAACACCTTATAGAGCAGGTCGGGATTGAACGACGATGCCATTCCCACGGGTTCGGGAAACACGGTGACATTGGTTTGGTTGGCCGCACCGTGCAGCGCCTCGCTCCACCAATAGAACTTCTTTATGCCCAGTCGCGGTATGGCTGGCGACTCGTCCATCATAAGCTGGGCTTTCTCCTCCAGCGTCAGACGTTTGCACAGGTCCTCGGCACGTTCGCGTGCAGAGAGTTCGGGATTCTGGTACGGCGATTGCTGTGCCGCCATGCCGAGGCACATCACGAGTGCCGTCAGACAGACAAATATCTTTTTCATGACAGTTAATATGCTTCTCTTTGTGCAAAGATAGTGAAAAAAGTAGACAAGTGGACAAGTTGACGAGTTGACAAGTCGTTACTTTTGAGAGAATGATAGAAATTTTATGCATTATTTATGCATTATCCGGCAAAAAGATGCACAGGAATAAGCAAAAGCCACCTCACGCATTGTGAAGTGGCTTTACTTTTAATTTTTAACTTTTAATTTTTAATTCTTCACTTAGAGCGCAACGTGGAGCCACCCTCCTTCATTTATCAGCTCCGTATACGGGAGGTTGTCTCTGATGTAGGCATAGTAGCCTGGAACGAAGGGGATGTCTACGGCGCGACCTTTGGTGTGGTAGCTGTTCTTGGCTCCGCCAACGGCATCGTTCAGTGCCTTGCACCTGAAGCCGGAGTTTATCCTGATGGGCTTGCCGAAATGCGCCCTGAGAGGTTCCAGCACCTTCTGGCATAGCTTCTGGAGGTTGTTTACTTCTTCCGCGTTGATGCGGTTCTCTATCTTTTTCTTCTCAGCGGTATCCGACCGCAACATTTCTTCCAATGTAAAGTGTTCTGTTAGTTGCATAGTGGTTAAAGTTATTTTTAATTTCACACGGAAAGATTTTATTTCAACAAAAACCGAGAAAACACTCTCTCCAGTATGTAAGTGCTTTCAGCCCTTTGCGATGCAAGGCATATATTTTTCCTTGTAAACAGTTCGCAAACTTCGT
>JAGDCM010000123.1 GCA_017958545.1 Bacteroidaceae bacterium | reverse complement strand
GATTGTCCGGTTCAGGTAAAATGGCCGTTTTGGGGTTCAAAGTTTTAGGGGTTTATTTTCATATTTTCAGTGCGTTACAACAAGTAAGTAACATTTCGTATTTTTCAATGTCGTACCTTTGCAATGAAATTTCAAAAGCGTTCTTTGACTTATTGTTACAAACGGATGTATTAGGCAGGTATTAGAGAAGTATTAGAGAGCAATTAGAAATTCCTAATAGAAGCCTCAACGAAACGAAAGTGCACTTCAAACTCTGGCTATATATAAAACCGCTGTGATTCGGACAATCGGACTAAAGGACTGGTGAATTTTGTGGGCCGTCCGGGGTCAACTGATATTCGACCAGTCGAGGCGGTTGCCGCGGGTTTCATGCATGCGACGGACAAGGACCTGGTTCTCCGGCTTAGAGAGCAGCGGGTCGTCATCCAGAATCATCGTAGCCATATCCCTCGCCTGCTGCACGATGATACCGTCGCGGGCAAGATTGGCCACATGGAGGTCGAAAGCCATACCGCTCTGCTGCGTGCCCTCGAGGTCGCCGGGACCGCGCAGCTTGAGGTCGGCCTCCGCTATCTCGAAACCGTTGGTGGTGTCGCACATAATCTGGATGCGCTTGCGAGTGTCGCCGGAGAGTTCGTAGCTCGTCACCAGAAGACAATAGCTCTGCTCCGCACCGCGCCCCACACGACCGCGCAACTGGTGCAACTGCGAGAGACCGAAACGCTGGGCATCCTGTATCACCATGACAGAGGCATTGGGCACATTGACACCCACCTCGATAACCGTAGTGGCAACGAGTATCTGCGTCTCACCGCGCACAAACTTCTGCATCTCGGCATCCTTCTCTGCCGGTTTCATCTGGCCGTGCACCATAGAGAGGCGATAGTGGGGAAAGACCTCCTGAAGATGGCGGTAGCCCTCCTGCACGTTCTTCAGGTCTATCTTCTCGCTCTCCTTCACCAGAGGATACACCACATAGCACTGATGTCCCTTCTTTATCTCAGCATCCATACCGGCATAGAGCAGTTCAGGACGCTGGTCGTAGAAATGCTTCGTGGTGATGGGTTTGCGCCCCGGAGGCAGTTCGTCGATGACAGAGACATCAAGGTCGCCGTAGAGCGTCATAGCGAGAGTGCGGGGAATGGGAGTAGCCGTCATCACCATAACGTGGGGTGCTGCCACGTTCTTGTCCCACAAACGGGCACGCTGCGCCACTCCGAAGCGGTGCTGCTCGTCGATGACAGCAAGGCCGAGATTGCGGAACTGCACCTTGTCCTCGATGACGGCATGCGTGCCTATCAGGATATTCACGGAACCGTCTGCAAGGCCCTCCAGCACCTCTTTGCGCCGCTTGCCCTTGACGGTGCCTGTGAGCAGTTCGACACGCAGGGGCATATCGCCCAACTGCTGAGTCAGCGTGGCGAGATGCTGCTCGGCAAGTATCTCGGTGGGAGCCATGAGGCATGCCTGATAACCGTTGTCCACAGCGAGGAGCATCACCATGAGAGCCACCATAGTCTTACCGCTGCCCACATCACCCTGCACCAGACGGTTCATCTGACGCCCGGAGGCCATATCCTCGTGCATCTCACGGATGACACGCTTCTGCGCACCGGTCAGTTCGAAGGGCAGACGCTCGCGGTAGAAGCGGTGGAACATCTCCCCCACCCGCGGACAAGGCAGTCCGTGGACACGCTTCTGACGGTCGCGACTGTAGCGCAGAATGGAGAGCTGGATGAAGAAGAGTTCCTCGAACTTCTGACGATAGGTGGCATCGGAGAGCTGACGCGCAGTCTGCGGATAGTGCATCCAGCGCATTGCACTGTCGCGGTCGATAAGTCCCAGACGCTGTCGCAGGTAGTCGGGAAGCGTCTCGGGAATGG
>JAGDCM010000014.1 GCA_017958545.1 Bacteroidaceae bacterium | reverse complement strand
GGTTCCACCGTGACATATAGAGTACAGTCCTGCAGATATTTCCCACCCAGATGCTCTGCTGCAGCTGTGATGGCCTGCATCTCTGCATGGGCAGTGACATCATGAAGATGCTCCGTAAGGTTATGTCCACGGGCTATTACCATACCCTTGGACACTATCACCGCTCCAATGGGCACTTCCCCCTTGGCTTCCGCTTTCCGTGCCTCGTCAAGAGCAAGCTTCATGAAACGTTCGTCATTCTGCATCGAGACTGTCCCAGTATTCCAGTTGACCATCCACTATCCAGCGGACATCGTCTGCTTCGAACGTACCTATCTTCTCCTTCTTTGCCAGTTGCACCATGAATGCTGCTGCCTTCTCCAAATCGATATCACACTCCTCGTCCTCACTATCGAAGATTCCCTCCTTGTCGCAATATTCCGCGAAAGCATCGAGGAAGTAGTAGATATCGTCCTCTGAGAATTTCTCCTTTATCTCCTGTGGCAAATACTTCTGAATAAAAGCCACCGTCTGGCGGTCGTCTTCGGCGAAGAGCATTTCTTCGTTTTCCATAGTATCTCTGATTACAGGAGTTTGTTCAATTTCTCTTCCAGAAGGGCCTTCGGGCAGGTACCTATCTGTATATCGCGCAACTCACCGTCCTTGAGGAACACTATTGTTGGAATACTGCGCACGCTGAACTGCATCGGGAGTTCTTCGTCCTCGTCAACATTGCACTTCCCGACAATAGCCTTGCCCTCATAGGCTGCGGCCAGTTCTTCGATTACGGGTCCCATCTTCTGACAAGGGCCGCACCATGTTGCCCAAAAATCAATTACCACCGGCTTACCTGTCGCCACGAATGCAGACAGATTCTGACTGTTGATTTCCATACTTCTCCTTATTTAATTTATTCTGTATTCTATACGTTCATCTTGTCTGATAAAATCGAGCAGCGGTCTGGTCACACGAATCTTACCCGCAGTGGCCTTCATCTCCAGTCGCTCTCCCGACGCATCTGTTATTACGAAACGCAAATCCACCGTACCTTCCTCGCCCTCGTGCGGTTTTGCCAACTGTGCAAACTCCTCCACAAAGTCGCTGTTCAGCGCATCCACGGGAACGTGCACTGTGAGACTCTGCACCAAGCTGTCTGCAACTTCGCTCAGCATCTCTATATTGCCGATACGGAGTTCCATACGTGTCTGGTCATATTGTCTTCCCTGCACCTGTCCGCTGATAAACAGCGTTGCCCCCACTGCCAGATAACCACCCCATCGCGGCCAGTCCTGACCGAACAGAGGTATCTCTCCACTTCCGCTGAAGTCCTCTATTGTGGCTATTCCGTACGGAGCACCGCGCTTCGTGATTCCCTGACGCACAGCCGTTACAATACCGCCGAGATGCACCTCCTGACCGGCATACGCATCCAGATCACCCACCGCATCCATGTGCATATTACATACGTCCTGCAGCACCACGGCATATTCATCCAGCGGATGGGCACTGAGATAGATACCCACCAACTCACGCTCCTTGTTGAGCAGTTCGAGGTTGCTCCACGGTTCAGCGGGTGGAATCGGAGGCGTACTGATTTCAACCATATCCGCTCCGAACAGGGAATACTCCGCCTCCATCCTACTCTGCTGATAGCTGTTGCCGAACTTGGTAAGCGTATCCAGGAACACCTCACCGCGATTGCCCACCGCACAGAACTGCTCTCTGCGTATCTGGTCCTTGAAACAATCGAAGGCACCGCTCAATGCCAGACTCTCCAGTCCGTTGCGCTTCACCTGTGACATCGGCACCCTCTGCACAAAATCAAAAATATCTTTATACAAGCCGTTCTTCTCGCGCTCCGCCACAATTATCTCTGCCGCCGTTTCTCCCAGTCCCTTGATAGCCATCAGACCGAAACGGATATGTCCGTCGCGTCCCACACCGAAGTTGCCGTGCGACTCGTTGACATCGGGACCGAGCACCTGAATGCGCATAGAGTGGCATTCCTCGAGAAGTTTCGTCACCTCCTTGATATCGTCCTTTGCTCTCGTCAGCAGGGCTGCCATAAACTCTGCCGGATAGTGTGCCTTGAGATATGCCGTCTGATATGCCACCCAAGAATAGCAAGCGGCATGCGACTTGTTGAAGGCATAGGAAGCAAACTTCTCCCAGTCTGCCCATATCTTCGCCAACACCTTCTCGTCGTGTCCGTTCTTCTTGCCGCCCTCGATGAATTTGGGCCTCATGGCCTCTACGATGTCCTTCTTCTTCTTACCCATCGCCTTACGCAGGGCATCGGACTCACCGCGCGTGAAATCTGCCAGAAGACGCGACAACAGCATCACCTGCTCCTGATACACCGTAATGCCGTAAGTATCTTTGAGATACTTCTCCATAATAGGTATATCGTAGGTGATATCCTCGCGTCCGTTCTTTCTGGCGATGAACGACGGGATATAGTCCATCGGACCCGGACGATACAGGGCATTCATGGCAATGAGGTCCTCGAACACCGTCGGGTGCAATTCCTTCAGGTATTTCTGCATACCGGCAGATTCAAACTGGAACGTGCCCACCGTGCGTCCTTCCTGATAGAGTTTGAATGTGAGTTCATCGTCCAACGGTATGGCATCAATGTCCACATCTATGCCGCGCGACTCTTTGATGACCCGGCACGCCTCCTTCATCTGCGAGAGGGTCTTCAGTCCCAGGAAGTCCATCTTGATGAGTCCCGTGCTCTCGATGACATGACCGTCATACTGGGTCACCGCCGTCTTCTCTCCCGGGAAGTCCGGATCGTCTGCTGTAGATACGGGTACATGCTCGGAAATAGGGTCTCGGCAGATAATGAAACCGCAGGCATGTATACCCGTGCCACGTATCTGTCCCTCCAGCATACGGGCATATTTTATCGTATTGGACTCTCTCGGGTCCTGACTCTTCTCTGCCATCTGCAACTCAGGTGTGCACTTGATGGCATTCTCCAGATTCATCTTCACCTCCTTGCCGTTGAGCGACAAGCGGTCGGGAATGGCCTTACAGAGGGCGTTCGCCTTATCGAGTGGAAGTTTCTCAACGCGCGCAACATCCTTAATACTGTTCTTCGTTGCCATCGTACCGTAGGTGATGATGTGGGCGCAGTTCTCCACGCCGTATTTCTCCATCACCCATTTCAGCACCTTTCCTCTGCCGTCGTCGTCGAAGTCGGTATCGATATCGGGCAATGATATGCGGTCGGGATTCAGGAACCTCTCGAACAGCAGGTCGTATTTCATCGGGTCGAGGCGCGTGATACCAAGACAATATGCCACCACACTACCTGCAGCACTGCCTCGTCCTGGACCTACCCAAACACCGAGTTCGTTACGCGCCGAGTTAATGAAGTCCTGCACTATGAGGAAGTAACCCGGGAAACCCATCGTCTTCATGATGTGCAGTTCGAAACGTATGCGGTCGTCCACCTCCTTGCTCAGCGGCTGCGGGTAAAGACGTGCCGCACCTTCGTATGCCAGTTTGCCCAGATAGTCCGCCTCAAATTTTATGCGATACAGCTTGTCGTAGCCTCCCAGCTTTGCTATCTTCTTCTCGCCCTCCTCACGCGAAAGGGGATTTTCGCCGTTTTCATCCGTGGTGAACTCGCGGAACAGGTCCTCTTCGGTGAATTTCTCGCGCCACAGCTCTTCCGTACCGTAGCTCTCCGGTATGGGGAAGAACGGCATGATAGGATTCGACTCCAGGTTGTAGGTCTCCACCTTGTCCAATATCTCCAACGTGTTGGACAGCGCCTCGGGAATGTCCGAGAAGATTTCATTCATTTCCGCGCGGGTCTTGAACCACTCCTGCTTGGAGTATCTCATGCGGTTGGGGTCGTCCAAGTCCTTACCGCTGTTGAGACACAGCAGATGGTCGTGCGCCTCTGCGTCCTCCTGCTCCACGAAATGGGAGTCGTTGGTGCAGATAAGTTTTATTCCATGCTTACGTGCCAGGTCAATGAGCACAGGATTCACCTTCTGCTGTATCTGGTATGTCTCGCGATTCGCTATCTGGCGCGGGTCCTTCACCTCGTGGCGCTGCAGCTCCAGATAGTAGTCCTCGCCCCATATCTTATGGAACCATTTCACCGTTTCTTCCGCACCCTCGAGGTCGCCTGCGACAATCTTCTTGGGCACCTCGCCGCCTATACAGGCCGAACAGATGATGAGACCCTCGTGAAACTTCTCCAGCGTCTTGTGGTCGGTGCGGGGACGCATATAATAACCCTTCACCCAACTCTCCGACACCAGTTTCACCAGATTATGATAGCCCGTCTCATTCTTGGCAAGAACGATAAGATGCCAGCCGCTCTGGTCTACCTTGCCTTCCTTCTGATGCTCGGCGTCGCCCCTGCGCGCCACATACATCTCGCATCCGAAGATGGGCTTGAATGGCTCCAGCCCCTCTGCCTTACGTTTCTTGTTCACACTGTTCACATGGTCGAAAAGTTCTTTCACACCGAACATGTTGCCATGATCCGTGATAGCCATACCCCTCATCCCGTCTTTGATAGCCTTGTCTACCAAACGCGGTATGGAAGCCTGCCCGTCAAGCAGTGAATACTGTGTATGAACGTGAAGATGTACGAAGTCTTGCATAATTCCAAGGACAAAGATATGAAAAAATAAAATAAAGGCGCACACCGACGGGTGAAAAACAAAGAAAAATGATGTAAAGAGCAAAAAAACTCCGCTCTACCCCACTGTTATTTGCAACTTTTTGCTACCTTTGTCGTGAAATGTAATATAATTCATGGGTAAAAGACTCCGAAAACTCAAGAAAATACGTATCCACCACGAAGGTACGCTGACTTTGGTTACCAGCGGCATCGCGCTCGTATTGCTCAATCTGCTTACCTTTTATGCCTTCGGGCCTTGGAAAGTATTCTGCTATGTAGTTCTGGGAGTTAGCATCGTCTTTTACGCCATTGTCCTCAATTTCTTCCAGTGCCCCGTCCGTCGTTTCGAAGGAGACACCGAACGTACCATTGTAGCCTCTGCCGACGGCAAGGTAGTTGTTGTGGAGGAAGTGATGGAGGACGAGTTCTTCCACGAGCCCCGTATGATGGTGAGCATCTTCATGAGCCTGTTCAATGTGCACAACAACTGGGTGCCCTGCGACGGCAAGGTAAAGACCGTGATACACCACAACGGCCGCTATCAGGCAGCGTGGCTTCCCAAGGCAAGCACAGAGAACGAGCGCAGCAGCATCATCATCACCACTCCCGAGGGACAGGATATCCTCATCCGCCAGGTGGCCGGTGCCATGGCGCGCCGCATCGTCACCTATCTCAAGCCCGGTGAGGACTGCGTGGTGGACGAGCATCTCGGATTTATCAAGTTCGGCAGCCGCGTGGATGTCTATCTGCCTCTGGATGCCAAGATACTCGTAGGAGTGGGACAGAAAGCCACAGGCAACGAGACCGTCATCGCTACGCTATGAAGAAGCATATCCCCAACAGCATCACGTGCATGAACCTCATCTGCGGCTGCATTGCCACAGTATGTGCGGCGCATGCTTACGAACACCCGGCTTCATACGTATGGGCCGTGGCATTCATCATTCTGGGCGCCGTGTTCGATTTCTTCGACGGCATGTCAGCCCGCCTTCTGGGCGTTTCCTCTCCGATAGGTAAGGAGCTCGACTCCCTTGCCGATGTCATCACCTTCGGTGTGGCTCCCTCCATGATGCTCTTCTCGCTTTTCTTCGAGGTGGAATACCCCGAGTGGATGCTGCCCCTCACGGGTGTGATGCCCTACACGGCATTCATCATGGCAGCCTTCTCGGCACTGCGTCTGGCCAAGTTCAATCTCGACACACGTCAGGCCACATCGTTCATCGGTGTGCCTACGCCCGCCAACGCTCTCTTCTGGGGCAGTCTGGTGGTGGGCCAGCACGCCTTCCTCACAAGTTATCTCTTCAATGCAGCCTTCCTTTTCCTCTTCATGCTGGCCGCATCGTTCCTGCTGGTGGCAGAGATTCCGTTGTTTGCCCTGAAGTTCAAGAACCTCTCATGGCGCGACAACAGCATCAAGTATATTTTCCTTCTGGGCTGTCTGCCCTGCATATTCTTTGGAGCAAGCGCCTTTGCCGCCATCATCGTGTGGTATATCGCGCTGTCCGTTGCCCAGCTTTTCATCACTTCCCGTAAATAATGGTAAGCATCGTTGCCGATTCTCTGGATGCCCTGCCGCAAGCGGCGCAGCAGTTCATAAGCAATATGGGCAATGCCCGTGTGTTTGCCTTTTACGGCAATATGGGAGCCGGCAAGACCACCTTCATCAAGGCTCTCTGCGAGTGCCTCGGAGTGACGGACACCGTAACCTCCCCCACCTTTGCCATCGTCAATGAGTACGAGGGTCGGGAACGTGTCTACCATTTCGACTTCTATCGCATCCGCAGGATTGAAGAAGCCTACGACCTAGGTTTTGAGGAATACTGCTACAGCGGTCATCTGTGTTTCATCGAGTGGCCTGAACTCATCGAGGATCTGCTCCCCGAAGACGCTGTGCGTGTCAACATAGAAGCCCTGGCCGACGGCAGCCGCCGCATCACTATGGAGTAAATTACACCCCGTCACTCACCGCCGCACTATCTCTCACCACCACCCCGATGACACAGGACACAAGGGAACACCTCATCCGCTACGCCCGTCAGTATGAAACCGCCCGTTTCCTCGAGGGCGACCCCTCATGGTGGATGCACCAGGTGGAGGGCTGCCGCAATCAGGAGGCTATGGCCTTCATTGCTTCCTGCCTGAGCTACGGCAGCAGGCAGCAGTTCATGAAAAAAATCGAGATGATACTCTCATGGAGCAAGGGTCAGGTAGACGAATGGGTGCGTCTGGGTGCTTTCGGGGAGCAGTTCCGCAGCGACGATACTTCCTGCTTCTACCGCCTCTACACCCACGCCACGATGCATCGTTTCCTGTGTGCCTACCGTCAGCTGCTTCTGGAGCACGGCACACTTGGCGACTATGTGCGCCAGCGCGCTTCTACGGGCTTGGAGGCCGTCACAGCCATCTGCGACTGGTTTGCCCGTCACGGTGTGAGCGTCGTTGTCCCCAAGGACACGCAGTCGGCCTGCAAGCGTGTGTGTATGTTCCTGCGCTGGATGTGCCGCACGGATTCTCCCGTTGATATCGGTCTTTGGGCCGGTTTCATCGACCGCCGCACACTCATCATGCCTATGGACACCCATGTGCTCCAGCAGTCTGTGCGTCTTGGCCTGCTGAGCAGCAAAACGGCAAGCATGAGTACTGCTTGCCGTCTCACTGCCTCGCTG
>JAGDCM010000122.1 GCA_017958545.1 Bacteroidaceae bacterium | reverse complement strand
TGCTGCCTTAAAGGCATCGGTGGCAACGTCGAAACCGTAGGTGTAGCTTGCCACCATACCAATCACCTCGCAGGCATTGCTGCGTATTGCCTCAACAGCCTTCAGACTGCTGCCGCCGGTAGAGATGAGATCCTCCACAACAACCACCTTCATACCGGGTTTCAATTCACCCTCGATGAGGTTCTCCAATCCGTGATCCTTGGGTTTGGAGCGAACGTAGACGAAGGGCAATCCCATAGCGTCGGCCACAAGAGCTCCCTGGGCGATTGCACCGGTAGCCACACCTGCGATGGCCTCCACTTCGGGAAACTGCTCCATGATAAGGCGGGTGATCTCCGTCTTCACGAAGGTGCGCAACTCAGGATACGAGAGTGTCTTGCGATTGTCACAATAGAACGGAGACTTCCAACCGCTTGCCCACGTGAACGGGTTGGTGGGTTGCAACTTGATGGCCTTTACCTTCAGCAGCTTTGCTGCGAATATCTGTTCAAGAGTTTTCATAGTGCCTGAATAAAGTTTATACATATTTTTCGGGCGCAAAGATACAAAAAAGCGAGGACATTGCCCCGCTTTTTCATTTATGAAGACTCCTTATTTTACCAATTTTTACGCAAAAGGGGCTCGCGCGAGTGTTACGCGTGCAACTCGAGCACGAAACGTGCACCTTTTGTGAACTGAGGATCCATCTCCAGATTGCCACCCATCTTCACTGCCATCTGACGGCAAATAGGGAGTCCGAGACCGTCGCCTTCCGTAAGGTCTTTAACCTCGAGGAACGGTACGAACACACTCATCTGCTTCTCCTCGGGAATGCCTTCTCCGGAGTCAGTCAGCACATATTGATACTTGTGAGGACTGCGCTTCTTGAATTCCAGCGTTATCTTGCCGTTTTCAGGTGTGTAGAACGCAGCATTTGCCAGAAGATGACGCAGAATATGAGTCACATACTCCTTGTTTATCGGCGCCGTCATTCTGGGCACATTCACCACGAGCGACACTCCGCTCTTCACCTTACCCTTGATTTCTGCCACCAGTTCTTCGCTGAAAGCCTGCATCTGAGTATCCTCGAGCTCAACACTTTCTCCCTCGCCGCTTTCCAGTTCGGCAAACGTCTGCATGTGCTTCGAGAAGTCGATGAGAGCCTTCACTTCGGGTTTCGAAGCGTCGAGCTTACTCAGCGTGGGTTTCATATGGTTGGCGATGTTGCAGATGAACTTGGCCTTCTGGGCGTTGCTCTCGTTCGCCATCTTAATGATATTGTTCTGCTTGCGACGCGCAGCAATGAAGTAGAGTAGCACGAATACGCCCAGCACCAGAACTCCGGCCAGTATTGCTGTCAGCACGCAAAGCGACACGATAACTATCTTGCGGGTCTTCAGCGAACTGTCCTTCTCGGCTATCGAGGCCTCGTGTTCTTTTATTTGCTGCTGTAAAGCACCGATTTCATCGGCAAAAGCGAGTGCATTGACAGAATCCTTCCAAGCAATATAGCTGCTGTAGGTCTGCGTCAGCATACCGGCATTACCCATTCTGCGACTGTTCTTTATCAACGTCTGGTAGACTTCATCCACCTTATCGTATTCCTTCTGCGCCGTCAGTTTCTGCGCCATCACCTTGAAGGCTGCATTTCCTTCTGCCGTCTGACCGAAGGAATAGTGATAAATCGCCTTGCTGTAGAGCATATCGTTGCTCACCGTCTCGTCCTTGGCGGCATTTGCAAGATTCTCCATCGCCTTGAGTTGCTCCAGTGCGTTTACACTCTTTTTCAGGCGGATATACATCTGCAGGCGCTCCTTGACAACATAGTAGCGCAGCGCTGACTTCTCGCTGCCGCTGAGCTTCTTGTCATTGGCAATCGCGCGATCCACGTTGTGCAGAAATTCGAACGCCTCCTTGTAGAGACTTTCCCTATAGTAGAGCGATGTGGCTTTCGTGCCGCACGTCACACACTCCTTCGTCTGACCCTTTGCCGCATAGTCGTCGAAAGCCCGCAGATAGAGCGAACGGGCGCTTGCCAATTTACCTCTCGTCTCTTCTTCCTCTGCACGTTGCTGCAGCTGACTCTTCTGAATCTCCTGTGCCGTCATCACGGCGCAACAGAGAATCAAACTCAGAAGTGACACAAAAAACTTCCTATTCATCGTCTATATTTCATTTTCTTTTCCCGCATTTTTTCTGCAAGAAAAGCGTTTCAATATGCAAAGGTACGCTTTTATTTCGTTCCAACCAAATTTTTATTCATTTTTTTGATTTACGTCATTCCGACCACGTATCAGTCAGCCCCTTAACGGACTACGAGCGAATTACGATCGAACTACGACTTGACTACGAGCAGACTACGAGAAAACTCGTACACCACTCGTACACTGCTCGTACTCAACTCGTAGTCTACTCGTATTCCGATAAGGCTCTGAGGGGACTCTGACCGATACGTCGCCGCTCGATAGTATGGCCGTCGATGGAGTGGTCGCTGCGCTTGTCGCTCGTCTCTATGCGCACTTCATCGTAAAGTCCTGCTTCCATGAAACTTCTATGAAGCGTAGGACCGCCTTCCACCAGCAGGTGTTGCACTCCCCGTTGATACAAATCTGCGAGGATTTCTTCCAGAGTTTCTGTATGATATACCAGAAAACCGTCCGTCAGTTCCTTCGGCAGACGATTGTGGCGGTCGATAGTGATGCGAAGCGGCTGTTCTCCGCGAAGCGACCAATCACGAACAGTGAGCGAAGGATGATCTGCGAGCATCGTACCTGTTCCAACGAGTATCGCCCCGCAACGCGCTCTTAATCTGTGGACAAGCATCTGCGTAAAAGGTGTGGAAATCTGTCCGTTGACGCTACCGTCGGGTCTCTGCGCCCATTTCAGCGTCACGAAGGGACGATGCTTGCTGTGATATGTCATGAAGACCCGATTGAGTTCCCGGCATTCTTCCTCCAATACACCGACAACAACTTCACAACCTGCGTCTTGCAGTTTTTTTATGCCAAGTCCGTCAACTTTTGCA
Organism: Bacteroidaceae bacterium; assembly: GCA_017958545.1. GTDB lineage: Bacteria > Bacteroidota > Bacteroidia > Bacteroidales > Bacteroidaceae > Physcousia. The sequence goes on along the minus strand of JAGDCM010000122.1, from coordinate 12,658 downwards.
AACGGATCCTTGCAACCGACCACAACACGGGGGATTCCCTTCTCTATGATAAGGTCTGCGCAAGGAGGCGTTTTCCCCCAATGTGCACAGGGTTCGAGAGTTACGTATATGGTGCTTTCCCCAAGAAGTGTCTGGTCGGCAAGTGCCACACTTCTCACAGCATTCACCTCAGCATGCGGACCGCCGCAACGACGATGATAACCCTCTCCGATGATACGTCCTTTGTGCACAATGACAGCTCCCACCATCGGATTCGGGGCTGCCGCAGCTTCTCCGCAAAGAGCCAGTTGAAGGGCTCTGCGCATATAAATGATGTCTTCTGATGCTGTCATACGCTAATCGTCAATATAAAATCCGCGAGAATAGAGGAAACGCTGCAGCTTTGCCCTGCGAACATAGGGATTTGTGTCCTTTATCTCGCGCTCCTTCTTCTCGATGAGTTTTCTTTTTATCTCTTCATACTCTTCCTCGTCAATCTCTGAGAGTCCGTATTCTATCGCAGCACTCGGAATGCGCATTCCTCGAAGCATGAAACGAATCTTCTCACGTCCCCACCCGTTGTAGCGCAATTTGTCGAGAGTGTAGGCGCGAGCGAAACGTTCATCGTCGATGAAACCGTCAGAGCGCAGCTTTTCTATGATTTCATCGGCTTTTTCCGACGAAATCTCCCACTTTGTCATCTTCTCGCGCAGTTCGTACTCACAATGCTCACTTTTAGCACAAAGAGCTTGGAGTCGTTGCAAACACGAATCTGGGGTTATTGTATTGGTCTTCATAAACTTTAATATCACAGAATCCGCTCTCCCTGAAGAGTGCGGCAACATCTTTTGCAAAAGCACGGTTTGTCTCCACAGCCAGAAGTCCCCCGGGACGAAGTGCCGTTTTCGCCATTCTGGCAATCGCCTCGTAGAACAGCAACGGCGAGTCGTCGGGTACAAAGAGTGCGAGCGAGGGTTCGTAGTCGAGCACGTGAGACTCCATCTCCGCCCTTTCTCTTTCAAGCACATAAGGAGGATTGCTCACAACGAGGTCCCAGGACGAAGCTCCGTGAGAGGAAACGTCTGCGGCAAGAAGGTCTTCCTGAACAAAACGGACATCGGCTTTCAGCCTCTTTGCGTTTTCCTCTGCTACGGCGAGCGCAGCTTTGCTGACATCCGTTGCCGTCATAGCAAAACCGCTGAGAGAGAGCGAAACGGCGATACATCCGCTGCCCGTACAGAGGTCCAAACCCGAAGGATTTTGCGAGGGGAAACGATGCTGCAGAATGAGCCGCACCATTTCCTCCGTTTCCGGACGGGGAATGAGGACATCGGGAGTGACATGAAACGAACGGGAGAGAAACCACGCTTCTCCAAGCACATATTGAACAGGTTCTCCTGCGTGCAAACGCTCGAGAATCTCTTCCCACTCCCGCTTCTGAGTTTCTGAGAGAGCATCCATCCGCCCAAGAAGGAGGTCTGTCTGCGAGAGCGAAAAACGCGTCTCCGCCACCAAGCGCCAAATAGCGTTGGCTTCACGTCGACCGTATTGTTGGATGAGTTTTTCCATTCGTTATTAGTGCAAAAGTAGGGAAAAATATCCATAATAAGGTTTTTTTACGTTCATTTAACGCCCTTTAACTCCTTTTTGCGCGTGTGAGTGGTAAAAATGTTGTACCTTTGCGCCCGATATTCGATAATTGTCAACAATGTTCAGATATTTAAACATACTTTTTCCCGTGTTTCTGGCAGCAGCAACAGTGCTCTGCACCGGTTGTAATACAGCAACAGAGGAAGACACTCAGGATTACTGCTACATCAACGGACTGACTATCGGTTCGCTCCGTCGCACCGTCACCAAGCGTATAGACCACGAGACAACAATCACCACCACGAGTATCGTATACACCACAGGATGGCCATTCACCGTGGATCAGATCAAGAACGAGATATACAATCGCGACCCACTGCCCACAGGATGCTCGCGCCGCACATTGCTCGACATCAGTTACAAGGGCAAGAGTCTGCTCTACCGTCCGCACTCTACCGGCAGCGCAATCAGTTGGATTGCGTATAATTCCTCCGACAGCATCGACATACCCGAAGACGGCGGTGTGGATTTCCTCGTGAACGGAGCGGACGGCAGTATGCGCGTCTACAACCTGCAATTAAATATCCACGACCAGGAGCCCGACGACTGGAGCTGGGAGAATATGAATGAGGGTCTCAATATGTCCGACTGGACAGAAGCCAGAATGGCATCCGTCGGGGAATACGTGCTGCTCTACGGTAAGACTCCTACCGGTTGGAAACTGTGGCGCTCCGCAGACGGAGGCGCATGGGAAAGTCTCGTCATCTCCGGACTGCCCCCGACAGCAGCCGTTGCTTCCATCATCAGCGATGACGAGAGGCTCTATACGAACGATGCCGACGGAAATGTATGGCAGAGCGAGGACGGAGCCGCATGGACAGAACAGGGCATTGTCGGTGTGAAGCGACTGGTGGGCGTATCCGACAAGCGTCTCTACTATATACATGACGGCGGTCTGCGCTCAATAGCCCTTGAAGAAGAGGAGGCGGAATGGGAAGATGAAGTGCTCGACGCCACACCTGCCAGCATGAGCAGTTTTAATGATATCGACAGCGTGAGATGCCTTTTCTATGAGACAAGCAACTATCTCAAGCGCATTCTCATGGTGGGTTCTCTGAAAGCACCTGCAGAAGAGGACATCACAGCGCCCGAATGGTGCAAAATGTGGAGCGCCGCCGCTGACGAAGCGCGTCGTGAATGGAACTACTACGCTCCCTCGTGGGTGAACAAATACGGACTGCCTGCAATGAAACCTCTTGGCGTGCAGCGAAGCGGCAATCTACTTGTGGCATTTGGCGGAGAAAGAACCCAAACATCCGCGATAGCACCGTTCAATCTCCTATACATCTCCGAGGACAACGGACTCACATGGCGCACAGACGGACTTTTCTATCTGCCCGACGAACTTTGGGGCAAGAACTGTAACTGGCTCTCTTCCACATCCGATGCAGACGACTACGTGTGGATTGTGGCTCGCGTCAATGACACGGAGACCTACGTCGTAAGAGGACGGGAGAACGACCTCGGATTTGAATATTAACCGACCGGCAAAAGTGAAGCGACTGTTGACGATATTGACCCTGTGCCTGCCTCTTACAATTGCGGCAGAGGAACTGGAATACAAGATGGACATCGGTGGAGGTCTGGGACTCAGTCACTACTGGGGCGATGCCAACACGGGTACAAGTATCATGGGCGCTGTTACCAGCCGTCGCAATTTCAATCCCCACATGTCGCTCAAGATGAGCATCGCTGTCGGCGGCGTGAAGGGCGACACTGAAGGGTGGTATTTCCCGGAGAATGCCTACGAAGCAGGCGCTGCCGGCGGAGCCCGACTGAAGGAATACAGTTTCTCGCGCACCGTACTCGATTTCGGAGCACAGTTCGAACTGAATTTCCTGGCCTACGGTATGGGAGCAAGCTATAAGAAACTCTCGCGCATATCACCCTACGCCCTTGTGGGTTTCGGTATCACCGTGGGAGTGGGCGGAGGAGCTCCTGCCAAAGGTGGAATCAATTTCCCCGTAGGTCTGGGACTGAAATACAAGATAAAGCCCCGCCTGAATCTCGGTGTGGAGTGGGCATACCATTTCACAACTACAGACGGTCTCGACCTCACACGCGAGCAGAGACAATTGGATGATCCCTACGCTATAAAGAGCGGTTTCATGAAGAATAAGGACTGCTATAGTTTCCTGATGTTTTTCGTTACATACGATATATTCCCAAGATTGAGAAAATGCAACAACTGAATCATATACCGGAGCATGTAGCCATCATCATGGATGGCAACGGACGCTGGGCTCAAGCAAAAGGTATGCCCCGAACAGCAGGGCACGTAGAAGGTGTGACAACCGTGAAGCGTATCACAGAAGAAGCTGTGCGCCTTGGTATCAAATACCTGACAGTTTACACCTTCAGTACAGAGAACTGGAATCGCCCGGTTGCAGAAATCGAGGCATTGATGAACCTCATCATTACGGAACTCGAGGATGAGATTTTCATGAAGAACAATGTCCGTTTCCGCATGATAGGCGAGATGGAACGACTGCCGGAAGCTGTGCGCAACCGCGTCAATAGTTGTGCGGAACGAACCTCCGCCAACACGGGTATGACCTTGATTATCGCCCTCTCCTACTCCAGCCGTTGGGAACTGACGCGTGCCATGCAGAATATCGCCCGCGAAGGTATTGCACCGGAAAACATCACAGAGGAGGTCATCTCCCAACATCTCACCACGAACTTCATGCCCGATCCCGACCTGCTGATACGCACAGGAGGGGAATTGAGAATCAGCAACTATCTGCTTTGGCAATGTGCTTATACAGAATTCTATTTCACCGATGAATACTGGCCAGATTTCCGGGAGGAATCGTTCAGAAAAGCCATTGAAGAATATCAGATGCGACAGCGCCGATATGGAAAAACAGGAGAACAGGTGACCAATGAGGAGTAAGATAATAACGATACTGGCTCTTTGTCTGCTGCCTCTGTTCTCTAATGCTCAGAGTGTGCAACGCGACACCGCAGTGACGGTGGACTATTCCCGCACACCACGTGAATGCGTCATCGGTGACATACAGGTGGAGGGCGTGAAGAATTTCGACCAACGACTGCTTGTCGGACTCTCCGGTCTGAGTGTCGGACAAACTGTGAAGATTCCAGGCGAAGACATCACGAAGGCCATACGCCGATTCTGGCGCAACGGTCTGTTTGCCAACGTGTCGGTGAAGGTGGACAGCATCGTACGTAGCACTGGCGGCGGAGCACCCGATTCTGCCTACCTGCATATTCTGCTGACGCAGCGCCCCCGCATCTCGCAAATCACCTATCACGGTGTAAAAAAGTCAGAGCGTGAAGACTTGGAAGAAAAACTCGGACTCGTGAAGGAGAATCAGCTGACACCCAATATGCTCGACCGCGCACAGATTCTTGCACGCAGGTATTTCGATGAAAAAGGTTACAAGAATGCCGAACTCATCATCAAACAGCACGACGACGTGAGTCAGCCGGATAAAATAGCCCTTGATGTGTATGTGGACAAGAAATCGAAAGTGAAAATCCACAGGATATACATCTTCGGCAACAACAATCTGCCGGAGCGCACAATCAAGGGCGGCCTCATCCGCAAAGGCGTGCTGAAGAAGATACGCGAAAAGAAAGGATGGCGCAACTGGTTCCACAGCCATAAGTTTGTGGACAGCAGATATAAAGAAGCAAAGGAAAATCTGGAGAAAAAATATGCCGAACTCGGCTTCCGCGATGCCGTCATCGTGGCAGACAGCGTAGTACCTGCGCCCGATAAGGACAATATGGTAGACATATATATACATATTGAAGAAGGTCAGAAATACTACGTCCGCAACATCGAATGGGTAGGTAATACCGTGTATCCGACCGATCTGTTGCAGGCACTTCTCCGACTCGAGAAGGGTGATGTCTACAACCAGTCACATATCGAGAAACGAACCCTTACGGACGAAGATGCTATCGGCAACCTGTACTATAATAACGGATATGTCTTCTACCATCTCACTCCCGTTGAGATAAATATCGTGGGTGACAGCGTCGACCTTGAGATGCGCATCGTAGAGGGTCAGCAGGCACATCTTTCAAGAGTGAAGATTACGGGCAATGAACGCGTCTACGAGAACGTCATACGCCGTGAGTTGCGCACCAAACCCGGCGACCTGTTCTCGAAGGAAGCTCTCGAGCGCAGTTACCGTGAAATTGCATCTATGGGACACTTCGATGCCGAGCATATCGACTACAAGGTGGAACCCGACATCGTGAACGGCACTGTGGATATGGGCTGGGGCGTGACACCGAAGAGCAACGACCAGGTGGAGTTCTCTCTGGGTTACGGTCAGACGGGTGTTATCGGTAAAATCGGTTTGAAGTTCGGCAACTTCTGTCTGGCGAACCTCTTCAAGAAGGGCGGTCTGCGTCGCGGTGTGATGCCTAACGGTAACGGCGAGACATTCTCCATTTCCGGCCAGACGAACGGTACGTATTATCAGTCGTACTCCATCTCCTACATGAATCCGTGGTTTGGAGGCAAGCGTCCCAACTCACTCTCCTTCTCCGCTTTCTACAGCCGACAGACCGATGTCTCCGATGCATATTACAATTCGGCCTACTACAACAACTACTACTCTTCCTACCTCTACGGTATGGGCTCGAGCGGATACAACTACTACGAGAACTACTACGACCCGGACAAGTACGTGCAGATGTTCGGTACCACTATCGGTTGGGGTAAACGTCTGCGCTGGCCGGACGACTACTTCTACTTCCAGGCCGTGCTCGGTTACACGCGCTACATGTTGAGAGACTGGAGCTACTTCATCATTCAGAACGGTTCGTGCAACAACCTCAACCTGACACTCTCGCTCTCACGCAACTCTACAGACAACCAGATATACCCCCGTCGAGGTTCGACGTTCTCGCTGGAAGTGAGTCTTACACCTCCCTACAGTCTGTTCAACAACAAGGACTACTCCAAACTCGGCACCAATCCCAACAGTCCCACATATCAGGATGAACTGCAGGAAAAATACCGTTGGATTGAGTATCATAAGTGGAAGTTCAAGAGCCGCACATACACTGCCCTTTCTTCGGCCAACAAGTGCTTTGTGCTCATGACGCGCGTAGATTTCGGCATATTGGGTTCCTACAAGCCCGGCGTAAAGTCTCCGTTTGAGACCTTCTACGTGGGCGGTGACGGTACCTCGGGATATTCTTCCACCTACGCCACAGAGACTATCGGTTTGAGAGGTTACGACAACGGTTCGCTGACTCCCACCCGCAACACTCTTGGTTATGCCTACGACCGATTCACTGTCGAACTGCGCTATCCCTTCATGCTGGGAGCGTCTACCAATATATATGGTCTCGTGTTCGTGGAGGGCGGTAATGCCTGGACTGAAATCAAGAACTTCAATCCCTTCGACCTCAAAAAATCTGCCGGTGTGGGAGCACGTATCTTCCTGCCGATGGTGGGTTTGCTAGGTATCGACTGGGCATACGGTTTCGACGAGGTGTACGGCAGCAAACTCAATTCCGGCAGCCACTTCCACTTTATTCTCGGACAGGAATTCTAATATCAATGACAGATAAAAACATACGATTATGAAAAAGACTCTTTTAGGCCTCGTGCTACTCATTTCGTGCTTCCAGACCGCCACAGCACAGAAGTTTGCTCTCGTGGATATGGAGTACATTCTTAAAAACGTACCCGCCTACGAGCGTGCGGGCGAACAGCTCAACCAAGTGTCGCGCAAGTGGCAGGCAGAGGTGGATGCCCTTCAACAGGAGGCAGAAACTCTGTATAAGAACTATCAGGCAGAAGCCGTTTTCCTGAGCAACGAGCAGAAGGTGAAGCGCGAAGAGGCTGTGGTGGCTAAAGAAAAAGAGGCTGCCGAACTCAAGCGTAAATACTTCGGTCCCGAAGGTGAATACTACAAGAAACGCGAGAGCCTCATGACTCCTATCGAGGACGAAATATACAATGCCGTGAAGGAAATTTCCGAGCAGAAGGGCTACAGTCTCGTGCTCGACAGAGCTTCTGAGGCAGGCATCATCTTCGCTTCGCCCAAAGTGGATATCTCCAATGAGGTGCTCACCCGACTTGGATACAATTGATGTAAGAAAACATATAAAAATAACAACACATTATTAAGATTATGAAAAAGATTCTTATTATGGCTTTCGCCATGATGGCGATGACAGCCAGCGCCCAGAAGTTTGCGCACTTCAACAGCGCCGACGTAATTCCCAGCATGAAGGAGTACACTACCGCCATGCAGGAGTTGGAGACTATGTCCAAGCAGTATGACGAGGACCTCAAGATGATGCAGGACGAGTTGCAGAAGAAGAGCGAGGAGTATCAGAAGGAGCAGGCCAACCTGCTGGAGAATGTACGCGCACGCCGCGAACAGGAACTTCAGGATCTCTACCAGCGTCTGCAGCAGAGCTACCAGGACAACCAGCAGGCTCTCCAGAAGGCTCAGCAGGAGAAACTCGGCATCATTCAGGAGAAGGTGCTCTCTGCCGTGAAGAAGCTCGGTGAGGCAGGCAACTATGTTTACATCGTGGACATCTCTTCCGGCGTGATTCCCTTTGTCAACACCTCCCTTTCCACCGACATCACAGCCGATGTGAAGAAGGAAGTGGGCATCGTTCCCTAAATCTGCACGCTATTTACCAGCCATATCGTGACTGCACCAATAGGCATATTCGACAGCGGATACGGAGGACTGACGATACTCAAGCAGATACGTCGTCTGATGCCTCAATATGACTATCTGTATCTTGGCGACAATGCCCGTGCACCTTATGGCTACCGTTCCTATGAGGTGGTGTACGAATTCACTCTCGAAGCCGTACGCCACCTCTTCAATGCCGGTTGTCCGCTTGTCATACTGGCGTGCAACACGGCTTCTGCAAAGGCTCTGCGCAGCATTCAGCAGATAAACCTCCCGAAGATGGACGACCCCACGCGCCGCGTGCTCGGTGTGATACGTCCCACGGTGGAGAGTGTCGGCGAGGTGACGCGCACACGCCATATCGGTCTCTTCGGCACGCCCGGCACCATACGTTCTCTCACCTACGAGATAGAGATACACAAGCTCTTTCCCGATATCAAGGTGACAGGAGTGGCCTGCCCAATGTGGGTTCCTCTTGTGGAGAACGAGGAATACGCCAGTCCCGGAGCAGATTATTTTGTGAAGAAATATGTGGACGAACTGCTCTCCCTCGACAACGAGATAGACACCATTATTCTCGGTTGCACCCACTATCCCCTGCTTCTGGATAAGATACGGGCCTGCTGTCCCGACCACATAAAACTGATGCCGCAGGGAGAATACGTGGCACAGAGCCTTCAGGACTATCTCCACCGCCACACAGAGATGGAGACACGGCTCTCACGAGGCGCATCCCTCAACATGGAGACCACCGAACAGCCCGGTCAGTTCTCCTCGCTCGCTTCGCTTTTTCTTGGCGAAAGCGCCGGCGTGGACGTGAAGCGTATCACGCTATAGACGGCCAGACCGCCCATCACCGCCACAGTAACAAGTATTGTGATGAAATCCATCGCGTGCATACTCACCGGGTATGCTTCCACGATGTATCCGTCTCCTCCTCCCATCTTTATCAGTCCGAACTGCTGCTGCAGCCAGCATAGCACACCGCCCAGAACAACACCCAGCACGCAACCCGATACCACTATCATCCATCCCTCATAGAGGAATATGCGCTGTCGCATAGCGAGCGGGAATCCCAGGCTTCGCATCGTCTGCAGGTCGTCTCCTTTGTCTATCACCAGCATCGACAGACTTCCTATAATATTTAGCGATGCCACCAGCAGTATGAAGCAGAGAAACAGGTATGCAATGAATTTCTCCACCTTCATGATACGGAACACGTCGCGCTGCTGCTCATACAGGTCCTCCGCAATGAAATCAGAACCTTTCAGCACCTTCTCCACAGCCGACCTGCTGCCTCCCTTCGCAAGTTTCACCTCCAGTGCGGTATACTGCCCGCGACGGTCGAAGAGGCGTTGTGCAAAACCCAGCGAGCACAGTATATAATGGTTGTCGTATTGCCCCTGATGCACCATGAACACCACTCCCGGCGAATACAATTCGTCCTTATTGAAGCTCGACATCGGATTCGCCATATTCACCTGCTCACCCTTCTTGGGAGCGTAGATGGTGAGCGGTTCCTCGAAATTGGCTCCCAGCCCCAACTGCCCGCAGAGTCCTATACCGAGTATTCCGTATTCCAACACATCAACATGCAGCAAAGGACTGCCCTCGCCATATAGTATGCTCTTGAGATTGTGCTGCTCCTCAAAGTTATCTGCCACGCCTTTCAGCGTCACCACCGTCTGTTTGCCGCCTCTCACCACGAGTGCTTTGTCCTCCACCACGGGAGTCACCACGGCAACATCTTCCAACTCCTCCAGCGCCTTTATCTGCGGAGCTTTCGCGCTGAACGGTCGTCCGTCTGCCAGTGTGATGCGCAGTTCGGGGTCGAATTCCGTGAAGAGGTCTGCCACCAGTTCCTGAAAACCGTTGAACACGCTCATCACGCACACCAGCGCCATGCTTCCCACCACCACTCCCAGCATGGAGATGATGCTGATGATATTGATGGCGCTATGCTTCTTCTTTGAGAACAGGTATCTTTTAGCTATGAAGAAGGCGGTCGATGTTTTCGACATAGTCCAGTGAGTCGTCCACAAAAAACTTCAACTCAGGTATGATGCGCAACTGCATGCGCACCCTCTTACCCAATTCATAGCGTATGCTCTTCATGTTCTGGTTCACGTTGGCAACGATTTCCTCGCTCCTCTCGCTTGGGAACACGGAGAGATAGGCACGGCACACACTCATATCGGGCGATATGCGACATGCCGACACACTCACCAGAGTGCCCTTCATGCTCTGCGTCTGACGCTGGAACATGTCCGAGAGCTCCTTCTGTATGAGTCGTGCCACTTTATTTTGACGGGTGGTTTCCATCAGAACTGCTGTGCAATGGCGTTGGCAATGGCAGCCATCTCTTCGGGAGAGAATTCCTGCTTCTTGTTTGCGAAATTAAGGTCCTTCTCGCTCTGCATGGGCACAAGATGTATGTGTGCGTGGGGCACTTCCAGTCCCAGCACAGCCTGTCCCACCTTCACGCAGGGAATAGCCTTCTTCATGGCAACTGCCACATGCTTGGCAAACACCTGCATGCGTCCTATCTCCTCGTCGCTGAGGTCGAAGATGTAGTCCACTTCACGCTTGGGCACCACCAGTGTGTGACCCTTCTGCAGCGGGGCGATGTCGAGGAAAGCAAAGAACTCATCGTTCTCCGCCACTTTGTAGCACGGGATGTCGCCCCTGATGATTTTAGAGAATATTGTCATTCTTCAAAACTGATAGAGAGAATTTCAAATGTCAGCACACCTGCGGGCACCTTCACGGGCACCTTCTCGCCCACCTTGTGACCGAGCAGTCCCTTGGCAATGGGCGACTCCACACTGATTTTGCCTTCACGGTTGTTGGCCTCCGTACCGGACACGATGCGGTACTTTGCCGTCATGCCGTTGGCAACGTTCTTTATTTCCACCGTGCAGAGGATACCCACCTCGTCGCTCTTGAGATTCTTCGTGTCGATGATTTTTGCATCGTGAATCGTCTGCTTGAGCATTGCGATTTTGGTTTCCAACTTGCTCTGCCACTCCTTGGCGGCATCGTATTCTGCGTTCTCGCTCAGGTCTCCCTTGTCGCGAGCCTCCGCAATAGCAGCACTGGCAGCGGGACGGTCCACGCTCTCCATACGCTGAAGTTCGGCCACGAGCTTATCGTAGCCCTCTTGTGACATATAAGCCATAGTAAGATTGTTTTTCGATAGATTTGGGCGCAAAGTTACGAATTTTTGTCCGAAGTGAAAAGCGAAATGTGAAAAATACATACTAAGACGCAGTTTTTTGGCGTATTTTGCCCTTTAAGTTCTCATTTCTTCGTATATTTGCACGATTTTTGACGTATTTTTATTTATTATCAACAAGATGAACGTAATTACAAAGACCGTCTCACTGCCCGATGGCAGAACCATCACCATTGAGACCGGTAAACTGGCCAAACAAGCCGATGGTGCCGTTATGTTGCGTATGAACAACACCGTGCTCCTGGCCACTGTTTGCGGTGCCAAGGACGCAGTTCCCGGCACAGATTTCATGCCTTTGCAGGTAGAGTATCGTGAGAAGTACAGCGCAGCCGGACGTTTCCCCGGCGGTTTCACCAAGCGCGAAGGAAAAGCCAACGACGATGAGATTCTCACCTGTCGTCTCGTGGACCGCGCTCTGCGTCCCCTCTTCCCCAGCAACTACCACGCTGAGGTTTATGTCAATGTTATTCTTTTCTCTGCCGATGGCGTGGATATGCCCGATGCATTGGCAGGTTTTGCCGCCAGCGCCGCTCTTAGCTGCAGCGACATCCCCTGGGAAGGTCCCATCAGCGAGGTGCGTGTGGCACGCATAAACGGAGAGTATGTTATCAACCCCACCTTCGATCAGCTCAAGCAGGCCGACATGGACCTCATGGTTGGCGCCACTGAGGAGAACATCATGATGGTGGAGGGCGAGATGAAGGAAGTGCAGGAGAGCGACCTTCTGGCTGCCCTGAAGGCTGCTCACGAGGCTATCAAGCCCATGTGCCGTCTGCAGAAGGAGATGGCTAAGGAGCTCGGCACCGACGTGAAGCGCGAGTACTGCCACGAGGTGAACGACGAGGAGCTCCGCGAGGAGGTGAAGCAGAAGTGCTACCAGCCTGCCTACGACGTCACCAAGCAAGCTCTCGAGAAGCACCAGCGCGCCGAGGCTTTCGAGAAGATTCGCGAGGATTTCAAGCTGGAGTATGCCGCTGCCCACAGCGAGCTCTCCGATGAGGAGCTCGAGGAGAAGAACGCTCTCGTGGACCGCTACTACCACGATGTGGAGCGCGACGCCATGCGCCGTTGCATCCTCGATGAAGGCAAGCGTCTGGATGGTCGTAAGACCGATGAGCTCCGCCCCATCTGGTGCGAGGTTTCTCCG
>JAGDCM010000121.1 GCA_017958545.1 Bacteroidaceae bacterium | reverse complement strand
GTAGTGAAGGCTGGAGTCTTCTCTTGTAGTTTCACCTTCGTGCTCTGCAGTTGGGTTTCCATGGCTCCTAGGGAGTTTTGCTTAATCATAAGGTCGTTTTCCAACTTGTCGCGTTCGCTTTGGAAGCTCTGCAAAACAGCATCCTTATGCGTGTCGCAGTAACGGCTATAGGCTTTCATTGCCACGTCATACTCTTGTTCTGCGCTGTCGCGCATCAACTGATAATGGACAACGTCTTCCTTCGCCTTGCTGGTGCGGTAGCGTATGATAAAATCCTGAAGATGCTCCTTCACACTGTCTGCCATAGTGGCGCAGACGAGGGGGTCTTGATCCTTCACGTTGATGGTGATGACACTAGTTTTTTTATCCACCGAGCAACTGATGTTTTGCATAATTTTCTGCATCAGAATAAAATCTTTGCGGTTCATCATGAAGGGATTGATGCCGTCTTTACCGCTACCCCTCGGCGTGCTGTCTTCTGTTTCGAAGAGATTCTTTGCTTGTGCGATAACAAAATTGAACGGCCATGTGAGAGGGTTTTTCTTCTGATGAGACTTCATGTAGGTGAAATAGTCGGTGGAGAGTTCGCCGTCCTTTGTGGTGACATCAATGCCGTAGAGACCAACAACAAATTCGGGACTTTCGAATAGGTCTGGATATAACTCGGGATAAATAGCATCCTGACCGGACATGCCGCCAAGGTTGAAGCCGAATGATGAGGCTATGCTTGATAGTCCTCCGCCGACATCTTCTCCATTCATTTCAGGTGCGAGTTTCACCTCGCATGTGTAATAGCGTGGCTGGGGCAGAATCCAGATACATGAGAGAACAAACGTCCAAGCCCACACTTTATAGAATAGACGACGCTTTGCCCACAGGGTGTGAGTCACCTTTCTAAGGTCAATAACTATTTCGTTGTGCTTCTGTTCCATGACTATTTTGTGATAATGTTCATGAGAGCCACGATGACGCTGGCCATAGAGGCTGCAGTAGACGACATACTCATAATCTCGGGAGTGGTCATACCTCTGCGACCGGCCTTGGAGGGCACTACAATCTCCGTGCCGGGCTCGATATCACGCACGGAGTTGGCAGACAGTTTTGCGACGCTGCCGTTCATGTGGATGCAGTAGACGCGGCTCTTGTATGCCTTGCGAGCATATCCGCCGGCGTGGCGTATGTAGTAGTTGAGGTTCTTGCCCTCTTCGTAGGCCATGGAAACGGGGTGCATCACCTCGCCGCTCACCTTGACGGTGTATTCGGGCAGCGGTACAGTGATGACGTCGCCCTCTCTCAGGACGAGGTCGTATACGCAGCCAGGATCCTTGAGAGCTTTCTCCAGTTCGATGGCGACGGGATAGGTGCCTGTGGTCACAGACTTCATGGCAAGGAGTGAGTCGGCAACCTGCATATTCATATCCTTACCCTCGCGCAGACCGTCCTCGTAGATGTCAATCTGAGCACGCAGGTTGTTGGCATCGCGCTGCTCGCGCTCTGCCTGATTCATGACACGAGTGAGCGATGCACCTCTTACGTATGCCTGGTCGGTGACTCCGCCGCAGTCGCGGATGAGGTCGCTCAAGCGGTACTGTTTCGTTGTCATGGCATAAGAGCCGGGGAAATTGATCTGACCCTTGATGCTGACACTCTTTTGCTCCTCGTAGGCGGGTGACTTGCGGATATATACGATGTCGTAGGGCTTGAGTTCGAACACCGTGTCGCGCACGAGGTCGAAATTCTCGTCAAGTGCGAAGGAGAAAGATTCTGCAGCTGCGGCCCCGTCCTTTGTGGCATGCACGTCGCGAAGGCGGCGATAGACATCGATGCGAGCCAGAGAACCGGCCTGCGTCATACCTCCGGATTGCAGGATGATATCTTTGAGGGTCGTTTTTTCTGCAAAGGGATATGCACCCGGATAGTTGATTTCACCGGCTACCTGAACAGTGCGGTTGCCCTGCATCTCCAGTTTGTTGGGAATGAAGAGCACGTCGCCGTTGCGCAGAGGGATATCTGTGGCGGTGCCGTTCTGTATGCCGATGATGTCAACGCTAAGCATCTCCTTGCTCTTGTCTTCCTTCTCGCGGTGCATGATGGCTCTTTCAAGATATGCAGTCTCAAGAAGACCGTCTGCGGCCTGGAGCAGATCCTTTACGCTCATGATGTTGCCTCCGAGCTGGAACTGGCCGGGATGCTTCACAGCTCCTCGCACTTCCACCATATTGTTGAAGCGGGCGAGATTCTCGTCAGCCTCGATAAGGTCTCCGTCGGCCACCTGGAAAGCTCCCATCTGGAACTCCTCGACTGTATGTATGGTGTATTCCAAACCTACCGAGCGCTTTACCCTGAGTCCCTTCGTGTATGCCTTGCTGTCGAAACCTCCTGCGTATTCAAGAACATCTTTCAGGGTTTCTGTCTTCTTCATCTCGTACCACATCGGTCGCTTTACGTTGCCGGTAACCTCCACCAGACAGTCGTAGGGGCCTACGATGATGACATCCCCGTCGTTGAGATGAACATCCCCGGACGTGTTGCCATGAAGGAGATAGTCATAGATGTCGATGGTGGCAATCTGCTGACCCTGACGGAACACACGTATGTTACGCAAAGTTCCGATGTCGTTGATGCCACCTGCAGCATAAAGAGCGTTGAAGGCAGATGACAGACTGGAGAGCATGTATGTGCCGGGGCGCATGACTTCGCCCATCACCTGTACCTGAACAGAACGTATGTTGCCCAGTGAGAGGTCGAAATGGCAGTTGCCGTAACGGCTTCCCAGTTTCTCCTTCAAGACCGCCTTTGCACGGTTTACAGTGAGGCCGGCAAGATGAATTGGACCGACACCGGAGACAACGATGTATCCATCGGGGGTGATGTTCTGCTGCAATGTCTGCTGGCTGGCACCCCAGATGTTGATGAAGACTTCGTCACCGGCTCCGAGTATGTAGTTGCCCGGCGTTGCCATATTCTGGGGAGGAGCGAAGGTGAGGTTCTTGTTGGAGAAGATGTCGCGTCCGAAGACTTTGCGTGCATTCTGCAGGTCCATCTCCTCAGTGATGTCGGAAGAGGTAGAATCGACACCTGTGACATCTTCCGTGAGACCCAGTTCCTTCTGACGAAGTTCCGTGGTACTTGTAGCAGCAGTGAGCATTCTGCCGTTTTGTGCGGACTGTTCCTCCGCCTTCATACGTTCTGCCTTGCGGCGCACACGCTGGAGCTGCGCAGTGGAGACACCGCGTTTGATAAGATAAGCTACGATGGAACTCTGTGAAGTACCACGTTGTGTCTCTTTCGTAACATAGTCGAGCACCTGCTCGTCGGTCATGCTTTGTGCCCTGAGTGCTGCATCGGGAATGCAGAGG
>JAGDCM010000120.1 GCA_017958545.1 Bacteroidaceae bacterium | reverse complement strand
TCTATCTTTGTCAGCTCGTAGATGCGGTCGATGGTGTAACCCTCCTCGAGAGCCTGTGCGATGGCGAAGATACGCAGGTCGGTGGGGTTGGCCAGTTCCTCGTCAAGGTTGGTAAAGCGGGTGTGGTCGTTGCCCACGAAACCGTGCATCCCCAGCCCTATCATGCGCAGACCCTTCTGCAGCATCTCCTCGAAGGAGCGACCGATACTCATTATCTCGCCCACGGACTTCATCGAAGAACCTATCTTGCGGCTGACACCCACAAACTTGGTGAGGTCCCAGCGGGGTATCTTACAAATCATGTAGTCGAGAGAAGGAGCCACGTAAGCGGAGTTCGTGGTGCCCATCTCGCCTATCTGGTCGAGCGTGTAGCCCAGAGCAATCTTCGCTGCCACGAAAGCCAGAGGATAACCCGTTGCCTTGGAGGCAAGAGCGGAAGAACGCGACAGACGGGCGTTCACCTCGATGATACGGTAGTCGTTGGTCTCTGCATTGAAGGCGAACTGTATGTTGCACTCGCCCACAATGTTCAGGTGGCGCACACACTTGATGGTGATATCCTGCAGCATCTTCACCTGCTCATCGGAGAGAGAACATGTGGGAGCCACAACGATACTCTCGCCCGTGTGGATGCCGAGGGGGTCGAAGTTCTCCATGGAAGCCACCGTGAAGCAGTGGTCGTTCTTGTCGCGGATGCACTCGAACTCAATCTCCTTCCAGCCCTTCAGGCTCTCCTCTACGAGCACCTGGGGAGCGAAGGTGAATGCACTCTCGGCAATATCGTGGAATGTCTTCTCGTCGGGACAGACACCGCTGCCGAGACCGCCCAGAGCGTAGGCCGAACGAATCATGACGGGATAACCGATGCGACGGGCTGCTATGAGAGCGTCCTCCAAAGACTCACAGGCCTGGGAAACAGGCACCTTGAGAGATACCTTGTTGAGCTCCTTCACAAAGAGGTCGCGGTCTTCCGTGTTCATGATGGCCTCTACGGAAGTGCCCAGAACCTGAACGCCGTACTTCTTCAGCGTGCCGTTCTTGTAGAGCTCCGTGCCGCAGTTGAGGGCCGTCTGACCACCCCACGCCAGAAGAATGCCGTCGGGGCGCTCCTTCTCGATAATCTCCGTGATGAACTTGGGAGTGATCGGCAGGAAATAAACTGTATCTGCTATACCCTCTGAAGTCTGAATTGTGGCTACATTGGGATTAACCAAGACACTGCGTATGCCTTCTTCACGCAGAGCCTTGAGAGCCTGACTGCCGCTATAGTCAAACTCACCTGCCTGACCAATTCTAAGTGCTCCAGAACCGAGAACTAATACCTTCTTCATTGTTGTTTGGTTTTAGGGTTTATATATACTACTTTGAATTTGTGAAATACGAATATACGACCTGCATCTGCAGGGGTTTCTCACTTGTGCCGCACACGAGGCGCACAGCCGACGGAGATACGTCGTAGGATATGGATGTGTAGGTCTCCGAATTGGATGTGGTGGTAACGGGGATGGCATCCACCTTGTTCCAGTCGTCGTCGGAGGAAACACCCTGCGCCCTGAGGATACGCAGACCTGTGATAAGTCGTGTGATATTGTTAAAGACGTATGCGTTGTAATTGGAAGAATAGGACGTGATGTAGAAGAAACGGTCGTCTTCGTTCCAATTCTCTGTGAAGAACTCGTAGCGCAGACAATGAGGCACGAGCAGAAGCTGCGAGGGAGGTTCGAATGCATGTTCATCCTTGCTGTATGCCTGCAGAGTGAGAGCACACATCGAGATGCTGTCCTTCTCGTGTCCCCTCAGAATGTCCTCCACAGGAAGCGTAATCTCCGTGACGACTCCGTCGGGGTTTTTCAGGAATGTGGTGTCCTCCACCTCGCATAATTTCTTGCGGGATACCGGGTCGGAGATGCGTGTACACTGGAATACCTCCGGTGTACCGCCAAAACGGACAAAACCGTCCAACTCTTTCCCTTTCTCCGTATATGTGAAATAGACATTCATGGCGGAAACAGCGACGTTGACCATCGTACCTTCGCTGTTGGACAGTTTGCAATACACTCCGGGAAAGACATTCTCGCGGAAGAGATTGTCGTTCTGGAACCACTCAGGATGCTCGTAGTACTGCTTTATCATGTGGCTGCCTATCGCAGCGTCGAGGGGAACTCTGATGGAATGGGAATGAGACGAGGATGCCAGTTCCTCATCACTGTAGGTGTGGTCGAGAAACGAGAAAATACGTCCGCCGATGCGTGTGGAGAGGTCTGCCACAGAGTCCTCGCGGAAGGAGATGCCTTTGAGCTCGCGCAGCTTCTTCTGGTCGCTCTGCATGTAGTAGATGTCCAGTTTCATGGGGTTGTTGAGATTACCGTAGGCCTCATTCAAAAAAAGGACGAGGTCCATGCTGTCGCAAACAAATTCCTCGCCCTCTTTCTTCATCTGTGATTGGTTGGGGAAAGAGAAACTGGCCTGTGTGACAAACTGTGTGGCAAACGACGCTTCAATCATACCCTTCGTCTCCGGGTCGCGGATAGCGCCAAGGTATCCGTATTTACTGTTGTAGGGCAAGGCCTTCAGATTGAGGCTGTCCGTCTTGGTGGTTACATCGAATGTGGCAGAAATGGTGGACAATTCGTCACTGCTCTCGATGATGCCCAACGTACCCGTTGTCTCCGTGCATGCACCAAGCATGAAACAAATGCCTAACAGTCCTGTATATCTTTTAATCATCATCATCATCTGTATCCGGATGAGACTCTACCCAAACATTGTTAATGAATGAAACAAATTGAGAGGCCCAACTTTCTCCCTCTGCGGGTGCCGGCATTATGAGTTTCTTGTTTTTCTCCGCGAATTCCAGAAGCTGCGCAGACGGAACAAAAGGCGCTATGACATCGGCAAAGTAAACACCGATGCGCTCGAATTCTGCCATCGTGCACAGCTCCACTTTGGAAAGAGCATCCATCGTGGCTCCACGATGAGACAGTATGCCGACAAGATTCTTCGGCATGTGAGCCTTGAAGGGAATTGCCGACGGAGTGTAGACTATCTTGCAGTCGCGGAATGCAGGTTCTGTGGCAAAAGCCTTGCGGATGTAGAAAGGCATCATTGCCGTAATCCATCCCACGCAATGCACGACATCGGGAGCCCAGCCCCATTTCTTGACCGTCTCGATGACACCTCTTGCGAAAAACGTTGCACGCTCGGGATTGTCCTTATATTCGACACCCTTGGCATCTGCATAGAAACCGCGCTTCCCGAAATATTCGTCATTGTCGATGAAATAGACCTGAGCCCTGGTACCAGGAATGGATGCCACCTTGATGAGCAGATTGTGGTCGGTACTGTCAATGATGATATTCTGTCCGGAGAGCCTGATTACCTCGTGCAACTGATTGCGACGATCGTTGATACCACCCCATTTGGGCATGAATATGCGTACTTCGGCACCGCCTTCCAGCGACTTCGGAATCAAATCCCTGCACAGCGTAGCAAATGCACTGGGATCAAGGAAAGGTTCAGTCTCTTGGACAATAAAAAGGTATTTTTTGACCGCATTCATTGTAATGACGACATTTAATCGGGCGCAAAATTACGAAAAAAAAACGAAGTGTCGGGTCTAGTTATTTCTATTTTTTTTAAAATAGTAGATTTTTTATGCATTTTCCCTTGAAAAATTTCTTTGTTTGAAGAAAACTCTGTTACTTTGCACTTCATATGCGAATGATATATACTATTTCCGATTTGAAAACTTGTCTTTCCGAAGCCAGAAAGGCAGGTAAAAGCATAGGACTTGTACCCACAATGGGAGCCCTGCACGAGGGACATGCATCACTTGTACGCCGCAGCGTCAAAGAGAATGACGTTACGGTGGTGAGCGTCTTCCTCAATCCGACACAATTCAACGACCCGAAGGATTTGGAAAGATATCCCCGCACTCTGGAGAAAGACAGCGCGCTGCTGGAACAGTGCGGAGCTCAGGTGGTGTTCGCACCAAGTGTGAAGGAGATATATCCGGAACCCGATACGAGACACTTCTCCTACCCTCCCACAGACAGTGTGATGGAAGGCGAACGACGTCCCGGACACTTCAACGGTGTGTGCCAGATTGTCTCCAAACTCTTCATGATGGTGGAACCGACCAGAGCGTATTTCGGTGAAAAGGATTTCCAGCAAATATGTGTAATACGCCGTATGGTGGACGACCTGAAGCTCAACTTGGAGATTGTGCCCTGCCCCGTAGTACGTGAAGCAAGCGGACTGGCAATGAGTTCGCGCAACACACTCCTGACAGCAGACGAGAAAGTGCTGGCTGCCAACATATATCGCGTAATGAAGGAAAGTCTCGGGAAGGGACTCTCTGTGCGCGAAACGGAAACGTGGGTGGTGAACGAGCTGAACGGAATCGACGGCCTGGAGGTGGAATACTACAGTATCGTAGACGGAGATACGCTGGCTTCGGTGAACGACTGGAACGACGCTCCGCACATCGTGGGATGCATCACCGTATATTGCGGTGCGACACCAATCAGACTCATTGACCATATAAGATACAAATAAAGCAATTTTCTTATTTCTTCGATTTAAGACAATAGCAATATGACGATAGAACTGCTAAAAAGTAAAATACATTGCGCCACAGTGACGGAGGCGAACCTCAACTACATGGGGAGCATCACTATCGACCGCGACCTCATGGATGCGGTGGGCATTGTTCCAGGAGAGCGTGTCTACATTGTGGACAACAACAACGGAGAGAGATTCGACACCTACACAATAGAGGGAGAACGCGGCAGCGGATGCATCTGTCTGAACGGAGCTGCTGCCAGAAAGGCACAGGTGGGCGACACGGTAATCATCATGGCATACGCCCGGATGACACCGGAGGAGGCAAAGACATTCCAAGCAAAGGTAATATTTCCAGAAAACAATAAAATCAACAAACAATGAAAATCTCAAGAATTGAACATCTGGGCATTGCTGTACAGAAAATAGATGATGTACTGCCCTATTTCGAGGGAGTGCTCGGTCTGAAGTGCTACAAGACAGAAGTGGTGGAAGACCAGAAGGTGAAGACTGCTTTCCTGAAGGTAGGTGAAGTGAAGCTCGAGCTGCTCGAACCCACATGCCCCGAGAGCACCGTACAGAAGTTCCTAGACAACGGTGGTCGTGGTATTCACCACGTTGCATTCAAGGTGGAAGACGGCGTTGGTGAAGCTCTTGCATACTGTGACGCACAGGGAATCCGTCTCATCGACAAGGCTCCCCGAGGAGGTGCTGACGGTCTGCACATCGCATTCCTGCATCCGAAGAGCACATGCGGCATCCTGACCGAACTTTGTGAAGAATAAATCTTTTACACAATCAATAATTTTTTAAAACACTATGATGACTATTGATCAGTACAAATTTGCCGGTAAGAAGGCAATCGTGCGTGTTGACTTCAACGTGCCCCTGAACGAGAATGGTAAAATCACCGACGACACCCGTATCCGCGGTGCTCTTCCTACCCTGAAGAAGATTCTTGCCGACGGTGGTGCAGTAATTATCATGAGCCACATGGGTAAGCCCAAAGGCAAGGTTAACCCCAAGATGTCTCTTGCACAGATCAAGGACGCAGTTTCCAAGGCTCTCGGTTGTCCTGTTAGCTTCGCTCCCGACTGTGCTAAGGCTGCCGATGCTGCCAAGGCTCTGAAGATGGGTGAAGCTCTCCTGCTCGAGAACCTCCGCTTCTATCCCGAGGAAGAAGGCAAGCCCGTTGGTATCGACAAAGCAGATCCCGCATACGAGGATGCAAAGAAGGCCATGAAGGCTTCTCAGAAGGAGTTCGCAAAGACTCTGGCAAGCTACGCTGACTGCTACGTGATGGATGCATTCGGTACTGCACACCGCAAGCACGCTTCCACAGCTGTCATCGCCGACTATTTCGACGCAGACAACAAGATGCTCGGTTACCTCATGGAGAAAGAGGTGCAGGCTGTCGACAACGTGCTCTCAAATATCAAGCGTCCCTTCGTGGCTATCATGGGCGGCAGCAAGGTGAGCACCAAGATCGGTATCATCGAGAACCTCCTGGGCAAGGTGGACAAGCTCATCCTCTGCGGCGGTATGACCTACACCTTCATGAAGGCTCACGGCGGCGAGATCGGTAACTCTATCGTTGAGCTCGACAAGCTGGATGTGGCTCTCGGTGTTGAGAAGATGGCAAAGGAGAACGGCGTAGAGCTGATTCTCGGTGAGGATTCCGTATGCTGCACAGGTTACGACTTCTCCACATTCTCTGTAAAGCCCGGTGCTGAAATCAAGGTGTTCCCTTCAAACGCTATTGAAGACGGTTGGGACGGTCTGGATGCAGGTCCTGTCAGCCGTGAGAAGTTTGCAAAGGCTATCGAGGGTGCCAAAACTATCCTATGGAACGGTCCTGCCGGCTGCTTCGAATGCGAGGAGTTCACTCCCGGTTCACGTGCCGTAGGTGAGGCTGTTGCCAAGGCTACTGCTGAAGGTGCCTTCTCTCTGATTGGCGGCGGTGACTCTGTAGCTTGTGTCAACAAGTTCGGTCTGGCCGACAAGGTAAGTTACATTTCTACCGGCGGTGGTGCTCTTCTCGAGGCTATCGAGGGCAAGGTGCTTCCCGGCGTAGCTGCTATCAAGGGTTAAACCGATTGTAATTTCTGACAGATGACAAAAACATCCGTCATAAAATTATTAAGCATAACACTATTCGCATTGGCCTCCTGCAACAGGCAGGAGGCCATGCTTTCTGAGTCGGAAGCCCGACTGCGCGACTCTCTGGCTCTTCATGTGGCCGTCCTTCCCATTGAAGACTGTCTTCCTTTATATGTTGCAGAAGCACGGGGATTGGCAGACTCTGTGGGATTGGATTTGCGACTGATGCGTTACGATGCACTAATGGATGTGGACACAGCTTATCTGCTGCGTCATGTGGAAGTGGCGTGGGAAGACAGCTTCCGCTTAGCAGAATATCATACCCGGCATCCTCATTTTGTACCCGGGAACGACAGCGTCGAAGCGGACACTTTGTGGGGACCGACTTCCGGACGGCTTTTCTTCATTGCCTCAAGAAAGAGCAAGGTGAAGAAACTCAAGGACCTTGAGGAACGTATGGTGGCTGTCACACGATGGAGTCTCATCGACAGCCTGTGTACAATGGCTATTGATGCAGGAGGGGTGAATCAGCAGGATGTGTACCGTCCGCAAATAAATAATGTAAAATTGCGCGCACGCATGTTAAGGGAAAATCTCCTGGATTGCGCCATTCTTCCCGAACCGTATGCTTCGTGGGTGAAAGCGGAGAAACATCGTGTGCTGTATCAGTATCCGAAGAGTCTTCCGGAAAACGACAGTACAGGATTGCGTCGTTCCCGCATCACAGGTTTTTATGTCCGCAAGAGTGTTCTTCAGGATTCTATGCGACAAGTGCAATTGAAGCAGTTGGTCGATATTTATATACAAGGCCAGAAGATTTTGCTTGAAGAAGGACTTTCTGCCCTCGACTCTCTCGACGTCTTTACCTTATAGCACTCCGTTGAATATTCTCATAAAGGTGCCGAAAAACCTTTGTCCCCTGGTGTAGAGCAACGGGTAGTTTTCTTTTGTCATCTGTGTAGAGCGAGGGAGGTCGGAATCGAAGACATGTTGCAGGTCTTTCGTGAGAGCGGCACTCTTCATGAAAGCTGTCACCTCCCAGTCGTATTTCATACTTCTGCAGTCCATGTTTGCCGTTCCGACAGACGCAAGTGTGTCGTCTATCAGCATCACTTTGTCGTGGTGGAAAGCCCCGTGATAGAGATATATCTCAGCACCGCGTTTCTGCAGGCGATGCATCTCCACTCCGGACATATCTGTTGTGAATTCGTGGTCGCTGACGTACGACACCATATATTGAACGCGCACACCTCTCTTAAGAGCTCTGTACAGAGATTTGCGCACTTTTCTGCAATGCATCGGATACGGGTTCACGATTACGATACGGTTCCTGGCTCCGTCGATTGCAGTAGCGAAAGCCTTCCTCATCGCTGCGCTCTTCTTTCCCGGTTCGCGACTTACTACATACGTCGTAATGTCCTGAGAGTCAACAGAACCGGTAGCAGTCTCCTTTAACGGTTTCCTGAGTTCCTGCTTTGTGGTCTTGTTCCACAAAAGCTCAAAGAGCTGTTCGTAGGCGTTTGCTATTTCCTCTCCGTGAAGACGTATGTGCATATCACGCCATCCGCCGATTCTCTCGCGTCCGTGAATATAATAGTCAGCAACATTAAATCCTCCAGTGTAGCAGATTCTGCCGTCGATAATAACTATCTTGCGATGGTCGCGATGCAAGGCGGTATTAATCCAAGGGAATTTCATTGGAGAGAATCCTACCATCTCGATATTTCTCTCGCGCCACTTATTGATGAACGTCTCGTCGCAACCGGTCTTTTCTCCTTTGTTTCCGAAAGCGTCGTAGAGAAGTTTCACCTCCACTCCGTTTGCAGCCCGTTCAGCCAAAGCTTCCAAAACGACATTACCGATGCTGTCGTTCCAGAATTTGTAGTATTCCACATGGATATACTCCTTCGCCTCTTTGATATGCTTCAAGAGGTCGGGGAATTTCGCACGCCCGTCGGACATTATATGTGTACTGTCAGTACGACAGCACATATATCCAGCCTCCTTGAATTTCTTGAAGATGCTGTCTGTCTGACTATTCGCCGCAAGCGAAACTGTCAACAATACCAAGAAGACGGTCGTTCTCATCTACAACTATTACAGCATGTATCTTGCGCTGATGCATCAATGTCACCATCTCTTCCACTTTCGCCGTGGCTTTCACCATAACAGGATGCGGACTCATCACCTCCCTCACAGGAATACCGAAGAACGCAGCACCGTGCCGCTCTGTTGCCCGTCGGATATCTCCGTCTGTGATGATACCTTCGATCTTACCGTCCGAGACAGCAACTCCGAGTCCCAGTTTTCCCTTGGAAATAAGCAGAATGGCTTCTCCCAGAGTCAGCGACGGAGAGATGATAGGCAAATCATTTGTGCGCATGACATCCTGCGCCGTAGTGAGCAGTTTGCGTCCCAGCGAACCGCCCGGATGATAGCGTGCGAAGTCTCTGTCCTGAAAACCTCTTGCCTCCATCAGAGCGCAAGCCAGAGCATCGCCCATCACCAGTTGTGCCGTCGTACTGCTCGTCGGAGCCAGATTCAGGGGACAAGCCTCTGCGGAAACGTGGGAATTCAGATGGCAGTCGCTGCTCTTTGCCAGAAGGCTGTCGGGATTTCCTGTCATCGCAATGAGAGGAAAGCCCTCGTTCTTTATATATGGAACAAATCGGAGCAGTTCGTCTGTCTGTCCGCTGTTAGAGATGGCCAGTATGACATCACCCTTTGCTATCACACCCAAATCCCCGTGATACACATCCAGAGGATTGATGTAGAAAGCCGGCGTACCTGTGGACGACATCGTGGCAGCAATCTTCACACCGATGTGTCCGCTCTTGCCCACACCCGTCACAATGACTTTGCCTTTGCAGTTGAGAATGATGTCTACTGCTCTGTCAAATTCGCTGTCAATATTCTGAATCAGAGCCATCACAGCATCCGCTTCATCTTTCAGACAACGTCGTGCTATATCTTGGTACGATTTCATATCAAACTCTTTATTACTCCCTCTAAATCCTTCAGATAAAGCATATTCGGACCGTCGGAGAGAGCGTTGTCGGGATCCGGATGTGTCTCGAAGAAATAACCAGTAGCTCCGAAAGCCTTTGCGGCAAGTGCCATCATAGGTACGTACTCTCTGTTGCCGCCTGTCTTACCACCGGCTGCTCCAGGACGCTGCACACTGTGAGTGCAGTCCATCAGTACGCGCGGGGTGAAACGCAGCATATCGGGAATGTTGCGGAAGTCCACAGCAAGATTGTTGTACCCGTAGACGTTGCCTCTCTCCGTGAGCCACACTTCCTTACCGCCGGCTTCGTGCACCTTCTCCACAGGATACTGCATATCGAGCCCGGAAAGGAACTGCGCCTTCTTGATGTTCACCACCCTACCCGTCTTCGCAGCAGCCACCAGTAAATCCGTCTGTCGGCACAGGAACGCAGGTATCTGAAGCACATCAATCACCTCTCCGGCAGCTTCTGCCTGGTGGCTTTCATGTATGTCGGTGACAAGCGGAAGAGAGAATTCCTCCTTGATGTCTGAGAGCATTTGCAGGCCTTTCTCCAGACCCGGTCCTCTGTATGAGGAGATGCTGGTGCGGTTTGCCTTATCGAAAGATGCCTTGAAGTATATATCCAAGTCGTAGGTCTGACGCAGGCGCTTCACCTCCGTTGCCACCTCTCTGAGGCAGTCCATCGACTCGATGACACAGGGTCCTGCTATGAATACCGGTTTCATTTGAAGAAATAGATGAATGTGCAGTCGGCCTCAAGTGCTTTCTTCTCTGTCTCCTTTATCACCATCGTAATATGTATTGTGGTCTTGATGGCTCCGCGCAGATTCTGGCAGTCAACCATCTTGGCCTTCATATACACACTCTGGCCGGCCATCACGGGTTGCGCATACTTCAGTTTGTCAAGCCCGTAGTTCATCATGCGTTCCAGATTGTTTACAGTGATAATCTGTCCCCAGAGATAAGGCAGTACGGAAAGCGTGAGATATCCGTGTGCTATGGTGCCTCCGAAGGGACTTTCCTTCTTGCAGCGCTCTGGGTCGCAATGTATCCATTGAGGGTCGAGGGTGGCATCTGCGAACTTGTTGATACGCTCCTGATCGAGCACCACACATCCGCTCTCCCCCATTTCCTTGCCTATCCATGAGGCCAGTTCCTCATAGCTTCCTATCGTTATCATAGTTTTATGCCTAATTCTTTTATTATCTTTGATATCTGCTGCATCGTGGTGAGTCTGGTGGGCACCAGCGGCAGACGCAGCTGATTCTGTATCATACCCATCTCCGAGAGCATCACTTTCACACCGGCGGGATTACCGTCGACGAAGAGCAGTTTGAAGAGCTCCGTGAACTGATGGTGTATCTTCAACGCGGAATCGTATTCACCCCTGAGAGCAAGACGCACCATCTTGGAGAATTCTCCGGGCAGCGCATTGCCTATTACAGAGATGACACCAACGGCACCCAGCGTGATAAGCGGGAAGGTGATACCGTCGTCGCCCGAAATCACATCGAAGTTCTGCGGCTTGTTCTTGATGATATCGTCCATCTGCGAGATGTTTCCGGAAGCTTCCTTGATGGCAACGATGTTGTCGAAATCTCGTGCCAGACGGAGCGTCGTCTCTGCCGTCATGTTCACTCCCGTGCGACCCGGCACGTTGTAGAGCACTACAGGTACAGGACTTGCTTTAGCGATAGCGGCAAAATGCTGATAGATGCCTTCCTGAGAAGGTTTGTTATAGTAAGGACATACGGAGAGTATTCCGTCGATACCTGTGAAGTCGCCCTTCTTGAGCTCGTCCACAACGGCCTGCGTGCTGTTGCCGCCAAGACCGAGCAGTATGGGCACTCTGCCGTTCACGCGCTCCACGAGCGTCTTCTTCAGCTGCGCCTTCTCCTCTGCCGTCAGTGTCGGTGTCTCTGCCGTTGTACCCATAACGCAAAGGAAGTCTGCGCCGTTACTCAGTTGATACTCCACCAGACGCAACAGAGCATCCCAGTCGATGCTGCCGTCCGCCTTGAAGGGAGTGATGAGCGCTATGCCCAAACCCTTGAATTTATTCTGTGCCATGTTTTGCAATTACACTATTTTCAAGCGCAAAGATACGAAAAAAAGTTGAGAGTTGAGGGTTGAGAGTTGAGAGTTTTTCTTTTATCTTGGACTTTTTACTTTATCATATCCAAAAACTCTTCCTCGCTCACGAGTTTCACACCCAGTTTCTCCGCCTTTTCTCTCTTGGCCGGTCCCATATTCTCTCCTGCGAGCACCATCGTCGTCTTGTTGGAGATGCTGCCTACGTTCTTGCCTCCGTGCTGTTCGATGAGCGACTTGTATTCGTCGCGCGAATGATGCTGGAACACACCGCTTATCACGATGCTCTGTCCCTCAAGTCGTGTGCTGTGGAGCGTGAGTTGCTCCTCTGAGAGTGTCATCCGTAAACCTGCTCTTTCCAAGCGCGTTACGAACTCTACATTCTTCTCCTCGCGGAAGAAGCGGATGATACTTTCAGCTATGATAATGCCGATGCCGTTCACTTCGAGAAGCTGCTCCAAAGTGGCGTTTCTCAGGGCCTCTATCGACTTGAAATAGCGGGCAAGAGCCTTCGCAGCAATCTCTCCGACGTAGCGTATTCCGATGGCAAAAAGCACTCGCTCGAAAGGCACTTCCTTTGAAGCGGTAATGCCGTCGAGGATGTTCTGTTCCTGTTTGTGTGTCGTCTTTGTCGACGCAGTCTCGGCAATGGGCATTCCGAAGAGGTCTGTCTCAGGCGGACACAAGGCATTCATCGTGAGATTGTACAAATCCGAAGCATCGCGGATGAGACCTCTGTCGTAGAGGCTCGCAATCGTCTCCGGTCCTATGGAATCTATCGCCATCGCCCGTCGGGAGACGAAATGTTCTATGCGTCCAAGTATCTGGGGTCTGCAACCGTCTTCATTCGGGCAGCGCCACGAAGCACCTTTCTCGCCTCCCTCTTCGTCTTCGTCCTTGCGGAGCGGAGTGCCGCATTCCGGGCAGCATTCTATGAAGCGGATTCGCGGTCCTCTTTCGCCCGTCAAGGCATCCAAATCCACAGACACCACTTTGGGTATTATCTCGCCGCCTTTTTCTATCAATACGGGGTCGCCTTCGTGGAGGTCGAGCTGTTGTATAAACGCCTCATTATGAAGTGTGGCGCGTTTCACGGTTGTGCCGGCCAGCAAGACGGGATCCATATTGGCAACAGGAGTCACAACGCCTGTTCGTCCCACCTGATAGGTCACTTCGCGAAGGATTGTTGAGGCCTGTTCTGCCTGGAACTTATACGCTATTGCCCAGCGGGGACTTTTCGCCGTCATTCCCAATGACTTCTGCTGCGCCAAAGAATTGACTTTCAGCACCACACCGTCCGTTGCCACAGGAAGAGCCCTTCTGGCTTCGTCCCAATAGTGGATGTAATCCATCACCTCCTCGAGAGTGTCGCAGAGCTTCATGTTCTCGCTCACCTTGAATCCCCAGGCCTTCGCAGCCATCATATTGTCGTAGTGCGAATCGCCAGGAATGTCGTCTCCAAGAAGATAGTAGAGATAGGCATCCAGACCTCTGCTTGCACACACTTTCGGGTCTTTGCTCTTCAGCGTGCCGGAAGCCGCATTGCGGGGATTGGCAAAGAGTTCCTCGCCTCGCTCCTCGCGCTCCTTGTTGAGACGTTCGAAGTTGCTCCAAGGCAGCAGCACTTCGCCTCGTATCTCGAAGCGTCGCTCCTCTGCAACCTTTAAAGGAATACTGCGTATCGTCCTCACATTCAGCGTCACATCGTCGCCCTTAGTACCGTCTCCGCGAGTGAGAGCCCTCACAAGACGTCCTTTTTCATAATGCAGCGCGATACTCAATCCGTCGTATTTCAGTTCGCAGCAAATCTGGAACTTCTGTCCCTGCAAACCGTCCTCCACACGACGGTAGAACTCACGCACTTCGCCCTCGTTGTATGTGTTGGAGAGAGATATCATCGGTCTTTCGTGCGCCACCGTCTGGAAGGCTCCGTTCAGGTCGCTTCCCACGCGCCTTGTCGGCGAATCGGGGTCGTCCATTTCTGGATGCAAAGCCTCAAGGCGTTCGAGTTCGTGCATGAGATTGTCGAACTCCTTATCCGAAATCTGCGGACGGTTGTCCACATAGTAGGCTCTGTTGTGCGCCTCCAGAGAAGCACGCAACTCAAGTATTCTCTCCTTTTCGTCCATCGTCAGTATGTCTTCACGAAGTCGTCAACACGTATTTCCACCTTACCGTCGTCCAGCAGAATGGCATGAAATTTCATCACGTAGCTGCGCAGAAATGTAATATCTTTTTGCATATTGAATGCGGCACTCACAGAGAGAAAAGCTTCCGCCAGAGTTGAGGGTTCGCGCCTCTCCACAGCTTCCCGGCCTTCCTTCACGAACGCTGTGCAAGCCTTCGAGATGAGAGCAAACTTCTGGCGTGCAATTACCTGATTCTCCGTACTCTTCATCTTTGTCGTGTTGTCGCGATGCACAATGTACGTCTTGCCCGTCTTCTTGTCCGTGCGGTAATACATTCCGCTCTTCTTGCTCACTTTGCCGTGAATTTGGCCTCCAAGCCATCCTAAAGTCACTTCTGCCATACGATTATGTGTGTTTTATAGGTTCTTCGCCCACAAAATTACGGAATATTTTACTTATTTCCAAATTTGTGCGCTTGCTTTTTGTGTTTTACCCCCATTTTTGTCCTTTTCCCTCCCTTCAGCCATCAGTCAGAGCCTTATTATAGCCGCAACGGAATACGAGCGGATTACGAGTTGTATACGAGCAGTGTACGAGTGGACTACGAGATTTCTCGTTCTCTACTCGTACTCCAGTCGTAGTCCGCTCGAGATTCACTCGTAGTCCACTAAGGCGCTGGTGGGATTCTGATGCAAGGAAGGCCGGAGTTTGAGAAATTTTTCGTACCTTTGCAGCAAAATTGAAGAAATGAAACGCATACTTTTCGTTTGTCACGGAAATATCTGCCGCAGTCCGATGGCGGAATTCATTATGAAAAAACTGGTGAAAGACGCAGGTATGGAGGATGAATACGAAATAGCGTCGGCAGCTACGAGTACGGAGGAAATCGGTAATTCCG
The DNA here is from genome assembly GCA_017958545.1 of Bacteroidaceae bacterium. Taxonomy (GTDB): domain Bacteria; phylum Bacteroidota; class Bacteroidia; order Bacteroidales; family Bacteroidaceae; genus Physcousia. The sequence continues at coordinate 8,894 of JAGDCM010000120.1, read as the reverse complement.
TATATCCTCCTGCACGCCGTAAACTGGCCGAACACGGAATCCGCTGCGACGGTAAAACGGCTCGCCAGCTCACCCGTCGCGACTACGACCGCTACGACCTTCTCGTCGGTATGGACGATGCTAATATATGGAATATGAACCGTATCTGCGGAGGAGATCCGGAAGGTAAAATTGTGAAACTCCTCTCTCGCGACGTTGCCGACCCTTGGTACACCGACAACTTTGATGCCACCTGGGACGACTGTCTCGAGGGATGCAGGAGACTTTTAAAGGTTAGAGGTTAGAGGTTAGAGTAAAAAAATTAAAAGTTAAAAATTAAAGAACTTGCCTTAAACGCTCTGAGACATCCTCAAGAGGAACTATCTCATAAGAGGCATCATCCTTCAACCATACTATCCTTCTGTCCAGCACATTAATACCAATATCTTCAAGCATTAGTGCATATAGGCTGAGCTGTATTGTATACTCTCCGTAGCTCTCCTGAAAGAGGTCCTGAAAGGGGTGTTTCAGCATCACATGATTCCTCTCGTTGTATTCTGAAAAGAGGTCTTTGTTTGTCTTGTAGTCGAACACCACAAAACCGGTCTTCTCGTCGTCTCCTTCTCCGTCGTAGAAATAAAGCATATCAAAGGTGCCGCAAATACGCTCTTTGAGGTTACGGCTTTCGTCAGAATTTTTTCCACTGTAAACGCGAGCCTCGTTCAGCACGAGATGATAACAGGAAGGCAGTTCGTCGAGGAATTTCTCAACGGCCTCTTCCTTGGGATGAATCGGTGCAAGATAATTCAGTTTCTCCAGATACTGCTTGATGACTGACGGACGTATGAATTCCGGATGTCCGGCCTTGAGATACGCCAGACTTTCGCCGAATTCGTGCGATTTGGTGCCGAGCGACGTTGCACGGAAGGAATTGCAGGTCCATTTGTCCTTCCAGTATTGCGCCGTCATTCCTTTGCGAGCGGCGTAAAGTTCTGCCTGGAGGTCTGTATCGAAGGGTTTGCTCTCGAAACGGCTGCCTATCGACGACACAGAGGCAAGTCGCTTACCATTAAGCAGATATATGTGGTCGCGCTCGTAGAATTCGAGATCCTTAAAAGCATCCAATATCGTTTTACGTGCTTCTCGCGCTTCTTCTGGTTCGTTTTCTATGAAAAACATCTCGCGATAGGGTTCTTTCTCGCCTAATTTGCTCTTATCAATCATGTTTTTGTGCCTTTTTCGGGTACAAAGATACAAAAAATGAATGTAAAAGCGGGAAAAGACAAAAAAAAGTTGTATATTTGCGCAGAATAACATAGTAATATGAACAACCAAAGATATATGATGCGTGGGGTGAGTGCAGCCAAAGAGGATGTACACAACGCCATTAGGAACATAGACAAAGGTCTTTACCCCAAGGCCTTCTGCAAGATAATCCCCGATATTCTCGGCGGAGATCCGGAGTACTGCAATATCATGCACGCCGACGGAGCCGGCACAAAGAGTTCGCTGGCTTATATGTACTGGCGTGAGACGGGCGACCTCTCCGTGTGGAAAGGTATTGCCCAGGATGCCCTGATAATGAACACCGACGACCTGCTCTGCGTGGGTGCTGTGGACGGCATACTCGTCTCCTCCACCATCGGTCGCAACAAGATGCTCATTCCCGGCGAAGTGATTTCGGAAATCATCAACGGTACGGACGAACTGCTCGGCGAACTGCGTGATATGGGTATCGGTATCTACGGCACGGGCGGCGAGACAGCCGATGTGGGCGACCTTGTGCGCACCATCATCGTTGACAGCACGGTGACCTGCCGTATGAAGCGCAGCGATGTCATCGACAACGCCAACATACGTCCCGGCGACGTCATCGTGGGACTTTCATCTACAGGACAGGCAACATACGAAAGGGAGTACAACGGCGGAATGGGCTCAAATGGGCTCACGTCTGCCCGCCATGATGTCTTCGCAAAATATCTGGCCAAGAAATACCCCGAGAGCTACGACCACGCTGTGCCCGAAGAACTGGTGTATTCCGGTCATTACAAGCTCACCGATGCTGTGGAGGGTTCTCCCCTCAGCGCAGGAGCACTAGTGCTCTCTCCCACCCGCACCTATGCTCCCGTCATCAGGAAGGTGCTCACGGAGATGCGTCCGAAGGTGCACGGAATGGTGCATTGCACGGGCGGCGCACAGACAAAGGTGCTGCATTTCGTGGGCGACAACTGTCAGGTGGTGAAAGACAATCTCTTCCCCATCCCGCCTCTCTTCCGCATCATCAAGGAGGAAAGCGGCACCGACTGGCAGGAGATGTACAAGGTGTTCAACATGGGACATCGCATGGAGATATACGTTTCTCCGGAGGATGCCCAGCAGGTAATCGACATATCAAAGAGCTTCGACATCGATGCTCAGGTGATAGGACATATCGAAGACGGACGCAAGTCACTCACAATTAAGTCGGAGGCAGGAACATTCCGCTATGAATAACACTCTGCTCGATAAACTGGAAGGCCTCGTGAGCCGCTATGAGGAGGTGAGCACACTCATCACCGACCCCAGCGTGATTGCTGACCAGAAACGCTACGTCCGCCTGACAAAGGAGTATAAGGACCTGGGCAAGATTGTCAAGGCCCGCAAGGAATACGTCGACACGCTTGACAATATCGCTCTGGCCAAGGAGATGATCCAGGAAGAGAGCGACGAGAGCACACGTCAGATGCTGCGCGAGGAACTCTCCGCAAGTGAGGAGCGCATCCCCCAGCTGGAAGAGGAAATCAAACTGCTGCTCATTCCTGCCGACCCGGAAGACGACAAGAACGTCATCATGGAGATACGAGGCGGTACGGGCGGCGACGAAGCGGCTCTGTTTGCCGGCGACCTCTTCCGCATGTATTCGAAGTATATCGAGCAGAAGGGCTGGAAGATGGCTGTATCGAGCTTCTCGGAAGGTGCTGTCGGAGGCTACAAGGAAATCATCTTCTCCGTTACGGGCGAAGGTGTCTACGGCATACTGAAATACGAGAGCGGCGTGCATCGAGTGCAGCGCGTTCCGGCCACAGAGACACAGGGTCGTGTGCATACTTCCGCAGCAACAGTTGCTGTGCTTCCGGAGGCAGAGGCCTTCGATGTGGAAATCAACGAGGGTGCCATCAAGTGGGACACATTCCGCTCAAGCGGTGCCGGCGGACAGAACGTCAACAAGGTGGAGAGCGGTGTGCGTGCCAGATATATATGGCACAACCCGATGACCGACGAAGACGAGGAGATACTTGTGGAATGTACGGAGACGCGCGACCAACCCAAGAACAAGGAGCGTGCTCTTGCCCGTCTGCGCACCTTCATCTATGACAAGGAGCACCAGAAATACATCGACGACATCGCCTCCAGACGTAATACGATGGTTTCTACGGGCGACCGCTCGGCCAAGATACGCACCTACAACTATCCGCAGGGACGCATCACCGACCACCGTATCGGTTACACAATATATAATCTCGCTGCCTTCATGGACGGCAACATACAGGACGTCATCGACCACCTCATCGTGGCGGAGAACGCAGAGAGAATGAAAGAATCAGAACTATGACAAGACAAGAACTCATACAGCAGATACGACAGAAGCAGAGCTTCCTCTGCGTAGGTCTCGACACCGACATCAAGAAAGTGCCGCAGCATCTGCTCGCCGAGGAGGATCCCCTCTTCGCTTTCAACAAGGCCGTCATCGACGCTACAGCCCCCTACTGTGTTGCCTACAAACCCAATCTGGCCTTCTACGAGGCTGAGGGTGTGAAGGGTCTTATGGCTTTTGAGAAGACGATAGAATATTTGCACAAGGAGCATCCCGAGCATTTCATCATCGCCGATGCAAAGCGTGGAGATATCGGCAACACATCCAAGATGTATGCCCGCACATTCTTCGACCTCTATGGCATCGACGCTCTCACGGTGGCACCATACATGGGAGAAGACTCTGTGACACCTTTCGTTGGTGAAGGGCAATGGGTGATTCTGCTGGCGCTGACGAGCAATAAGGGTAGCCTCGACTTCCAGCTGACGGAGGACAAGAACGGAGAACGCCTCTTTGAGAAGGTGATACGCAAGAGTCAGGAATGGGGCACTCCGGAGAATATGATGTATGTCGTTGGAGCCACTCGTGGCGAACTCTTCCAGGATATCCGCCGCGTGGCACCCGACCATTTCCTACTCGTACCCGGAGTCGGAGCACAGGGAGGCAGCCTTGAGGAGGTCTGCAAATATGGTATGACCAAGGACTGCGGTCTTCTCGTCAACTCCTCCCGCGCAATCATCTACGCCTCCGACGGCGAGGATTTCGCCCAGAGAGCCGGTGAAGAAGCCAAGAAGGTGCAGGAACAAATGAAACGATTATTAAACGATTGATATATGGAATTCACAGCAGAAATGATAGCAGGCCTCATTGGAGGAACCGTTGTGGGTGATCCACAGGCGAAAGTGAACAACTTTGCCAAGATTGAAGAAGGCACTCCGGGATGCATCTCCTTCCTGGCCAACGACAAATATGAGCACTATCTCTACACCACAGAGTCGAGTGTGGTGCTGGTGAACAATGCGTTCGAACCCAAACAGGAAGTGAAAGCCACTCTCATCAAGGTAGCTGATGCACGCGAGGCTGTGGCACAACTGCTGCAGATATACGAAAGCATGAAACCCAAGAAGGTGGGTATCTCCGAACTGGCATTCGTTGACCCCACAGCCAAAATCGGCAAGGACGTATATCTGGGTCCGTTCGTTGCTATCGGTCCCGGTGTGACTATCGGCGACGGCTGTGTACTGCATCCGCATGTAACAGTCGGCCAGAACGCATCTGTGGGAGAAAACACAGAGATATATTCCAATGCAGTAATCTATCACGACTGCCGTGTGGGCAAGCGTTGTATACTGCATGCCGGCTGTGTAATCGGTGCCGACGGATTCGGTTTCCAGCCTACGGAGAAAGGATATGAGAAGATACCTCAAATCGGTATTGCCATCATCGAAGACGATGTGGAGATTGGTGCAAACACCTGCGTGGACCGCGCTGTGATGGGTGCAACGATTGTACACAGCGGAGTGAAACTGGACAACCTCGTACAGATAGCCCACAACGACGAAGTGGGTTCCCACACCGTGATGTCGGCACAAGTGGGTATTGCCGGCAGTACGAAGATAGGTGAATGGTGTATGTTCGGCGGCCAGGTGGGTATTGCCGGTCATGCCACAATAGCAGATCGCGTGCAATGCGGCGCCCAGACGGGTGTGCCCAACAACGTGAAGAAGGAAGGCACCCAGTTGATGGGTTCGCCCGGCATTGACCCCCGCACGTGGTGGAAAGCGCAGGCTATCATCAAACAGTTGCCTGAGATGTGGGCGGAATTCAACCAGATGAAGAAGAAACTGGCCGCAATGGAAGAAAAAGAAAAATAAAAAAGTATATACCGGAACAATGAAACAGAAAACCCTTGGAGGCACATTTTCGCTAAAGAGTAAAGGACTGCACACAGGCCTCGATCTCACCGTGACGATGGGACCCGCTCCCGTGAATCACGGATACCTCATCTGTCGCACCGACCTGGAGGGAAAGCCCGTACTGCAATGTCTGGCAGAAAACGTGACCGAGACGACACGCGGCACCGTACTGAATGTGAACGGCGTGAAATGCAGCACCATCGAACACGGTATGGCTGCTCTCATGGCTGCCGGCATCAACAACGTGTGGATAGAGGTGAACGGTCCTGAGTTCCCGATACTCGACGGAAGTGCAATACTCTACGCACAGGAAATAGAGAAAGTGGGCGTGGTGGAACAGGACGCAGACATCGAACCGCTTGTCATCACGGAGACCGTAGAGGTGAAGGATGAGAAGACGGGCAGCTGGATAAAGATAGAACCGTCCGACCGCTTTGAGGTGAATGCCACAATCAAGTTCCCCGGACAAGTGCTCGGAGACAGTTCTGCATCTATCCAGAACATGGCAAACTTCAAGGATGACCTCGCAGCAGCACGTACCTTTGTCTTCGTCAGGGAGATTGCTCCCCTTCTGGAGATGGGTCTCATCAAGGGCGGCGACCTCGACAACGCGGTCGTAATATATGAGGTGGAGATGCCGCAGGAGAAACTCGACGCTCTCTGCGATAAGGTCGGTACGGAAAGGAGAAATGCCACCAAGCTGGGATACATACAGCACCGTCCTCTGCGCTGGAACAACGAATGCGCACGCCACAAGGTGCTCGACATTATCGGCGATATGGCACTCGTGGGACGCTCCATAAAAGGCAAGATAACTGCCTACAAACCCGGACATACAATAAACAATATATTTGCACGTAAACTCAGAGAACTATGATATCACCATTAGCTTACATCCATCCTGAAGCCAAAATCGGCAACAACTGCGAGATAGGTCCCTTCTGCTACATCGACAGGAATGTGGAGATTGGAGACAACAACACACTCATGAACTCTGTGACTGTGCTCTACGGTTCGCGCATCGGAAACGGCAATACGTTCTTCCCCGGTGCCGTAATAGGTGCCATCCCGCAGGACCTCAAGTTCGTGGGCGAAGAGTCGACGGCAGAAATCGGTGACAACAACAAGATAAGAGAGAATGTCACCATCAATCGCGGTACAGCAGCAAAGGGACGCACAGTAGTGGGTTCGGGTAATCTGCTGATGGAGGGTGTACACGTGGCTCACGACGCCATTGTGGGCAACCAATGTATTATCGGTAACGGTACGAAGCTCGCAGGTGAGACAATTATCGACGACAAGGCCATACTCTCCGCTCACGTGCTCCTGCACCAGTTCTGCCGCGTAGGTTCCTACGTGATGGTAGGCGGCGGCACACGTTCTTCACAGGACATCCTGCCCTTCTCTATGATAGCAAGAGACCCCGCCGCATTCTGCGGACTCAACATGGTGGGACTCAAGCGTCGCGGTTTCGATCGCGAGACCATCGACAATATCCACCGTACATATCAGATAATACTTCAGGGTACGGGACTTCTGAAAGACCTCCTGGAGCAGGTGGAGAGAGAAATACCGCAGAGTGAGGAACGCGACTATATCCTCGACTTTATCCGTAGCAGCAAACGTGGCTTCATACGATAAGGAACTTGTCGTGATACTTGGTCCCACAGCGGTGGGAAAAACCAAACTGGCGCTGGAGAAAGCAGAAGAATGGGGATGCCCCATCATCGGATGCGACAGTCGCCAAATATATAAAGGAATGAGCATCGGGACAGCGGCTCCCACACCCGAGGAACTCGCAAGAGTGAAACACTACATGGTGGGTGTTCTCGAACTGGAGGACTATTACTCCGCTGCCCGATATGAAGAGGACGTAATAAAACTGTTGGACGAACTCTTCAAGAGTCACCGGCGGGTGATTCTATCAGGTGGGTCGATGATGTATATAGATGCTGTGTGCAACGGTATTGACGACATCCCCACCATAGACGATGAAGTGAGAGACACATTGAAACAACGACTGGCAACAGAGGGACTCTCCCCTCTCCTCGCGGAACTGCGACTGCTTGACCCCGAACATTACAATCGGGTGGATCACAGAAACACAAGACGCGTGGTGCACGCTCTGGAAGTGTGCTACACCAGCGGAAAGCCCTACTCCAGTTTCCTCGTGGCCGGAAAGAAAGAGAGACCGTTCAAGATAACGAAGATAGGTCTGAGGCGCGAGAGAGACGACTTGTTCAAACGCATCAACAAGAGAGTGGACATGATGATGGAACAGGGATTCATGGAAGAAGCCAAGAGGCTGTATCCATACCGCCATCTGAACAGTCTTAATACCGTGGGATACAAGGAACTGTTTCAGGTAATATCAGGAGAATGGCCTCTGGAAATGGCCGTAGAGAGAATAAAGAAGAATACTCGCGTCTACGCGAAAAAACAAATGACATGGTTTAACAAAGATGCTGAAATAGCATGGACAAACTTAACAACATAAAGAAGATAATCTACATGGCATTCATGCGCGGCCCGCTGTGGCGCAGGATGTTGGTGTGGTTACTTGCTGTAATCATGTTTGTCGTATGCTTCCTAGGACTCGTGGATATGAACTTCCTGTGGCTGTTCGGTAAGAGTCCCGGTTTCGCAGATATCAAGAACCCTGTCGTGTCGGAAGCCAGCGAGGTGTATAGCGCAGACGGAGTGTTGATGGGACGCTACTACAACGAGAACCGTACGCCCGTGAAGTATGAACAGATTTCGCCAATCATCATACGCACCCTTATCGCTACGGAAGACGAGAGATTCTACTACCATCACGGAGTGGACTTCCAGGGACTCTTCGCAGCCGGAAAGGATATGATGAAGGGCAATGCACGCGGAGCATCAACAATAACACAACAGTTGGCAAAGAACCTCTTCCGCGTCCGCACCCGCTACTCCACAGGACTGTGCGGCCATATCCCCGGTGTGAAACTTCTCGTGATGAAGATGAAGGAATGGATTGTGGCCGAGAAACTGGAATTCATCTACACCAAGGAAGACATCCTCACAATGTATTTCAATACCGTGGATTTCGGTTCGAACGCATTCGGAATCAAGACTGCTGCCCGCAGTTACTTCAACACCACGCCGGACAGTCTCAACTATGAACAGTCGGCAATACTCGTGGGACTGCTAAAAGCAACGTCTACATACAATCCGCGACTTAACCCCAAGAATGCTCTTTCACGCCGCAATGTCGTGCTGGAAAACCTCTACGACCACGACGGCATAATCATCAACGACAAGAATGCCACAAGACAACAGTTGGATTCTCTCAAGTCCCTACCTCTTACACTCAGAGTGAAACATGCGGAAAACGGAGGACAGAACGGTATCGCGCCGTACTTCAGACAGGAACTGAAGAAATACATTAAAAAACTCTG
>JAGDCM010000119.1 GCA_017958545.1 Bacteroidaceae bacterium | reverse complement strand
TCTTCAGGGCGACTACGTAACGGGTAAGGCCTTGAACGGTTTCATCGAGGAGGCTCTCGACGAGATAGAATATGTCATTGGCGACGTTTCCACAGAATGGGGCGCACGTCGTGCTCAGGACGGTCATCCCGCTCCCTTCAAGCTGACCTACGTGGAGATAGGCAATGAGGACTTCTTCGACCGCAGCGGCAGTTATGCAGAGCGTTACACGATGTTCTATGAAGCCATCAAGGCCAAGTATCCTCAGTTGGAGATTATCTGCACCGACTCTCCCGACAAGATGAGGCGTCTTGCCCGCGACTGGAAGGTGGAAGACCGTATGAAGCTCGACATCATCGACGAGCACTACTATCGCGGCTACAAGGATATGCTCCGTCAGTGCGGTATGTACGACAAGTACGACAGAAAGGGTCCCAAGGTGTTCTGCGGAGAATGGGCCACCCGTGAAGGCGATCCCACCACAAATATGAAGGCCGCTCTTGCCGACGCAGCCTGGATGATCGGCATGGAGCGCAACAGCGATATCGTCATCGCTCATTGCTATGCTCCCCTCTTCGTGAACGTAAATCCCGGTGGAATGCAGTGGAAGAGCGACCTTATCGGTTACGATGCACTCAACAGTTACGGTTCTCCCAGCTACTACGCCCAGTGTATGTTTGCAGGTAATCTCGGCACGGAGGTGGTGAAGATGGAGTGCGACAACGTGCCGCAGATGACAGTGGACGGAGACACCCTTACCCAGCTCTACTACACCGCCACCCGTGACAAGGCTGCGAACAAGGTGTTTGTCAAGATGGTGAATGCCGGTGAGACGGGTATCGATGTGGTGCTGAGCACTATTGGTAAGAAGGTGTCCAGTAAGGCTCTCCAAACCACTCTCGTGGCCGATAGCATGAATGCCACCAACAGCATTACCAATCCCCGTGCCATCGTACCTCAGACGAAGAAGGTGAAGGGTTCAGGCAAGATGAAGATAAAACTCCCTGCCCGCAGTATTGAGGTAATAGAATTGCAATAAAGGCTCACTTCCGTTGAAAGTAGTTGTGGCCTTCGATTCCTTCAAGGGTTGTCTTACGGCTGTAGAAGCCTGTGAGACAGCCCGTGAAGCCATTCTCTCTGTGCGTCCCGGGGCGGAAGTCGTCACGATGCCCTTGAGCGACGGTGGAGAGGGAATGGTGGAGGCCCTACATCATCTACCGCACGTAAGGCGCGTGTGTGCCCGTGTGCACGACCCTCTGATGCGGGAGTGCGAGGCGGAATATCTTGTGAGCGACGATGCTACGGCCTATATGGAAGTAGCTGCAGCTTGTGGTCTCACTCTGGTGGAACCGGAGAAGCGCAATCCTATGACAGCCAGTTCACACGGTGTGGGAGAGATGATACTCGACGCTGCGAAGCGGGGATGCCGCAAGATAGTGATAGGTCTTGGAGGAAGTGCCACTTGCGACGGAGGCCGGGGTCTTGTGGAGGTGCTGGAAGAATCGGGTTACGACTTTCGCTCCCCCACCCTGCAGATTGAGGTGGCTTGTGATGTGCAGAATCCTCTTTACGGTGAGAACGGAGCGGCCTGTGTTTTTGCTCCCCAGAAGGGAGCCACACCGCAGCAGTTGCCGATTCTCGACCGCCAGCTTCGGGATTTTGCCCTCGAGACGGAGCGCAGAGGTCTTGCAACTCCCGCAGACGCAGATATTCCCGGAGCGGGAGCTGCGGGAGGTTTGGGTTATGCCCTGATGACGTATATGGGTGCCAGGATGCGTTCCGGAATAGAGATGATGCTCGAACTCTTGCATTTTGATGAGGCGCTGAAGGGTGCTGACGTGGTGTTTACGGGCGAAGGCAGGAGCGACCGTCAAACGCTGATGGGTAAAGTGGCTTACGGAGTACTGTCAGCTTCCAGCAGAAGAGGCGTGCCTGTGCATCTTGTTTCCGGTGCTGTGGAAGACGAAGCCTCACTTCTGGAGGCAGGGTTCTCTTCTGTGCGCAGTATCAACGATGGTGACCCTCGCCCACTTTCGGTATTAATGCAAAAGGAAGTAGCAAAAGAGCATCTGAGGGAGGTAATAAATAACTTTTTTTGGAAGTTTGAATAAAAATCACTACCTTTGCGGAGTATTTGCCGTTTTGTGCGGCATTTCGATGGTGAAAAATCTGAAATAATGGCAAAGAAAGAAAGAAACTCATTCAGCGGTTCTATGGGCTTTGTGCTCGCAGCAGCAGGCTCGGCAGTAGGACTTGGTAACATTTGGCGCTTCCCCTATCTGGCAGCGCGCGACGGAGGCGGCTTGTTTCTCCTCATCTACATTGTGCTGGCAGTGACGTTCGGTTTCACTCTGCTCATCACAGAGGTGGCTATCGGGCGCCGTTCTCAGCAGGGACCTCTTACGGCATACGGTTATTTCCACAAGAAATGGGCGTTTCTGGGTTGGTTCTCGTTCATTGTGCCCTATATTATTTATCCCTACTATTGTGTCATCGGGGGATGGGTGCTGAAGTACTTTGCCACGTATCTCTCATTCAATGGCAAGGAGGCCGTAAGCGACGGTTTCTTCACAGGTTTCATAATGTCGCAGTGGGAACCAATCATACTCACAGCGATATTTGCCATCATGTGTTTCTACATTGTCTATCGTGGTGTGGAGAAAGGTATCGAGAAATACTCCCGCATCATCATGCCGGCTCTTGTCATCATGGTGGTCTTCATCTGCGGCTACTCGATGTTCATCAGCCACACTGATGCCAATGGTGTGACACGTACCGGCCTTGACGGTGCAGCTGTCTATTTCCTCCCCAATTTCGAGGGACTCACCCTGCGTCGTTTCCTGATGATAGCCCTCGATGCAATGGGACAGCTCTTCTATTCTCTGTCAATAGCAATGGGTATCATGGTGGCCTACGGTTCGTATATGAAACGTTCGGTGAATCTGGGTCAAGCTGTCGATAGAATCGAGATTTTCGACACACTGATAGCCGTTCTTGCCGGTCTGATGATTATCCCCGTTGTCTATGTCTTCATGGGTACGGAGGGTATGAAGGCTGGTCCCGGTCTTATGTTCATTGCCCTGCCGAATGTGTTCGACAGCCTCGGTGTCTTCGGCACAGTGATTGGTATGGTGTTCTTCCTAATGGTGCTGTTCGCAGCCATCACGAGTGCTGTCTCCATCCTCGAGGCCATCGTTGCCAGCGTGAAGGATAAGTTTGGCTGGACTCGCAAGAAGTCGGTACTGATAATGGCAGGCACAGGATTCATCTGGTCCGTTGTGGTTTGTCTGGGTTATAATATATGGTATTTCGAATACCCTCTTCCCAATGGTGCCATCGGTCAGATTCTCGACATCTTCGACTACGTCAGCAACAACGTCCTCATGCCCGTGCTCGCCATCCTCACCTGTGTCCTCATCGGTTGGGTGGTGTCGCCCCGTCTGCTTGTTGGCGAGATGCGTCTCAACGGCTACAAGTTCACTCGCAAGGGATTATATTTCGTCATGTTGAAGTTCGTTGTACCTTTGATGCTGACCGTTCTGCTGCTCACAGCCTTCATTCAGTTCTAAGACATTCTGCGGAAATAAAATATAAGGGGCATCGATTTCTCGGTGCCCCTCTTTGTTGCTTACAGAATATCAATAGGCCTTGATACGGTAGATGAGACCCAGTTCGATGCGGTTGCGGTTGTAGTTCTCAAGTGCCGGGTGGTCGTACTGTGTCGTACGTCCGATATACGACAGCGAGATACGTGCGTCCTGTGTCAAGTCAGGAATCCACTGTATAGCGACCTGATATCCGTAGTTGATGCGGTTGCCCAGGATGGTGGCCAGACCATCTGAAGAGGAAGCGCGCTCGTAGCGTACTCCTGCGGTCAGATTCCAATGCGGTGTGGGCTGATAGAATCCGTCAAGCATCAGAGTATGGTACTGTGTGTTGCGTGCGAGCACATTGATTTCAACGGGGTATCCAGCTATTTCGCTAGCCGTCTTGCTGAGCACATTCGACAGGTCTGCAGACAAAATCTGATGATGGTCCACATCTTCCCAAGCACCGTAGTAATCCAGTATCAACTGCCACTTCTTGAAATTCAGTTTGGTACCCGTCATCAGGAGATGTCCGAAGTTTTTCTTCACCTCGCTCATCAGGGTGTACGACCAAAGCGTCTGCAGCTTACCTCCGAAGAAGCTGCCGCTCCAGCACAGCGTGGGAGCCACGGGGAAGTGAGAAGGCTTAATGAACGGGGCGGCAGAGTAGTAATCCACCACGCGGTCGTTGTCCGTGTTGTAGATGCCGAGTATCAGCGTGTGGTTCTTCGTCACGTTGTAGCATCCGTGAACACCCAGATGGAAGCCGTCGATACCCGTCAGCCAGTCGCAGAACTGCAACACCTGTATTGGGTTGTCGTCATACTGGTATCCACCGAGTGCGCAACCCAGTTTACCGGCAGAAAGGTCGAATTTATCGTTGAATTTGTAACGTATCACCATCATGTCGATGTTGTTGCTGAAGTTGTCACTCTGCTGATATCCGGGACGGTTCAGACGGTAGCGGAAACGATAGCTCCAGTGTTTGTTGAGCGTTCCCAGCATCTCGAAGCGCAACTGCTTACCCACGAACGATGCGCCCTTGTCGGGACCGTCGATGCGCTCCTCCAGTGCCACGTGTGTGTTGAAGTAGATGCTTATTGCATCGTGTTTTTTCTCCAGTTTGAGTATGCGTTCTGTTAGTGAGAGCGTATTCTCGTTCTCATTTCCCAAGCCCAACATAGTACCTTGTGCCGATGCGTTTGTCACAACTGTTAAGCTGAATGCAGAGAGGGCAAAAATGCGAAACTTGCTGATGATATTTTTCATGATGTTTGTAAAGTTAAAATTGGTTATTTTTTATTTAAAAGGTTATAATTGTATTCACTTTCATTGAGATTTATCAAAAAGTGTATGCAAATATAAAAAAATTAGTTGAAATTCGGGCAAAAATCATTACCTTTGCGCACAGAATATTAATCTAATTGTACATATTGAGAATTATGCGTAACGAATGGCGTGGTTTTAAGGGAACCAAATGGACCGAAGAGGTCAACATGAGAGATTTCATCCAGTGTAATTATACGGCCTATGACGGAGACGAGTCATTTTTGGCCGGTCCCACAGAGGCAACCAACAAGTTGTGGGGTCGTTTGCAGGAGCTCCAGAAACAGGAGCGTGCCAAGGGTGGTGTGCTCGATATGGAGACGGATATTGTCTCCAGTATGACAGCCTACGGTCCTGGCTATATCGATGAAAGCATGAAAGATCTGGAGAAAATTGTAGGTCTGCAAACCGACAAGCCCCTGAAGCGCGCCTTCATGCCCTACGGTGGTATCAAGATGGCAGAGCAGGCTTGCACCACCTATGGCTACCAGCCCTCAGAAAAGCTCCACGAGATATTCACTAAATATTGTAAGACACACAATGAAGGTGTGTTCGATGCTTACACTGACGAGATGAAGCGCGTGCGCCACAACCATATCCTCACCGGTCTGCCCGACACCTACGGTCGCGGCCGTATCGTGGGCGACTACCGTCGTGTGGCTCTCTATGGTATCGACTTCCT
>JAGDCM010000118.1 GCA_017958545.1 Bacteroidaceae bacterium | reverse complement strand
TATGCGGTTTTTTAGTGAGCGAAGCGAACGGGGTTTTTCTCAAGCCAGCATGTAAAGACTCTAAATGAGGCTGAGATGCGAGGCGTGGATTTTTATCTGGGAGCTCGCTTACAAGGAAAAATATATGCCTTGCATCGCAAAAGGGCTGAAAGCACATACATGCTGGCGGGAGGGTTTTCTTGGTTTTTGTTTAAATTATTTTTTTCGCGACATTTGCGACATCCGCGACACGAATATTTTGTGGGTAGGTGAAAAGCTAATGAGGCGACTCTCGCGAGCCACCTCATTCCATAATACGTTATAGCTATGTAACTATGGTTCCTAAGAACCTCTAGTTCGAAATTAATTATGCGCTATTGCGCGACTACCATTCATCCCAAGTACTAATAGACTTACGGGCATAACCGTCGCTATAGTTTTCGCCTTCACCGCCAGGACCACCTTTATCAGTTGCGTCTTCACTGCTTGCGGGAGGTGTGGGTGAACCTATCTGCATCACATTGTCACGAACTCTCAATGCCACCACCGTGTTCTTGGGTTCAACATATATCTTTTTCATAATCTTTGTTTATTAGCCCCCTCCAACTCCCCCTCAAGGGGAGAGTGGAAAAGGGGATTGGTTATTTTACTTCAAAATTTGACCGTTAGCACTGTACTTCACACCGTTCTTCACGATGATAATCTGACCATCAATAAGGTACTTACCGTCCTTCAGATCTTCGGCCTCAACATCAGCAGCCTCAATGGCGTTGATAGCAGTAGGATCGTCCTCTTCCGGGAAGAAAATCACGGGACGAGCAGAAGTTGCAGACATAGAAAGATAAGCGCGATATGCACCGATGAAAAGACCGGAGCTGGCAACATTATAGAATGCAACCACATCATTGTTCTTCTGCAAGAGGTAATTATCCACCGTTTCACTGCTTGCAGGAACTTCACTCTTAACATAGCTGCCCTTCAGCAGTCCTGCGGTGTAAGTATCTTGGTATGCTGCACCATAACCGGACAAAGAGGGAGCATAATTGCTACCAGTTGTCTTGCGATAAAGAAGTACAGGAGTATTGGCAGGAATAGTCGTAGTAACCTCCTCTGTTACCATCTCGTCGTTTTCTGTACCAGTAATTCTGAATGCGGTCACGTCTTCCAGGCTCGAAAGTGAGATAGCGAACGGACTCATGAATGTGGCCCAGTTAACACCGGCAGCAATGACTAGGTTGGGCGAAACTTGTTCTGCTTCAGCGATGGTGAAGTTGATATGGCTGTTTACAGTATATACACCAGCATCCTGCGAACCGATATAGTTGTTGGCCTCTGTGTTGTAGATGTTAAACACGCCCTCTGTGCTAGTAGCAATGATTCTTACTACCAAAGCATCCTCAACATCCGTTACTGTGCGGATTTGGCCGGTATTGCCTTCATAAGGCACTCCTGTACTGATATAACGAGTATTGCCATCAACGTCAATCTGACTCATCTTATAGGTATTGCCTTCTACCTGAGTCAAGATAAATGCCTGTGCGTATTTGGCGTTAGGTTCTGCTTGATATTTAATGTTATAGCTTCCCATATCCTCGCGATCATTCGCAAGATAAGTCATAGCCTTGCCATCGTAAGTCCATCCGCCATTATTGTTGAGTACGATATAGTACCTCTTCTCTGCATTAGGAGCATTCAGGGGCTGATTGTAGTAATCATCAATGGCATCATCAATGGCATCTAAGAGATCCTGAGCACCAGATGCTGTACTTGATGTTGTGAATGTGTAACCTGTAACACTTGCGCGTGCGCTTTCGTATGCGCTATATAAAGTATTATTTGTGCTCTCGTTATACTGGAACACACCAGTGCCGATATTAGCAGAAATCTTTGTTATAGGCGATGCTCCTTGCTCTGCAACGATAGCATCGTACGGAGTTTTTGCAGCGCGGAAGTTGTCGCGTGCAGTAGTAAGATTACTGATTGCAGTCTCGTATTCAGCTTCTGTATAAGGAGTTGCGGCAAGAGCTGCATCAACGGCCTCGTCCTCAGAAGAAACCAACACATTTACGTAAGCGGCATTTGCCAAGTCTGCTTTGACCTCGTCCTTCAACTGTGGCCAATACTGCTGATAGTAAACCAGCAGGCTGCTACCATAATAACGAAGACGGAAGTTGTCAAAGATAGTCCAGTCATAGGACACATGAGGGGTTGTGCTCTTGAAGCCGAGTTTCAAACTACCTTCATCAGCATCCGTAATCACTGCTGCACAGGTTGCATCGTAAAGTCCTGCATCGAAATAGAGTTTTGAACCTTGCTGTGAATTTGGCAGATATTTATAATCAGGATCACTACCTACACGACTGTCATTGGGCCAGTCAAAATTGGAACCGTCACCCAGTTTGTATGTATCTTGAGCATCAGCAGCAATATTTTTAACCTTTGAAGTGATACTATTGATGTAAAGCACACTGGACGCGTTGTCCGTGCCATCAACGTATGCATTGTATACTGCAGAAGCTTCACCCGGACGCTGGAAAGCCTGAACATTGAGGCTATAGCTACCTTTGGGAAGACCTGTTACGGTTTGGTTGATATCAAATTCTGTTTGGTAGTACTCGCAGTTTGACCAGTTAACATTAGGGGCAGACAAAACTGTCCAACCATTATAACTATCCTCAAAATCAGGATTGGTCATCAGGCAGGTGATGTCAAAGTATTCGCCTTCGTTCAAGGGCTCAGCAGCAGCTATATATGTCTTGATGGCAGATGTCAAAGTACTAATAGCCGTATTAACAGCCGCTGCCGTTGTTGCCTCATCTGCAGCTGTGGTCTGAGCAGAAATAGCCGTTGTGAACGTCGCATGACTACCAGATATGGTCTCTTTATAGTCAACATCTGCAATTGCATTTGCTGCCGTTTTTAACGCATTGAATGATGCGTAAGGAGCTTCGGCTGCACGAGCATTTGCAATAGTTGTTTCCAAGTTGCTAATCGCAGTATTACATTCCTCAACAGTTGAGCAAGAAGGTGCGCTAGCACTTAGAGCTTCCTCCAAAGCCGTTGTAGTAGTAAGTTTGCCTGCCCATGCATTGGCATCTGACACAACCTGTGCTAATTGTCCCTGCTTCATGGCAAGTTCTGTCGCATAGTAGTACAGATGGAAATCATCGGCTCCAGCCCACTTACTACCACCACACTCCGAGTAAAAACCTATTTTCACAGATGAAGTTTCCGTAACATGGAAAGGTACGCGAGTCCAAGCCCATCCGTTTCCGAGTAAATTGCCAGTACTACCTTCCATTTGAATATCTTCACTTCCCAGATTTGAGTCACCTGAATAAGCATATATATTACCAACAGTTACATTTGCATCAGCTCGTGTAGCTGCAACAAGAAGATAATAGCCTTCTGGCAGTGTTACCGTTTGGTTTTGGTCGCGGTTGTCATTCCAAGTGTCCATATAGGTGTTATCAGGAGCATCTGTATATTGCTGGCCTGAATTTGTACGGCCATTTGTCCAACCTGTCGTACTTGTAACGGCGGGGTTAACCATCACGTTTTTCCAGTCGTTTGTCGTCTGAGATACTACTGCCGTGAGATATGCAGCAGAAAGCTCTGCTTCTGCTTCTGCAAGTGTTTCATATGTGCCGTTGTCATATTTTGTTTGAATAGCAGATGCATCATAGGCTGCTTGACCAGCGGCATCAAGAGCCGTCACCCTGGTTGCATAATTAGAAATTGCCGAATTAATAGCTGCATATACGGCAACGGAAGCATTCGCACCTTCTATGGCATCGGTTAGACGATCGATAGAAGCTTGCAATTTCGAAATATCAGTTTCTTCATCGTCAATGTACCCTTGACCCTCATCAACTGCATCATCCAGTTCTGCCTTTGTATCTGCATTTTGTTTTGCCGTGATATCGTCAGCTACATCAATCAATTCTGCTATCTGGTCATAGTAGTCTTGCAAAGAGATCGCCTCAACATATGTCAATTTAATCCAGTCGACACCAAACCAACGAGCACCCATTGTGCCGTTGTTTTTTACACCGATACGCAGTGTGCCGTTGGTAACAGCGATTTGATCTGTAGTGTAAGTATTACATTGGTCACCATCAACATTTACGCCTTTAAATACCGTAATCGCTCCACTGGTGCCATAAACACCTGCGGTTTCATTCACTCCCGCAGGAGCTGGACTTTCACCATTTGTAGAATTCCACATAGAACCACTGATGATATACTTAGCTGCTGGCAAACCCGTTATGGTTTGATAATAGTCAAAAACACCATTTGCAGCAGTACCAATCCAATATTCTACCTTAGTGTCACCCAATATCTGTGTATTACCGCCGTTAGGAGCATAAATTGTCCATCCGAGGAAATCATTATTTGCAGACTCCTTAAAATCCCAGTTTGAAATGACAGAAGTGAGGTCTGTGTTGTTGGGAAGCGTTTCTCCTTTGTAAGTAAGGCTTACCGGTTTGCAAACTGCCCAGTTACCACCTGCTTTGACATTTTTTACTCCATACTTAAGAGTACCATTTGTCACCTGTACATACATCGTGTGTAAGGTGTTTTCATCAAATGCCCTACCTCCTGTATTCTTGATAACGTTGAAGTCATGCCGACTTTCGTTGGCAAAAGCTTGGGCAATATTCCTGCCATAAGCAATTGATGCTTTGTCATTCCAATTTGAGAAATTCTCAAAGGCATAAAACGAAATTTCGTAGTTTCCATTGGGCAAGTCAGAAATGGTTTGATAAAGCACATCGCCAACAGAGAATTGGGTGTCATTACCATTATAACGTTCGGGGCCACCATTCCAACTGCCGGTTTCCCCAGTCCAGCCAGTGGATGACATCTTTGATGTGTAGTCCACATCTGCCTTTATACTCGACACAAATCCGAGCATTAAGGCCAAAAAAAGAAATAGTTTTCTTTTCATGATAAATAAAAATTAGTTAATTAATTAGTTATTTTGTTTTAAATTCTCTCTCGTCAGAACCTATTACCCACGCTTGGGCAAAGTTTGTCGCGAGACGCGCACGTATACGCATTCACAAATACAAAGGTACACCTTTTATTATATATAGTGTTCTATTTTTTTCGATTTTTTTTCAAAAAAAGTGCGGTTTTTTAATTTTGGAGAGCTATTTTTAAAGAAAAATGGATTTATAGGGACTATAGTGACTATAGGAACTATAGAGGCTATAGGACTATAGGCACTATAGAAAAGAAAAATGCCACGCTTCATTTTGCGTGGCATTTCTCATCTTCTTTAGAACTGGGCATTGCCCGGAGTGCGCGGGAAAGGAATCACATCGCGGATGTTCTGCATACCTGTAACAAAGAGTATCAGACGCTCGAAACCGAGACCGAAACCGGCGTGAGGACACGAACCGTACTTGCGAGTGTCGAGATACCACGTGAGATGCGTCAGATCCATCTCGCGGCGCTCCACCTCTGAGAGAAGTTTGTCGTAGCTCTCCTCACGCACCGAACCGCCGATGATTTCACCTATTGAGGGGAAGAGCACATCGGTGCCCTGCATCGTGGGACCAGGAGCCACAGCACCCTTGTAGCCAATGGAGCCTCCGTCGGGAGTCTCCTCGTTCTGTTTCATATAGAACGACTTGAAAGAGCGCGGATAGTCGGTCATGATGACAGGCTTCTTGAAATGCTCCTCCACGAGATAGCGCTCGTGCTCGCTGGCCAGGTCGTCGCCCCACTCACAGGGGAACTCGAACTTCTTGCCATTCTTCTTGGCCTCCTGAAGGATGCGGATACCCTCTGTGTAAGGCAGACGCACGAAGTCCTCCTTGAGAACACCCTCCAAACGCTCTATCAAGCCCTTGTCAATCATCTTATTGAGGAAAGCAAGGTCATCCTGACAGTGCTCAAGAGCCCAGCGGACGCAGTATTTGATGAAGTCCTCCTCGAGGTCCATCAGTTCCTCCTGATCGAGGAAGGCCACTTCGGGTTCAATCATCCAGAACTCAGCCAAGTGGCGCGGTGTGTTGCTGTTTTCGGCACGGAACGTGGGACCGAAAGTGTAGATGGCTCCGAGAGCCGTAGCACCCAGTTCGCCCTCCAACTGACCGGAAACGGTGAGTGATGTCTGCTCGCCAAAGAAGTCGTCGTTGTAGAGTATCTTACCCTGCTCGTCCTTCTTGAGGTCGTAGAGGTTCTTGGTGGTTACCTGGAACATGTTGCCGGCACCCTCGCAGTCGCTGGCCGTGATAAGCGGCGTGTGGAAGTAGAAGTAGCCGTGCTCGTGGAAATAGGTGTGAATAGCCATCGCCATATTGTGGCGGATGCGCAGTATAGCACCGAACGTGTTGGTGCGGGGACGCAGATGAGCCACCGTGCGGAGATACTCCCAGGAGGCTCCCTTCTTCTGCAGGGGATAAGTGTTGTCGCAGTCACCGAGGATTTCTATCTTCTCGGCCTGAATCTCACTGGCCTGACCGGCTGCGGGGCTCTCCACCAACAGACCCTCCACACTGATGCAGGCTCCGGTGGTGATACGCTTCACAGTTTCCTCCGCAAACTTGGTCTCGTCGCCAACAATCTGTATGTTGTTGATTGTGCTGCCGTCGTTGAGGGCAATAAAAAAGATGCCCTTGCTACCGCGCTTGGAACGCACCCAGCCTTTAACACAGATCATAGCCCCCTCTCCGCTCCCCCTTTGGGGGAGAACCTGAAGAGCGTCAATTACTTTTGTTCGTTTCATTGTATATTACTTGGTATATTACTTGAATCTTTCATTCTTCACTCTTCGTTCTTCACTCTTCACTCAAACGCTCCCATGCGAAGCATGTTCACTTCCTTCTCTGTGAGGAAACGCCAGTCTCCGCGCTTCACCAGTTTCTTAGTGAGTCCGGCGAAGTATACGCGGTCGAGTTTCAGCACCTTGTAGCCCAAGTGCTCGAAGATGCGACGCACGATACGGTTTCTGCCGGAGTGAATCTCAATACCCACCTGCTTCTTGTCCGTAGCATCGGAATACTCGATGGCATCTGCGTGTATCTCACCGTCGTCCAACTGTATACCGTCGGCAATGAGTCGCATATCAGCTGCCGTGACATTGCGGTCGAGATGCACGTGATATATCTTCTTCTTGCGATACTGGGGATGAGTCAACTTGGCTGCCAGTTCGCCGTCGTTGGTGAGGAGCAGAACACCCGTCGTGTTGCGGTCGAGACGACCCACGGGGTATATCCTCTCACGGCAAGCACCCTTCACGAGGTCCATCACCGTCTTACGGTCTTGCGGGTCTTCCACAGTGGTGACATATCCCTTGGGTTTGTTGAGCAGCACATATACCTTCTTCTCGATGCTGACGGTATCCTCATGGAAACGCACCTCGTCAGTGGGTTTAATCTTTGTACCGAGTTCCGTTACAATCTCGCCGTTAACCTTCACAACACCTGCTGCGATAAACTCATCAGCCTCGCGACGCGAGCAGACGCCTGCATTTGCAAGGAACTTGTTCAGACGCATCGGTTCGTTGGGATCGTAGTGAGCCTCTTTATACTCTATCTGCTTCTTGAACGAATACTTTGCATTGGGATTATAGGGCTTGCGGGGACGGCTTCCGTAACCAGGACGCTGAGGACGCTCTCCGTAAGCAGGGCGCTGAGGACGCTCTCCATAAGCGGGACGTTGAGGACGCTCTCCATAAGCGGGACGCTGAGGACGCTCTCCGTAAGAGGGACGTTGAGGACGTTCTCCGTAAGCAGGGCGCTGAGGACGCTCTCCATAAGCGGGACGCTGAGGACGCTCTCCATAAGCGGGGCGCTGGGGACGCTCTCCGTAAGAGGGGCGTTGAGGACGCTCTCCGTAAGCAGGGCGCTCACGATGCTGATAACTGCCACCCATAGGTGTGGGAGCTGATGTATTTGTGCGCTGAATACGAGGACGGCGCGGACGCTGACCTCCTTCTTCACTAAACGCTTTCTTCCAATCTTCGTTTGCCATAATTACATGCCTGTGTATGTATGAGGAGTGATGGTGCGCAACTGAGCCTTGACATCTTCACTTACCTCCAAGTTCTCAATAAAATCCTTAATTGTTGCTTCGTCGATACCCTTGCCTGTGCGGGTGAGAGCCTTGAGTGCCTCATAGGGATGAGGATAAGCCTCTCTGCGCAGTATTGTCTGAATGGCCTCTGCACACACTGCCCAGCAGTTGTCCAAATCGCGGGAGATAGCCTCCTCGTTGAGCACCAGTTTGCGCAAGCCCTTGAGAGTGCTCTGCACGGCAATGAGCATGTGTCCGACAGGAACACCGACATTGCGAAGCACAGTGGAGTCGGTCAAGTCACGCTGCAGACGGCTGATGGGCAACTTCTGAGCCAAATGGGCCAGAATGGCATTTGCCATACCGAGATTACCCTCCGAGTTCTCAAAGTCGATGGGGTTCACCTTGTGAGGCATCGCACTTGAACCCACCTCACCCTTCTTTATCTTCTGGCGGAAATATTCCATAGAGACATACTGCCAAAAGTCTCTGTCAAGGTCGATGATGATGGTGTTGATGCGCTTCATTCCGTCGAAGAGAGCACCCAGACAGTCGTAGTTGGAAATCTGTGTGGTGTATTCCTCCCTCTCAAGACCCAGTCTCTCGGCTACGAAACGTGAGCCGAAACTGCGCCAGTCGTATTCAGGGTATGCAACGTGATGTGCGTTGTAGTTTCCGGTGGCACCGCCGAACTTTGCTGTGATGGGCACAGACTTGAGCATCTCCAGCTGACGCTCCAGACGATAGACGAACACCATCACCTCCTTCCCGAGACGGGTGGGAGAAGCCGGCTGACCGTGTGTCTTGGCAAGCATCGGTATGTTCTGCCACTCCTCAGCATAAGCACGGAGCTGGGAGAGCAATTCCTCCATCATGGGATAGTACACCTGCTCCAGAGCCTCCTTAATTGATAGGGGCACACTGGTGTTGTTGATATCCTGCGATGTCAAACCGAAATGGATGAACTCCTTGTAGGCATCCAGTCCTCCAATGGCATCGAACTTCTCTTTGATGA
The DNA here is from genome assembly GCA_017958545.1 of Bacteroidaceae bacterium. Taxonomy (GTDB): domain Bacteria; phylum Bacteroidota; class Bacteroidia; order Bacteroidales; family Bacteroidaceae; genus Physcousia. The sequence goes on along the minus strand of JAGDCM010000118.1, from coordinate 8,643 downwards.
AATACTCCACAGCCTTCACATCGTGGTTGGTCACCGTCTCAATCTCCTTGATACGGCTGGCATCCTGCTCCGTGAAGTCGCGCCAGATGGTACGCAGACGCTCTGCATCCACCGGAAAACCCTTAAGCTGCGGCAATGGCAAGTCACAAAGGGCAATGAAATACTCTACCTCCACGCGTACTCTGTAACGCATGAGGGCATACTCTGAAAAATAAAGTGCAAGGGGTTCTGTCTTGCTGCGATAACGGCCATCTATCGGTGATACCGCGGTCAAACAATCTAAAAGCATATCTTCTTTTTACGGGCCTCACGGCTCCATTTTTTAGTGTTTTTCGTGGGCAATGACGGATTCGAACCGCCGACCCTCTGCTTGTAAGGCAGATGCTCTGAACCAGCTGCGCTAATTGCCCAAATGCTGTTCCTTGCGAAACTGCGGTGCAAAAGTACGACAATTTCGCGAAACAGCCAAATTTTTACTTATTTTTTTGACAAAGAATAACGTTTTGCCTGCTCCTGTATGAGTTCGACATCATCGAAATAGTTTATCTTCATCGCACGACGCACATCATCGAGTGTGGCCTGAGCCACAGCACGGGCTTCTTCGCAACCCTTACGGAGTATCTCATACACCTCGGGAATGCGCTGCTCCCAATAGGCACGACGCTCGCGGATGGGAGCCAGGCGGTCGTTAAGAATGTTCAAGAGGAACTTCTTGCAAGTGCCGTCGCCAAGACCTCCGCGTGTGTAGTGAGCCTTCAGTTCGTCAAGGTTCTTATAGTCCGGCAGGAATTTCTCAAAGTCGGAATCCTCACAGAAAGCATCCAGATATGTGAACACTGTGTTTCCTTCGAGATGACCGGGCTGCTCCACATGGATATGTTCCGGGTCGGTGAACATTGAATTCACCTTCGTCTTGAGTTCCTTCGGTGTGTCGGAGAGATAGATGCAGTTGCCCAGCGACTTGGACATCTTCGCCTTGCCGTCTGTTCCCGGCAGACGCATGCACGCCTGTGAGTCGGGCAACATGATGGAGGGTTCCACCAGGATATCCTTCCCTCCTCCGTAGATGTTGTTGAAGCGGCGTACTATCTCGTTAGCCTGCTCAAGCATGGGTTTCTGGTCTTCCCCGACAGGTACGGTGGTTGCCTTGAATGCCGTGATGTCGGCAGCCTGGGAAATCGGATATGTGAAGAAGCCGACAGGAATGCTCTCTCCTGCAAAACCGCGCATCTGTATCTCCGTCTTCACTGTCGGGTTGCGACTCAGACGACTCACGCTGACCATATCCATGAAATAGAACGAAAGCTCGCATAGTTCCGGCACCTGGCTCTGGATGAACAATGTGACACGCTCCGGATCCAAACCGGCAGAGAGGTAATCCAAAGCCACTTCGATGACATTCTGTCGTACCTTCTCTGGATTGTCGATATTGTCGGTGAGAGCCTGAGCGTCAGCAATGAATACATACATCTTCTTGTATTCGCCCTCATTCTGAAGTTGCACACGACGGCGCAGGGAACCGACATAGTGACCTATATGCAACCGGCCCGTTGGACGGTCGCCTGTTAAGATAACCCTATCTTTCTTATCCATTATATTGTGTTTTTATTGTTATTCCTTATTTGAACATCTGATTGATGCTCTGCTGATCTATCAGAGCTATTATGGGACGTCCGTCCGGCATGTAATTCGGATTGGATGTGGCAAAGAGAGCAGCCAAAAGTCCGTCCATCTCCTCCGATGAAAGCACCTGTCCCACCGGAATAGCCATTCTGGAGGCTATCGTCATCACAAGGCGATGCTCCATCTGTTCCGACAAACCTTCTGCGGGATTTTCGTCCCCTATTATTTCTTCTACAAGTTTCTGGAGGTCGATACCGTCGAGTCCTGTCGGCAAGCCGTTGATACTGTAACTGCCACCTCCCAGCGACATTATATCAAAACCCAGACTTGAGAGTTTGGGAAGCAGTTCCTCAAAGAACGGCATGTCGTGCGGAGAAATCTCTATCATCTCCGGAAACAGAAGCCCCTGAGAAGGCACCGAGTTATTGTGCATCTGGTCAAGAAGACGGTCGTACAGCACACGGACATGTGCCCGGTGCTGATCCACCATCATCAGACCTGCCTGAGAAGAGGACAATATGTATTGCCCCTTGAACTGAAGATGCTCCGAAGAGAACGTCTGCTCACTTTGAGCGGGAATCTCCTCGAACGGGATTTCCTGCTGCTGAGGCACGAACTCCTCCATCGTTGTTTGTTGGAGACCGGCATACAGTTCCTGCCAATCCGAAACAGACACCTTTGCAGGACTGTGTCTGGGAGTTGCGGAGGTTTCTTGGTTCATATATTGGGAGAACGCAGGAAGTTCCGGCTGTCCTTCCGATTCGAAATCAAACATGGCAGAGGCTCCTGTCCGTCCCAGTGCTTCGCGCACGCCAGCCAACAGTATCTGCCACAGGGATGTCTCGTTCTCGAATTTTATCTCCGTCTTCGTCGGCGAGATATTTACATCGATGGACGAGGGATCCACTTCAAAGAAGAGCATGTAAGGCACCTGTTCGCCTTGAGGTATCATGCGGTCGAATGCCTCCATTACTGCTTTGTGGAAATACGGATGACGCATATAACGTCCGTTGACAAAAAAATACTGCTGAGCCCCTTTCTTACGGGCAGATTCCGGACGACCCACAAAACCGTGTACCGTTAGCAGAGATGACTCCACAGACACATCAAACAACTGGTCTGCCAGTTTCTTGCCGAATATGGATGCTATCCTACCCTTTTGGGAAGAGGGCGACAGATTCATAGTCATTGTGCCGTTGCTCGTCAGGGTGAATGCTATTGACGGATTTACAAGTGCTATGCGTTGGAACTCCTGTATGATATTAGCAAGTTCTGTCTGGTTACTCTTGAGGAACTTCCTGCGCGCGGGTATATTATAAAAGAGGTTGCGCACCTCAAAATTCGCTCCCACCGAACAAGCGCACACCTCCTGAGACACAAAACGGGAGCCCTCTATCTCCACCCGTGTACCCAGTTCACTATCTGCCGAACGTGTCTGCAAAGTGACCTGTGCCACCGCAGCAATGGAAGGAAGCGCTTCTCCACGGAATCCCATCGTACGGAGAGTAAATAGATCTTCTGCCTTCTGTATCTTACTTGTGGCATGACGTTCGAATGAGAGACGGGCATCCGTCTCACTCATACCCTTGCCGTCATCTATCACCTGAATCATCGTACGTCCCGCATCCACTACACATACATCCACGTTCTTTGCACCGGCATCCAGAGCATTCTCCATCAATTCCTTGATGACAGATGCCGGACGCTGTATCACCTCACCAGCCGCAATCTGGTTGGCAACACTGTCGGGAAGTAGACGAACTATATCCATTTTTACTCTTTCTACAGATGCACGTTACCCGTTTGGAGATAGTGCCATATAAATATCAATACGATAATAATGATGATGGCAACAGGCCACGTCAACTTTGAACGCCCGTTGTCAATATTGCGTTGAGTGCGGGGAATATACTTTGCAAACTTTCCCTTGAAATGATCTGGGTCTATCGTATGTTCATCCGTAGGTATTTTACCCATCTCTCGCAACACGTCCTGAACCAAGCGGTCTCGCTTGTCGCGACGTTCATCCGTATATATGCTCACACGACGGAATTTACGTGGCTTACGGGTTTGAAACAGTCCCATCGTCTTGTGTATTTGATGTTGTTATATCTGAAGAATCCGAAGGTGTGCCCTTCTTCTTTTTCTTTTTTAAGTCCTTTAGTTTTTGCAACGGTGCTTCGCGTCGTACTGTCGGTTTCAGCGATGTACCCTCCTTCTTGGCTCTCCACACCCATATATCGTCCTTATTTAAAGGCCGTATGTAGTCAAACCACGCAAAGTTTTCCAAATATACCTTGTCTGCGGGAATCATTATAGGCGGATACAAAGTACCGGTGGCGGCAGGCATCCATATCCTGTCCACCTTGCCGTCTTCTCCCATGTACATTTTAAGTTCGGTACTCTCCGTGTGGTTCATTCCTATGAGTATGGAATCCGAATCATAGGGATAGTAGTTCAGATGCACATTACGAATAACATGGGTCATCCATACATCTCCGTTACGGAAATATGTGTGCATCTCCTGCCCGTTGATTTGATTATATTTCACCGAATCGATTCGCTCTACGGAAAGCGTTTGTCTCAAAACATACAGGCTGTCTATCGTAGAATCATTGAAGAATGCCTTTATCTCCTCTCCAAGCACCTGCTGGTTCTGCTGCCATACGATGGGGTCTTTATACATTGTCAGACACGAGTCCAAACCTGTGTACACCATCGAATCGCACACAGCCTGATAGTCTACCTTATATGTACGCACATGATTATATCCATGCATGTTACGATATACGGAATCTGTACGATAGTTGTATACAAAAACCTTAAACGTATCCGCGTGAGCATACATCGTATCCGGACCCTGAGAAAAATCCATAAGACGTGCCGAATCAGTGGCCATCGAATATCCCGTCTTATCGTCGTAATAGCAGTATTCTCCAGTCATCATGTTCTTGTTAAGCTCATCCACATACACAGCATTTCCGAAAGCCTCTCCTACGGAGTCTTCCTTGTTCCAGTACACACTGTCGCCTATGAGTTTCTTGCCTGTGTCCGTGATGATACTTCTGTCCAGCAGTATAAAATTCTCCGTCTGCGTAAAGTACCATCCGTTCTCCGTGTATATATGCGACGAACCGCTCTCGACATTCGACGGCCCGATGAGATGAGATATCTTTTTCACGCTATTGTAACGCAGCGTATCCGTCAGAATCGTGGTGCGAGGCTCTTCCGGTGGTATAGGATTGACCATACGCACATTGTAGTTGAATACCGACTCTTTTGTCTCGGGAGAATACTCTCCCCAGTCGGATGTCAACTGGTTGCCTTCATCAATCAAACGTCCGCCTTCAAAGAAATAACCTAAATTATACAGCCTGTCATAATCCAGAGAATCCGTATAAAGCACAGTGGCACTATTCGGTCCGGTCTTGTGGGTCAACACCACATTATTGCGGCAACGTGCCAGCTGGTCCACACCGCTATAATACAGAATATCTCCTGTCAGCGTCAGAGTATCTCCCTGCACCATCCGCACATTGCCGAATGCGTCGAAAGAGTTTGTTGACTCGTAAAACAACGCACTGTCACAATACATGTAAATACCATCGTGGAAGAACTTCACATTCCCCACCAGGAACTGGGCCGTACGGTGCACCGACTGGTCGTAGTACAGCACATCGCTATGAATCAGATAAACCCTGTCCTTTGACGGCTGGCGCGGTTCATCTTCACCTCTGCGATGCTGCTGTATCTCTGCCAATACGCTGAGCGTAAAGAAAAGCGGAAGGAAATATTTTATTTTACCCATCCCGGATACTGAAAGTCACAGTCCCGCCATCCTTCGTTGATGCGAACATACGTGGCTGCCTGCTTATCTTTTATCCACTTATCTATCACGGCCTCACTCTTCTTTGTCTCCACTGCAGTTTTCATCACCTGGAAGTCCTCTGTGATAATGGCCCTGTGTGCAGGAATACGAGCACGAAGCTTCACTATGGCACAGACCTTCATACCGCGGCGGTCCGTCATTGTGAACGGTTCAGATATCTCACCCACTTGCATTTTATCTACTGCACGAGCCACCTCACCAGGCAGGTCACCCATCTCGAAACGGGCAGACTGCGCACCGTCCTTGATGTTAAACATTATGCCTTTGTTGTTTCGAGTGTCCTTGTCGTCCGATATCTGCTGAGCACCGACCTCAAACGAGAACTTGTCCTCTCTGATATCCTTTGCTATTGAATCCAAACGCGCCAAAGCTGCATCTACGGCTTCGTAACTTACCTCCGGACGTCGCAAGATATGCCTTACCTTTACCTTATCACCTCTGCGGTCTATCAACTGAATGATATGATAACCGAAATCGGACTGTACCACCTTACTCACCTTCTTGGGATCCGTCAAAGCAAAAGCTACCGCCGCAAAGGCAGGATCCAAATCCGTGCGTCCCACGTAATCCAGTTCACCACCCGCACGACGAGTACCTTCATCCTGAGAATAGAAACGAGCCAACGTCGTAAAACTTGTGCTACCGCTATTCACTCGCTCGGCGTAGCCGCGAAGTTCCTCCTTCACTCTGTCTATCTCCGTCTGCGGTATCTCCGGACGAACCACCAGAATCTGCACCTCCACCTGCGTGGGGATATAGGGTATACTGTCTTCCGGCAGGTCCTTATAGTAGCGACGCACCTCTGCTGGGGTCACCTTAACATCCTTTGTCAGGGAACGACGCATCTCACGAGCAATCAACTGGTCTTTAAACGTGTCAAACAATTCTTCGCGAATTTGTGCCATGGGCATACGCATGTATTCTTCCAGCTTTTCCCGGCTACCAGCCATCATTACCTTCTGGGTGATATCCTGTTCAACATACTGGTTCACCTCTGAATCACTGACATCAATACTGTCTATTGCGGCCTGATGCATGAACAGTTTCTGTATTGCCAGCTGTTCAGGAATAGAACAATAAGGATTTCCCTTCACCTGTGAACCGTAATCGTTGCGGACACGCTCCACATCACTGCGCAAGATAGCCTCATCGCCTATGACCCATACCACTTCGTCAACGACACCGACCGGCGACTGTGCTCCGCATACAGACGACAGAAACAACAGACCGAAAATGAAGAATAATATGCTCAGCCTTCTATTCATTTGAACGCTTCCTCATTTATTACCACCGGATAACGCTTTTTGAGTTCGTCAACAAAACGCGCCATCTTTTCATTCTGGTATCCGTCTATTACCTGATTGGCCACATCACTCCACACTTCCGGACCTTTTTTCAGCATCTTACCATAAACACCAGTGTAGGGGAACTGCTTGTTGGGCGTTTTTTTATTGTCCTTCACCTTAAAGGCCAGTTCATCCACAATGCCATTCTGTCCTTCGACAAAGATCTTCTTTTCCATGCGCACCATGACACTATCCTTGTTGAACTGCTTGCGAACAGCACTTATCCACTCTGATTCCGGTGTCTTCTTAAGCAACTTCTGTACAGCCTTGACATCCTTCTTGTCCTTACAAGAGAAGGCCATTCCACGGAAATGAGGTTTATCCCATGTAAAATCCTTCTTATGCAGTTTGAAATAGTTCTCGAGTCCGACAGTGTCTTTCTTTGCCGGTTCCCACACCTCACGGCTACTTATTTCAAACAGCAACAAACCGTCGTGATATTCTTTAACGAGGAAATCCAAATCCTTGTCAAGTTTACACAGACTGTCAGATTCATTGTCCATAACCTCCTCTGCAGTCATACCCTTGGCTTTTGCTGTAGAGTCCACTCTCTGCCTACACAGACGGTCGCGCAAGCCGCCACGCTCAAGATATTGACGTATCGGAGCACGCAGTGTATCATATGGCTCAAGTTCCTTGCGGTTTATCAGTTTGATGATATGGTAACCCACCGCACTACGGATTGGAGCACCCAACTCTCCCACACGCATTCCGTAGGCTGCGTTTTCAAACTCCGGCAGTGTCTGTCCGGGACCTATCCAACCTACGACACCTTGCTGACGTGCAGAACCTTTATCATCGCTGCATTCCGCAGCAAGCTGTGCGAAATCGGCACCATGCTGCAAAAGTCCGTAAATACTGTCCACACGTGCCTTTGCTGCAACAACCATTTCCTCCGGATCCTTTTGCATCACCCGTACAAAGATATGTGCGGGGAGAATCAGGTCTTTCCCCTGCAAGCCTGCCTTGATGTTGTCATAATAGTCCTTTGTGGCTTTTTCCATGTCCCCTTCACTCACCAGAAGTGGGCGTATCTGCTTGTCGCGGTATGTCCTGAATTCTTTCTTGAAACTCGTCAGAGTATCCATCTTTGCGTCCATTGCCGCACGAACCTTGAGCTTGTAAGCGGCATACAAATCCGCATAAGCTCTCGGAGTCAACTTCTCTACAACATCATCCGTATTATTCTTGTTGTAGTTGTAGTCATATTCGCTTTTATATACCGGCTCTCCTGAGATAGTCATAACCACAGGATCCTGTGCATGGCCCATGAAAAGAGAAAGCGAGCACAGCGTTGTAAAAAATATCTTTTTCATATTACTGAGGACGTGAATAGTTAGGAGCTTCCGATGTAATCGTCACATCGTGGGGATGACTCTCCAATACACCTGCATTTGTGATACGTACGAACTTAGCATTATTTAAGGCTCTGATTGTTGCAGCACCGCAATAACCCATACCGCTTCTCAAACCACCGATAAGCTGGTATATAACTTCCTGAACACTACCCTTATATGGCACACGACCGGCAATGCCTTCCGGCACCAGTTTCTTGACATCCTTCGTGTCGCCCTGGAAATAACGGTCCTTACTGCCGCATTCCATTGCCTCCAAAGAACCCATACCGCGATAACTCTTAAACTTACGGCCGTTGTATATGATAGTATCACCGGGGCTCTCTTCTGTACCAGCCACCAGAGAACCAATCATCACGCAATAGCCGCCTGCTGCCAATGCCTTAACAACATCTCCGGAATAGCGTAAACCTCCGTCAGCAATAAGGGG
>JAGDCM010000117.1 GCA_017958545.1 Bacteroidaceae bacterium | reverse complement strand
GTTAACTTTGCGCTGGATTTTGAGAAAAAATGGCACAAACGGGCAAGCTAACACTACGCGACACCGCATTCGTTGACTTAATGCAGAAACGCATTTTCAACGTGCTCATAGTGGCAAATCCCTATGACGCATTCATGCTTGAAGATGACGGACGCGTGGATGAAAAGATATTCTCGGAATACACGAAACTGGGCCTGCGCTTCCCTCCCCGATTCCTGCAGGTGGCATCACGGGAAGAGGCAGAACAGACCATCGCACGCGTCGGTGTGAATCTTATAATATGTATGCCCGGCACAGACGGCAGCAGCATATTCGACATTGCCCGAAATATCAAGACCGACCACCCCACTATACCGATTGTGGTGCTGACACCATTCTCGCACGGTATCACAAGCCGAATGCAGAACGAGGACCTCACACCCTTCGAATACGTATTCTGCTGGCTAGGAAACACAGAACTGCTGCTCTCCATCATCAAACTGATTGAGGACCGCATGAATCTCGAAAACGACACGCGGGCCGGAGTGCAGATGATACTTCTGGTGGAGGATTCCATCCGCTTCTACTCCAGCCTCCTGCCGATGCTTTATAAGTTTGTGCTCCAGCAGTCGCTGGCATTCGCCACAGAAGCACTCAACACAAGCCTTGAAACACTTCGCATGAGAGGACGTCCGAAGATTGTGCTGGCGCGAACATACAAGGAAGCGTGGGAGCTCTATACAAAATACGGCGACAACCTGCTCGGAGTGATATCCGACTGCCGCTTCCCCATGGAAAGATGGTATCCTTCCGCTATGGACACAAGAGCAGAAACACTCAATCCGGAAGCGGGACTTCAACTGCTGCAAGCCATTCACGAGACAAGCCCCTACACGCCGCTCATCATGGATTCCGCCGATACCGACAAAATGGAGGCGGCACACAACATCGGAGCGCATTTCATCGACAAGAACTCCAAGGCGATGGAACACGAGCTGCGCAAACATATGAGGCGCTTCTTCGGTTTCGGCGACTTCGTGTTCAAAGACCCGCAGACGATGCAGGAGGTGGCACGAATCCACAACCTTAAAGAACTGCAAGACAGCATTATGACGCTTCCTGCTGATTCTTTACTTTATCATATTTCACACAACAACGTGTCACGATGGCTGGCATCCAGAGCCATCTTCCCGGTGGCTGAATTCCTGAAGGGAATCACGTGGGAAAGGCTGCAGGATGTGGATGCTCACCGTCAGATTATATTCGATGCCATCGTAGCCTACCGACGCATGAAGAATCGCGGCGTGGTGGCAGTATATCAGAGAGACCGTTTCGACCAATACTCCAATTTCGCACGTATCGGTGAAGGAAGTCTTGGCGGCAAGGGACGTGGTCTCGCTTTTCTCGACCGTCTGCTGAAGGACAAACGCTCTGATTTCCTCATGATACCCAAGACGCTCGTGCTCTGCACGGATATCTTCGACGAATTCATGGAGAACAACGACCTCTACGGCATCGCTCTCTCGGATCGCAGCGATGAGGAAATACTTCAGGCCTTCCTGGAAGCAAAACTGCCCGAACACCTGCTGGGCGACCTCGAAGCCTTTCAGGATGTTGTAGGAGGACCACTTGCCGTGCGTTCGTCATCACTCCTTGAGGATGCTCACTATCAGCCCTTTGCCGGAATATATTCCACCTATATGGTGAGATACGACAAAGAGAACAATCCTGAGAGTCCTACTTCCAACCTGAGACGTCTGGCGCAGGCCATCAAAGGTGTCTACGCATCTGTATATTACAGAGGTAGCAAGGATTATATGACAGCTACCTCAAACGTCATCGATCAGGAAAAGATGGCTGTCATCTTGCAGGAAGTTGTGGGCGAAGAGCACGGAGACCGCTTCTATCCGACGATATCTGGTGTGGCACGCAGCATAAACTACTATCCCATCGGCGAAGAGCGTGCAGAAGAAGGCATCGTATCGCTGGCAATGGGATTGGGCAAACACATTGTGGACGGAGGCACCACTCTACGAGTGTGTCCGGCACATCCCGATCAGGTGTTGCAGATGTCGGAAATGGAGATAGCTTTGCGCGACACGCAGACATCGTTCCTCGCGCTGAACACCAAGCCTTCATCAGAGGGAGGCATGAGTGTGGACGACGGTTTCAACCTCGTTCGGGTGCCTGTGAGAGATGCGGAGGGCGACGGCACTTTGCAATGGATATGCTCCACGTTCGACCCTATGGACCAGCGCATATACGACAGCTACTACGAAGGGCGCAACCGCAAGATAATATCCTTTGCCGGAGTGCTGCAGAACAACGTCTTCCCGCTGCCGGAGCTGCTGCGCGAAGTGCTCGATATGGGCCAGAATGCCATGCGCCGTCCTGTCGAGATTGAGTTTGCTGTGAATCTGCACGCAGACAAGACCGGCGAGTTCTACCTCCTGCAGATACGTCCTATGGTGGACAACCGTTTCCAGTTGGACGAAGACCTGAGAACTGTCTCTGACGATGTCTGTCTGCTGCGCTCCCACAATGCCATCGGATTCGGTGTGTGGAATGACATACAGGATGTGGTATACATCCCCACCAGGAATTTCTCTCCTGCCAAGAACACACAGATAGCAGAGGAGGTGGATAAGATAAACCGTAAACTGCTCTCGGAAGGCAGAAAATGTCTGCTCATCGGTCCTGGCCGCTGGGGCACATCGGATCCCTGGTTGGGCATCCCTGTGAAATGGCCGCATATTTCTTCTGCGCAGGTTATTGTGGAAGCCGGAATGGACAGCTTCCAGGTGGATCCCTCGCAAGGGACGCATTTCTTCCAGAATCTCACGTCGTTGGGTGTCGGTTATCTGACCATCAATGCATTCTCCGGCGACGGACTTTGGCGTGAGGAACTGCTGAACGACATGCCTGCAGAAATGGAAACAGAACACGTGCGACTGGTGCATCTGCAACAACCGCTCACCATAAAGATTGACGGGCAAAAGAAAGAAGCAATTGTCATATAGAATATTAGGTAATAGAGTTAAAAAGATAAATGTATGTTGAACAAAAAAATTACACTTTTAGCACTGTGCGTTGCCGCTGTGCAAAACATGTCTGCTCTCGATAATGAGAGTTTTGTGGAGGACAACTCCTTCACACCCGTTGAGGAAACATCCTACCATCAGGATCCTCAGTCGAAAACTATGAAACAAGTGCTCGAACCCGTTATGGAGAAAGCTCCTGACTGGACAAAGGACGTTGCAGACAGAATCAAGCTGCACGGATATGCTCAGGGAGCCTACATCTACAACAACGCCAACGGAGAAAACAGCAACAGTTTCGACATGAAGCGCGTCATCTTCTGGGTAGATGCCCGTATCACACAACGCTGGTCGTTCTCCTTCATGCACGACTTCATGTCTGTAGTGCAGGAATACTACACCGATTTCAGTTTCTTCAAAAACAAGAAATATCTGACGGTGCGTTTCGGACAGTTCAAACACGCCAGCACCTACGAGAACCCCCTCTCGCCCACCGGACTGGAAACCATTGACGTCTATTCCGAAGGCGTTGTCTACCTGGCCGGATGCGGCAGCGACCGCATGTTCGGTACATCCTATGGCCGTGAAATGGGTCTGGCACTCTACGGAGAAGCATTTAAGGGTAAATTTGCATACAACTTCCAGGTACTCAACGGATGCATCATCAACACTTTTGACAACAACAACCAAAAGGATATGGTTCTGCGACTGGAATACCGTCCTGTGAAGGGTCTCAACATTGTGGCTACCGGCCGCGTGGGACGAGGTCAGAATATGCTCCCCTATGAATCTGCTGTAACCGGTATCGGTGCGGGCGAACGTTATGTGCGTAACCGCTATTCTTTCGGTGGTGCCTACGACTGCAAGTGGATTCGTCTTCACGGAGAATATCTTGAGGGCAAGGACGGCAGCGCCATCTCGCGAGGCGGCTATCTCACCGGCAGCGTTCCTCTGGGTCTGGAAGGTTTTGAAGGCATCTTCTCCTACGACTACTTCAACTACAACGTTTCAAGAGGCTACGATCAGCACAAGGCCGTTGTCGGTCTGCAGTACTGGTTCTTCAAGAAATGTCGTGTGCAGGCGCAGTACGTTTACAAATCGGCAGTTGTCAACAGCGGCGCAAATCTTCTCGATCCCAACTCCCTCCCTGTATACGTGCGCGGTGCAAATCACGGCGTACAGGTACAGTTGCAGGTTCGATTCAACTAAAACAATCTCTATAAATTATGCTAATAAAAATAAGCCTCACCATCATATTTTTGATGGTAATGATTGGAGTGGGTCTGTACTCACGTAAACAGGCAAGCAGCGTAGACGGTTTCGTACTTGGCGGACGCAATGTAGGCGGTTGGCTCACGGCTTTTGCTTATGGTACGAGTTATTTCTCCGCAGTTGTCTTCGTAGGCTACGCAGGACAGTTCGGATGGAAGTACGGTATGAGTGCTTCTTGGATTGGTGTCGGTAATGCCGTTATCGGTTCGCTTCTCGCATGGCTCGTATTGGGTAAACGCACAAGACAGATGACGCAGCAGTTGCAGTCGCGCACGATGCCCGACTTCTTCGGTTCACGTTATGGAGACGAAGGACTTCGCGTTACTGCATCCATCATCGCTTTCGTATTCCTCATTCCTTACACCGCAGGTGTGTATATGGGTATCTCAAAACTCTTTGAGATGGGCTTCAACATCCCCTACACCTATTGTGCCATCACTATGGCCATTCTCACTGCTGTATACGTCATACTCGGAGGATACAAGGCAACAGCTATCAACGACTTCATTCAGGGCCTCATCATGCTGTTCGGCATAGTGACCGTAATTGCTGTTGTACTCAACAACCAAGGAGGTTTGTATGCAGCATATGAGAAGATGCTTGCTCAGGTGCCCAATACCGACGACCTCACTCAACGCGGTGCCGAATTATACAAGAATTTCAAGGCTGGCGACTTTGCTTCTTGGTTCGGTCCCAATCCTATGAGTCTTTTGGGTGTTGTAATTCTCACATCGCTAGGCACATGGGGATTGCCTCAGATGGTGGGCAAATTCTACTCCATTACCGACGAAAGCGCTATTCGCAGAGGTACAATCATTTCTACCGTCTTCGCTCTCGTTGTGGCTGGTGGTTGCTATTTCCTCGGAGGTTTCGGACGTCTCTTCGTTCCCACCGCATTCAATGCAGAGACCGGCAAGTTTGCTTACGACAACATCGTACCCACAATGCTCGAAACATTGCCCGACATTCTTATCGCACTCGTCGTTTTGCTTGTGCTCTCTGCCTCAATGTCAACGCTTGCAGGCTTGGTACTCACATCATCGTCCACGATGACGCTCGACCTCATCTATCGCGATAAGAAGGCGAACGACAAAGAAGTGCGCGAAGGAGAAATCGATGATACCGTACACGGCAATATTGAGAAGCGCAAAGTCATTGTGATGCGCGTTCTGATTGTCTTCTTCATCGTCATCTCTGTGATGATAGCCATGAATCCGCCACAGTTCATCGCACAGCTTATGGGTATCTCGTGGGGAGCTTTGGCGGGAGCATTTCTGGCTCCTTTCATGCTGGGCCTCTACTGGAAAGGTGTCACACGACAAGCTGTGTGGGCATGCTTCATCTGGGGTGTCGGCATCACAGTTGTGAACATGATGATGGGCAATTCCCTCATGAACCCCATTGATTGCGGAGCTGTCGCAATGCTGGGAGGATTCCCGGTTGTATGGATTGTCAGCTTGCTGACTCCTACTCGACAGTAACGCTCTTTGCAAGGTTACGGGGTTGATCCACATTCAGCCCCTTAGCCACAGCAACATGATATGACAGCAATTGAAGAGGTATCACAGACAGTAGAGGCACCAGCCATCCTATTGTCTGTGGTATTTCTATAATATCCTCCACTATTTTCTTCACCTGCTCATCTCCCTCTGTCACCACAGCATAAATGTGTCCGCCACGTGAATTTATTTCCTGCATATTGGAGATAATCTTTTCGTAAAGAGCATGGTGTGTGGCGATAAACACAACCGGCATCTGTTCATCAACGAGTGCGATAGGTCCGTGTTTCATCTCTGCTGCAGGATAACCTTCCGCATGGATGTAAGATATCTCCTTCAGTTTCAATGCTCCTTCCAGAGCTACGGGGAAGTTCCATCCGCGTCCCAGATACAGACAATTGGAAGCTTTGGCAAAACGCTGGGCAATGGCTTTTATCTTATCATTCTGCTCCAACACCTTCTTTATCTTATCGGGTATCTGAATCAGTTCGTGAATCGTTTCATCATATTCTTTCTGCGACACCGTACCCTTTGCAAGGCCAAGTGCCAGAGACAGCATCGCAAGCACAGTAACCTGACCCGTAAATGCTTTTGTTGAGGCAACACCAATCTCCGGCCCTACATGAATGTAAACGCCTGTATGGCTCTCGCGTGCAATACTGCTTCCCACGGCATTAACAATACCAAACACCAATGCACCGTGTGCCTTTGCCTGTTCAATGGCAGCCAAAGTGTCTGCAGTCTCACCGCTCTGCGATATTGCCATAACTACATCGTCCGGCTCAATCACAGGGTCGCTGTAACGAAACTCTGATGCATACGCCACCTCCACCGGGATACGGCAGAAATGCTCTATATACTGTTTACCTATCAAACCGGCATGCCATGATGTGCCGCAAGACACAATGATGATGCGACGGGCGCGAAGCAATTCTCTTCTGTGTTGCGTCACAGCCGAAAGCACCACCTGCAAACCGCTCTCCGGTCCCTCGTGACCTCTATAAGCAGACGAATACGGAGACTCTACTATACGACCGCTCATACAATCCTTGAGTACGTTCGGCTGATCGAAAATCTCCTTGAGCATAAAGTGGTCGTATCCGTCGTGATCAAGCATAGACAGATCGAGATTCACCTCTTTCACTTCGCCCTTGGTCTCTTCACCCTGAAGGTTGTATATCTTGATATCCTTGCCTCGCGAAACTACTGCCACTTCCTCATCCTTGAGATATATAATTTGTTTTGTGTATTCCGCTATCGGAGAGGCATCGGAAGCAAGGAAATACTCCGAGTGGTCTTCCACCACACCGATGGCCAGAGGTGAACTCTTACGGGCACAAACCAGTTCATTCGGATGATTGGCATCTATAACGGCTACTGCATAGGCACCGAATACAAGTTTGAGAGCATTGCGCACAGCCTCGCTCAATGAACATTGTTTCAGATTCTGGGTATATTCTATAAGTTGCACAAGAACCTCCGTATCCGTCTCGCTCTTGAAGTGGTAACCTCTCTTCTTCAACTGTTCGCGCAATGTGGCATAGTTCTCAATGATACCGTTGTGCACCAGTGTGAGACGTCCGGATTCAGATACATGCGGATGAGCATTGACCTCTGATGGAACACCGTGAGTGGCCCATCTTGTGTGAGCTATACCCAAAGTACAACTCTTCGTGACGTCTTCTCCTTCCGAAGAAGCTTTCATGACTACATCCTCCAGGTCCGACACCTTGCCCTTGGCTTTATATACATGCAGACCTTTATCATTCATCAGGGCACACCCTGCAGAGTCATAGCCTCTGTATTCCAAACGATGCAATCCCTTTATAAGAATCGGGTATGCTTCTCTCTTACCGATATATCCGACGATTCCACACATGTAAATATCTTTTAGTTATTATTATTTTCTTTAATCAAATCATATCCCATTTGAGGAATCAAATCACCGATGGCTTCGTTCACGAGTTTTATTGTACGTGGCTCATATGAGTAGCTGTTCTTCTTATATCTCCTCTGTGATTCAATGTATTTTCTTATCTGGGGTTCTGCTTCCTCCCAGTTGGGAAGTGACAGTTTTTCGTATATAGATTTTATCGTCTCATAGGGATTGTGCTCTATGTCCTCAAACTTCACCTCCATCAGATGTCCTTCGGGAATATATTTCTTCTGCTCTTCGTACGCAAAATACAATTCACGATATGCGTAGAGAATATTCTGTTCCAGCTCCTCCATCGTGATGCAATTCCATTGAAGAGGTACCATCGTCTCCGAGATGAAAGCCCTGCTGGATTCAAACACCGTATAAGGATTGCGACGCAAGTGCAAGAAACGCGCCTCGGGGAACATTTCCGTCAGTATCTTCACTTTTCCCGTATGTGGAGGATTCTTCGACAAATACTGCAATCTGTCATATTTATATCCTTCTGGATGAAGATTTTCCGTATTCCATATTGAGATCTTTACAAGCTTCTGGAATTGCTCCTTAAATTCTTCTGTTTCCTCTCTCGTCGCTTTCTTCATTGTGAGGAAACGGTCGCAGTATTCGCGCATCGACTTAGGAAACACCCAGAAATTGTAATAGGTTATCGGACATGTATTCTGCAATGCAAATTCCTCCTCCTGCGGTTGATCCACAGAGAGAGGCATGTAATCTGTCGGGCGACGCTCAGGAATTGCCAGATTCATGAAGAATTTGAAAAGCCACTGCCACCTCATCATCAGGTGGGGAAAACAAGTCTGATACGTAGTAGTGTGAGCGAAATGAGGATCCTGGGCGAAGATATTGTGCACGAAAGTTGTACCAGAGCGCCAGTGTCCCAAGATGAAGAAAGGATCATATCCGAGAGGCTTGTCTGCCAGTAGTCTCCTGTATTTACGCTCCTGACCACGACCGAACAGCCACAGAATCTTCTGCAGCAGCGAGGTGAGACGATAGCAGAATATTCTGTCCTCATCTATCTCCCTTCCCTCTACGATGCGGCGCAAAGTTTCTTTGTCGGCACCAACAAGAGTATTTACAGGTAGTCTATCGTAATTCAATGTCTATATTCTGTTTACGTAATGATTCTATTACTTTTTCCAACGCCTCACGATGCTCCTCACCTATTCCGAGAACTTTCATGTCGATGACAGGCCGGGAGAACTTTGTCGCATCGCTTTGCGTTGCCGACTCTATTATCATACCCACAGCCGAAGTGTTGTTCGTAATGGGGTCGATAAGTATGAAGCTGCCCGTAGCCCTATTCTCCTTATATGCATCGAAGAAGAGCGGCAGCGCTGTCTCAATCTTCACCTCTCCTATGGTGTTCAGCGTGAAGGGGCGAGCGCTCTCATGCTCCATCGTATTGACGTTGACGATATGGTCGATGGCCGTTATCTGAGCTCGTGTGGTGCGTGTTGTCTGCTTCAGGAAAAACTGCTTCGTCTCGTCCATCACTTCCTCGTCCATCCACACCAGCATCGACCTGAATGCACGCGACATCATCGGTTTCTCTGCTGACGTCTTCACAATCATTTCGCCTCTCGAGATATCTATCTCGTCCTCCAGACATATTGTCACCGACTGCGGGCAAAAAGCCTCCTTCAAATCTCCGTCGTAGGTCACGATGCGACTCACCCTGCTCTTCTTCATCGAAGGCAGAGCCGTCACCTCGTCTCCCACTCTCACCACACCGCTTGCTACCTTACCGCAGAACCCTCGGAAATCGAGATTCGGGCGCAGCACATATTGCACAGGGAAGCGGAAATCCTTCATATTCCTGTCCAAGTCGATAGGCACATCTTCTATGAAACTCAGAAGTGACTGTCCATCATACCAAGACATCTTTTCGGAATGCTCCACCACATTGTCTCCGCAGAGCGCAGAGAGAGGTATGCACGTCACATCCTCCACTCCCAAAGCATCCGTAACAGCCAGATATTCTTCCCTGATTTTCTTGAAGACATCCTCGCTGTAATCCACGAGGTCCATCTTGTTCACGGCAAGCACAATATGCTTGATACCGAGCAGAGAAACAAGATACGTGTGACGGCGGGTCTGTGTTACCACACCTGTGCGTGCATCCACAAGGATGATTGCCAGATTGGCTGTGGAGCCGCCCGTAATCATATTTCTCGTATATTGCTCGTGTCCCGGAGTGTCGGCAATGATGAACTTACGTTTGTTGGTGGAGAAGTAGCGGTATGCCACATCGATGGTGATTCCTTCCTCACGCTCCGCTTTCAATCCGTCCAGCAGCAAGGAATAGTCTATCTGTCCCGCTCCTGCATTTCCCACGCGACGCGAGTCACGCTCCAATGCTGAGAGCTGGTCCTCATACAATTTCTTGGAGTCGAAGAGCAGCCGTCCTATCAGCGTCGACTTACCGTCGTCCACGCTGCCGGCTGTCAGCAGTCGCAACAGCGATTTCTGCTCGTCCTGATCCAGATATACCTTTATATCTTTCATTTCCAATCCTCCTTCTCCGTTAGAAATAGCCCTCGCGTTTCTTCTGTTCCATTGATGCCTCCTGGTCGAAGTCGATAACACGTGTGGTGCGCTCGCTCTTCGTGGTGGTCATCATCTCCTCCACTATTTCCTCTATAGTGCTCGCCTCGCTCTCCACAGCTCCTGTCAGCGGCCAGCATCCTAACGTGCGGAATCTCACCATACGGGGCTTCACCAGCGGCAGATATTCCTTAGGCAGACGCTCGTCGTCGGCCATAATCAGGTTGCCGTCTATCTCCACACAGGGACGCTCCTTGGCGTAGTAGAGAGGCACGATAGGTATCTGCTCCAGACGTATATACTGCCATATATCCAGTTCCGTCCAGTTGGAGAGCGGGAACACTCGGATGCTTTCTCCGCGATGGATATGAGTATTGTAGATGTCCCACAGTTCCGGACGCTGTCTCTTGGGGTCCCATTGATTGGCTTTGTCGCGGAACGAGAATATCCTTTCCTTCGCCCTGCTCTTCTCCTCATCGCGACGAGCCCCTCCGAATGCAGCATCGAATTTATGCTTTGCCAGCGCATCCAGCAGCGCCTTTGTCTTCATCAGGTCGGTATGCACCTTACTGCCATGAGTGAAGGGTCCCACACCGGCATTGAAGGCTTCCATATTTGATTCCACAATGAGGTTCCATCCGTGCTCCTTGGCATACGAGTCGCGGAATTCAATCATCTCGCGGAATTTCCACTTGGAGTCGATATGCATTAGAGGGAACGGCACCTTACCCGGAGCAAAGGCTTTCTCTGCCAGTCGTACCATCACACTGGAGTCCTTGCCGATACTGTAGAGCATCACAGGATTCTCAAACTCAGAAGCCACCTCTCTTATTATGTGGATAGATTCTGCCTCCAGTTCCTTCAAATGGCTTAGTTTATATGACATAAGGCAGTAATGTTTTTACAGATTCCTCAATGCTCATCTTCGATGTGTCGATGCTCACCTGAGGATTGAGGGGTTCTTCATACGGTGCCGTAACCCCCGTAAAATCTTTTATCTCCCCCTGACGTGCTTTTGCATAGAGTCCCTTCACATCGCGCTCCTCGCACACCTCTATCGGTGTGGACACATACACCTCCACGAAGTCCTCCTCTCCTATTATCTCCTTTGCCATCTCACGCACATCGCGCGTAGGAGAAACAAAAGAACACAGCGTAATGATACCTGTGTCCTTAAAGATGCACGCCACTTCCGCCACCCTTCTGATGTTCTCCCGTCTGTCCTCTTGCGAGAAGCCCAACCCTGCACAGATGCCTCCTCTCACGTTGTCGCCGTCGAGCAGCCGGCATACCCTGCCTTTCCTGTAGAGCTCGCGCTCCAGAGCCAGAGCCAGCGTACTCTTTCCCGAGCCCGAGAGACCCGTGAACCACAACACGCAGCCTCTTTGCTGCAGCAATCGCTCGTGGTCTTCCCTTGTGAGCATTCTGTCGGTGATGGGATATATATCAGATGTCATAGACGAGAGGTATAAGCAATACGGTGATTACGAACACTATGAAGTTCAGCGGCAGCCCCACACGCATGAAATCTGTAAAGCGATAGCCTCCTTCGCTCTGCACGATGAGGTTTGTCTGATAACCTATCGGTGTTGAGAATGCTGCCGATGCTGCCACAGCGATGCAAACACAGAAAGGCATCGGATCCACTCCCAACTGATTTGCCACAGACAGTGCCAAAGGGAATCCTAAAGCCGCTGCAGCGTTGTTGGTAATGAGTTCTGTGAAAACATTGGTGATGGCGTAGAGCACCACCAACATCATATATATACCACCGTGATTCATCGCCACCTTCTGCGACATCTCGATAACGTAGGATGCCAGGAAGTCGGCAAAGCCAGAATTCATCATTCCCTTCGATATTCCGAAAGCGCAGGCGATGGTGATAAGTATGTCCCACGAGATATATCTGCTGTAGCGGCGCGTGCTGAACATACCTGTCCACGCCATGATAATACAGGTGATGGCGGCGAAAAAGAACATATCGAAGCGGAAGTTCGGCACAGCCTCGCGCACCAACGGCAGTTCCCCCACTGTGGCTCCAAGCACCATAAACACCAGAAGTATCAGCGCCAGCCACCTCTTCCTTCTCGACAGGTTGGTGTCGTCGAATTCATCTCTTTTGTTTTCCTCGTCCACTTCCTTATTCGTTGTCTCGGGCAGCAGATAGCGCGACACACTTATAAGGTAAGCCAGACCTCCCAGACACACAAAAACACCCACCTTCGAGAGTTCAAACATAGACAGCCCTTCCATACCGGAATCTAGCATCAGGCCGTCCACCACGAGGTTGGTCGAAGTACCTATCAGCGTACATATACCGCCTAGTATTGTGGCATACGACAGAGGTATCAGCAGTTTCGAGGCCGACAGCCCCACTTTGTTTGCCCACGTGCGCACCATCGGGGCGAATATCACCACCACCGGTGTGTTGTTGAGGAAGGCGGAGATAAAACTCACCATCGGGAATATCCTCAGCGAAACAATAGTCAGGCTGCATCCTTCCTTTGGCATCATCTTGTGTATGATGCGCTCCAGCATACCGCTCTGCCTCACGCCTTCCGACACAAGAAAGAGCAGGGCCACAGTTATCATACCCTTGTTGGAGAAGCCCTCCAGACATTCCTTGGGAGTCAGTATGCCGCAGCAAAGCATCAATATCACCACTGTGAAGAGTATCAATCCCGGACGCATTTTGTCCCGGATCAATGCCCACACCATAAACATGAGCAGCAAGAGTGTTATGACAGAATCTGTCGGCATCATCTAACTAATAATGCGAGACCTGCCTTGTTATTTACGTCAGACAAAAATCTCGCATCAACTTTTTGAGCCGATAGGGGGACTCGAACCCCCGACCCACGCATTACGAATGCGTTGCTCTACCAACTGAGCCATATCGGCATTCTCTTAACCGGGCGCAAAGGTACGTTTTTTTTTTTTATTACACAAAATAATGTGAAAAAAGTTTAACCACTAGCCCAACTTTTCTTATTTTTTCGTATATTTGCACCGCTATGAAACATCTCTATACACTATTTTTTCTTCTTTTGTCGCTCATTTGCAGCGCAGGAGACTTCCCTGTGATGAGTAAGCGTGTGCTCTCCTATCCTGTTCCCGACGGCAACTACCTCGTCACCGTCACCATCGGCAGCAAGAAGCGTGCTGCCTCCACCACCGTGCGTTGTGAGAGCCGTCGTCTCCTCTGCGAAAACGTTGCCACACGAAAGGGAGAAATCACAGCCCTTTCATTCCTCGTCAACAAGCATTCACCCGTCATCTCCGCCACAGAGCGCGTTATGATAAAGAAACGCGAAGAGAGTAAACTCAACTGGGACGATGTCCTCTCCCTCGAGATAACGGGCGACAACCCGGCAGTCATCGACATACGCATCACTCCCGACACCCTCAGCCCCACCATCTATCTCTGCGGCAATTCCACCGTTGTGGACCAGGACGAGGAACCATGGGCTTCGTGGGGACAGATGCTGCCGCGCTTTCTCAACGAGAAGATAGCCGTTGCCAACTATGCCGAGAGCGGCGAGACGGCATCCACTTTCTGTTCCATCCTCCGTTTCAAGCGCATCCTCAAGGACCTCAAGGTGGGCGACTATGTAGTGATGGAGTTCGGCCACAACGACCAGAAGCAGCGCTTCCCCGGTGCCGGAGCTTACTACAACTTCACCCACACGCTAAAGACGATGATTGACGAGGTGCGCCTCAAAGGTGCTACACCCATACTCATCTCGCCCACTCAGCGACGTTCCTTCAAGGACGGACGCATACAGGAAACACATGCCGACTATCCCGAGGCAATGGAAGTTCTGGCGCATCGCGAGAACGTCACCTTCATCGACCTTCATTCCTACACCCGCACGCTCTTTGAGACTTGGGGCGAGGAAGGTTCCAAGAGGGGTTTCGTGCACTATCCCGCCAACACCTATCCCGGTCAGGACAAACCGCTTGCCGACAACACACACTTCAATCCCTACGGAGCCTATGAGATATGCAAGTGCGTGCTTCACGGTTTCAAGGAGCATGGCATCCTCACAGAATATTTCCGCGACTTCACAGACTTCGACCCCGCTCATCCCGACCCCGTGGAGAGTTTCCACTGGACCGAGAGCGACAATATAGACACCCTGAAACCCGATGGCAACTAAGCTTCGCATCTTCCTCCTCGTCGTCCTTGCCGTCATCATAGCGGCAGCAGGAGCTGTATATTCTGTCCTAGCTCCCTGTCACAGGGGTGAGGAAGCCGTCGTTCTTGACATCTACCCCAACACTTCCCTCTCCGATGTGCGTCAGCAACTCGGAGGCGGAATTGGTTTCGACCTTGCATGCCGTATCTTCAAGTACGAGAAACCCCGCACAGGACACTATGTCATTCCCGCCCGCACTTCGTGGCTGGATGCCGTGCGTATGTTGCACAATCACAAGCAACAGCCAATCCGTCTCATACTTCCATCTTTGCGCACGCTCAACCATCTGGCTGCCTTTCTCGGAGAGAAACTCATGGCCGACAGTGCCGACTTCGCTTCCGCATTCCATTCCGCCGCGTTGCTCGATTCCATAGGATATACGGAGGAGACGCTGCCCTCGCTCTTCATTCCCAATACGTATGAGGTGTGGTGGGACATATCCGTTCCCTCTTTCATCGGACGTATGCTACGCGAGCACGACACGTTCTGGAACAATGAGCGTATTTCCTTTGCTCGTCAGCAGGGACTCACTCCCGTTGAGGTGGCCACTCTGGCGAGCATCATCGACGAGGAGACTGCCAACAACGCGGAGAAACCCATGGTGGCCGGTATGTATCTCAACCGCCTTCGCACGGATATGCTCCTGCAGGCTGACCCGACGGTGAAGTTTGCGTTGCAGGATTTCTCCCTGCGCCGCATTCTCCACGCACATCTTGTTGTGGAGTCACCTTATAATACTTATATCAACAAGGGGCTTCCTCCCGGCCCCATCCGCATTGCTTCCGTTGCGTCCATCGATGCCGTACTTCATGCTGCGGAGCACCCCTATCTCTACATGTGTGCCAATTCGGATTTCTCCGGCACCCATGTCTTTGCCGTCACTTATTCAGACCATCTGAAGAACGCCCGCCTCTATCAGCGTGCCCTCAACCAGAGGAATATTCATTAACTAGTTGACTAGTCGTTAGTTGACAAACATTGAACATTGAAGATTGGCTTCTCAGACTGTTCTCAGACTGTCGTTAGAGGGTTCAAAAAGGATGTAAGATGTAAGTCCTTCTACAGGCTCTGGAACCAGGAATATGTATGATGGCAGAAAACTAACGACTCGTCCACTTGTCTATTAACAACTCGTCTACTCAAAAAGCGTTCTTTGACTTATTGCTACTTAAAATTCTTGTGCTGGATGGTCCAGGCATCGTAATCGGTGAGGTCGCCGCCGAGGAAGAGCTTCTCCGGTTCCTGACGACCCTTCAACTGCCAGTCGAGCCAGGCACAAACCATACGGGCATTGTCACCGCCGTGTGGCTCCCCGTAAGTGCCACCGTGGCCGCTGCGGGTATTGTCGGCCAACACAACGGGAACATGCTTGATGGACTTGTAGTCCGTCTGGGCATTCTGCCAAGCCACATCACCCGTGCCGCCCACAAGATAGAGAATAGGGCCATGAAGATTCTTCAGCGACTTGGGATTGGCATCGGCCATCGTCATCTTACCCATACCGGCATTCAAGATGAGATAGGTCTTCATCCTGCGGTCGCCGGCATTGGCCAGCACCTGGGCACCTCCGCACGAATGACCCGCAGCAGCGATGCGACCGGCATCAATCTTACCATAATAGGGAGACACAGGGTCAATGGACTGAGCCTCCACCCAGTCGAGAGCCCTCTGCACCAGAGAGGACGGAGTGTGGCGGTCCTTGTCATGCTGAGCAAACATCTGCAGTTCGCCTATAGCCACAACCACATAGCCGTGTGAAGCGATATCAGTGAGCATATTCTCGTAGCCGATGCTGGTATCCATGCAGCCACCGTTGCAGAAGACGAGTACGGGCAACGCTCCCCTGCCCCGTCGCACGGCGCCGTCTATATTCACAGGGCGATACACCACGAAATCGGGAAGCGAACGTTCGCGCACAGCAACAGCCTTGTGGTGACCGCTGCCGCCGAAGTCGGGCACCTTCAACTGCTCGAAACTGACACTCGGGTCCTCATGCTTCAGATAGCGGGCAAAGAAGGCATCCATTGCCGGACGGGTGAATTCCAACTGCTGGTCGTAAGCCACGCTGTGAGGGCCGTGCACCTTGACATAATCGACAAAAGCACCTGCACGCTGCATCTTCACCACCCAGTCGTCGGTCAGCTCTGGCTTCACTACAGGATCCTCTGCGCCCTGCAGCACCAGGAACGGTGTCCGGCAGGCACCTATATAGCCGATGGGCCAGAACTCCTTGCGGTCTCCCCAGGGAATGCCAGGACGACCGAGCTCCGTAGGAGGAGCACCGCCGACAGCACAGGCCACAGAGCAGTCGTACTGCTTCCACGGGTCTGCTTCGTCACGGAATGCCTTGCTATCAGCAGCCACACCAGCCATCAGCGAGAGATGACCGCCTGCCGAGTGGCCGAAGGTGCCGATGCGGTCGGGATCTATACCCAGACTGTCGGCATTGGCCTTCATCCAGCGGATGGCACAGCGCACATCCTCGATGCATGCTGGCGGTTCGGCTTCCTGCACCAGACGGTAGTTCATGTTGCACACCACATAGCCCTTCATGGCATAGTCTACCATCAAGGTGCGATACACCATATCGTTTTTCGAGCCTGCGCTCCATCCTCCGCCGTGAATGATGAGGATGGCGGGACGACCCTTCTGAGGTCCGAAGAGAGGTTCGGCAATATCAAGTACCGTGCTCTTACCCACATCGTTACGATAGGCGACATTTTCCGTCACCGTGATTTTCCTCTCTTCCGTCTGCGCCGTTGTCGCGAGGCAAACTGTCAGCAAAGCCGCTGTTGCAAGGATAACAAACCTTTTCATACGTATTTTTCCCTTAGTATTATCTCAAAGACGTGGTAAAGGTATGAAATAAAACTGTCACCCAAGATGAAAAAGCAGAGCTTAGAAATATTTTTTTGAGATTTTTAACTCTTTAATTTGTTATATCGAAAAAAATGTATAACTTTGCCACAAAATTGAGAACGTATGTTTCAAAAGCTCTCCAAGAAGATACTGGTAGACTGGTGTGGATGGACAATCAATGTCACGGAGCCCCACCCGGATAAATACATCATTGCCGTAGCTCCGCACACCTCCAACTGGGACTTCATCATCGGACAGCTCTTCTCGCACTCGCTGGGCATACGCATCAACTTCATGATGAAGAGTTCGTGGTTTTTCTGGCCGATGGGCATACTGATGCGCCATCTGGGAGGAATACCCGTGAAGCGCTCGAAACACATGAAATCCACAGAGCGTATCATACGCGAGGCACTGGATCAGAAGGAATTCCGCCTGTGCATCACCCCAGAGGGCACAAGGCAGGCCACAACGAAATGGAAAACGGGATTCTACTACATCGCACTTGGTGCACGCCTGCCGATACTGCTCTACGGAGTGGACTTCGAGAGAAAACTCATAGAATGCACCAAGACCGTCATCCCCAGCGGCGACATCGAGAAAGACATGGCGGAGATTAAGGCATACTTCAAAAACTACAAAGGCAAGAAGCCGGAAAAATTCGCGATATGATGAGACTACTGCTGCTTTTACTCCTCATTTCCCAAGCGGCCTTCTCACAGGAAAAGGCCATACAGCAGTCTCTCTCCAATTACCTTTCCAACTACAGTAACCCCAACTACTCCAACAGGGAGCGCTATCGCGTGGAAAACATCGTGTTCCACGACAGCGACACGCTGGAGCTGCAACTCAACGAACCGTTCCTGGGGCAGCCCTTCACCACAGCAACGGTGAAGAAGGTGTACAGGGAAGTGGCCGAGCGGCTGCCTGATGCATACCGCCGCCGTCCGCTGCTCATCACCGTGTGCGGACATCCACTGGAGGAACTGGTGCCCGCCTACCTGCTACCGAAAGAGCAGCAGAGAAGCTGGAGAGCGCTGCGCTACGAAGGCGCTCCATGGGTGAAGAATCTGGACAGACCCTGCGTGCCGACACGCGGACTCGAGGGGCATCATCTGGCGCTGTGGGCTTCGCACGGACGCTACTACAAGAACGATAAAAGAGAATGGACGTGGCAGCGACCTATGCTGCACACCACCTGCGAGGATCTCTACACCTCCACCATCGTTTATCCCTATCTGATGCCGATGCTCGAGAGAGCAGGAGCCGTGCTCTTCTCCCCCAGAGAAAGGAGTTGGCAGAAGAGAGAATACCTCGACGGCATAGTGAGAGAGGAAGGAGACTATCCTGTATATATACTTTATGAGGAGGCATCCAAACCGCTCAATGTGACCGTGATACACGAAGGGATGGAGACTCACATCGCCGTGAACCGCAGTATGGGCGCAGGCACATGGTGCTATCTGGGCATCTGGCATTTCAAGGCCGGAGACGACAGGAACAACTGCGTCACAGCGAACGACAATATACGTGTTCGTCTGGGAGGAGGCATGGGCTCGATACGACGCGGAGGTATGTCGAGCGGCTACGGACGCGCATGGGAAGGCAGCCGCTACTGGGCGGAATACAACATGATGCCCGAACCCGTGTGGACCACAAAGGACGGTACCAACGACTACGCAGAGGACATCAACACCCGTTCGCTCTCCGTCAACCACGTGGCAAGAGGCAGCATATACGTGCCTAAGGACAGCGTGGATAAGTGCCGCGTGGACTCCATCACGGGCGACACGCTGGAGCAATGGAAGGAAGAGCGCGACGGACTGCATGTGCCCATAGAACTGTCGCTGGCAGTACACTCCGATGCAGGTGTGCGAAGCGACGGATATATCGGTTCGCTGGCCGTATACACCACAGCATTCCAGGAGGGGAAATACCCCTGCGGTCTCTCACGCCTTGCTGGGCGCGACCTGGCCGACGAGATGCTGGCCGCCATCACACGCGATATGACAAAGACCTTCGGCAGTTGGAACCGCCGTCAGATGTACGAGCGCAACTACAGCGAAAGCCGCGAACCGCGCGTGCCATGCATGATAATAGAGACGCTGTCGCACCAGAACTACGAGGACATGAAGATAGGTCTCGACCCGAGAGGACGTTTCGTTCTGGCACGCGCCATATACAAGACGCTGCTGAGATACGTACGTCGCATGCATTCGGAGGAGGAACCCGTTGTGGCTCCCCTACCTGTGAACGACCTGATGTCTGTGGCGGAAGACGGCAAGATACTGCTGAGATGGGAAGCTGAGGAAGATGCCCTCGAACCGACGGCACGTCCCGACGGCTACATTATATATATGAAGAAGGACGGCGAGGGATGGGACAACGGCACGTATGTGGAAGGAGCATCGTCCACCGCCTGCACAATAACGGCACAGGAGGGTGTGCTGCACCAGTTCCGCGTGACAGCTGTGAATGCCGGCGGAGAGAGTATGGATTCACCCGTAGTGGCTGCGATGGTGGGAAGCAAGAACAGCCCGCGCGTGCTCCTGGTGGACGGATTCACCCGTCTGGCTGCTCCGGAGGCCTTCGGAGGCGAGTTCCACCCCGAGATAGACCCGGGTGTGCCCTATATGTGCGAGCCCAAGCCCTCGGGACTGTTACAGGCAGGCAACACGAGAGACTGGAGCGCACGCTACGCACAGGACCTGCAGGGAGCCGGCTACACGATATCGTCTGCTACGGAAAGCGCCTTGCTGTGGGTGACACTGCCCAAGGAGAATGCCGTCTGCCTGATTTACGGCGCACAGCGTCCCGACGGCTACAGCCACAAGACCTGCCGCGTGCTGCCCTCTCTCACCGTCAACCTCCTGACACGCTATGCCAATCAGGGAGGCAACGTGATGATGACGGGAGCATATGTGTCAGAATCGTTCAGCGACGAGGCGACAAATTTCACGAGACTGTATATGGGTTGGGAACCGGCCATCAGCGTGAGAACCGACACCTGCCACGTGCATGGTATGTCGCTGGCCTTCGCACTGCCCGACGGCAGCGAGAGCGAGAGCCACTACAGCGTGGCGCGCGTGTCAGCCCTGCAGACCCCCACCGATGTGCCTGTTGAACACAGCACACATTCCAATATATTCCCGACGATGCTCTACTCCGAATCGTCGCTGCCGGCAGCCATTGCCTGCATACAGAGCGGAAGAAGAGCCATCACATTCGGTTTCCCTCTTGAACTGATTCCCGATCCGGCACAGAGAAAAGCCGTCGTAAAAGCTTCACTAAAATTCCTCATCCCATGAGAATACAATGTAATATGAAAGGTTCGCGCTTCATCGACGTCACGATGGAGCATCTGAAGACACTTGAGAAATACAACCTGCTCTCCGACCTCATCGATTCGTCGGGAATGGTGGACGACACGTCTCTCAACAAACTTCAGCTCAACGTAAAAGCGCTGCTGGAACACACGGAAGACAACGAAGACCTCCTGCAGCTTTGCAAGGACGTCCTCTTCCACGACAACATGAAAGCCTTCGGGCTGCATCAGTTGATACTGCTCTATATCGAGAACTCCGGCAAATAAGTTGCACAGTTGAACTGGTTACCTACCACACGCAAGGAAATGGCCGAAAGAGGCTGGGAGAAAGCGGACGTCATTCTCTTCTCGGGAGACGCCTACGTGGATCACCCGTCGTTCGGAATGGCTGTCATCGGGCGTGTGATGGAGGCCGAGGGACTGCGCGTGGCCATTGTGCCCCAGCCCGACTGGCACGGCGACCTGCGCGATTTCAAACGCCTGGGACGCCCGCGTCTCTTCTTCGGCATCTCGCCGGGAGCTATGGATTCGATGGTGAACAAATACACGGCCGCACGACGTCTGCGCCGCGAGGATGCCTATTCTCCCGACGGCCGCCACGATATGCGTCCGGAATACCCCACCATCGTGTACACCCGCATTCTGAAGCAGCTCTATCCCGACAGCATCGTCATAGCCGGCGGTATAGAGGCTTCGCTGCGTCGCGTGGCACACTATGACTACTGGCAGGACAAGATACTGCCATCCATACTCATCCCCTCGGGAGCAGATGCCATCACCTACGGTATGGGAGAGAATGCCACGAGGGAGATTGTGGGCAGACTCATGGAGGCCCTTGAGGAGTACGACGAGACGCTGGGATACGACGAAACGGGAGAATCCTACTGCACGTCAGACACCTTCCGCAAGACCTGCCTCGATGTCAGGCAGACGGTATATCTTGCATCCGACTCCGAACGGCCCGGCGGCGAAGGGGTCATCACGCTGCATTCATACAACGACTGTCTGCAGAATCCGAAAATGCACGCGGAGAATTTCCGTCATGTGGAGGAAGAGAGCAACAAGATGGATGCCGCCACTTTGGTGCAGGACAACGTGGTGGTGAATCCTCCCTATCCCCCGATGACAACGGAGGAGATAGACGCATCGTTCGACCTCCCCTACACACGGCTGCCGCACCCGAAATACAAGGGAAAGCGCATTCCGGCCTACGAGATGATACGCCACTCGGTGACGCTCCACAGGGGATGCTTCGGCGGTTGTGCCTTCTGCACCATATCGGCCCACCAGGGCAAGTTCATTGCCTCGAGAAGCAGGGAAAGCATCATGAGAGAAGTGGCACAGTTGGTGAAGATGCCCGATTTCAAAGGCACCATCACAGACCTCGGAGGTCCATCGGCGAATATGTACCGCATGGGAGGCAAGAATATCAAGGCGTGCCGCAAGTGCGCCCGGCCCTCGTGCATACATCCCGCCATCTGCCCCAATCTCAACGGCGACCACGCCCCTCTCATCGACATATATAAAGAGGTGTCGGAGATGCCGACTGTGAAGCATTGCACCATCGGAAGCGGTGTGCGCTACGATATGCTGCTGCACGATTGGAAGGACGAGCGCCTCAACAGCGAAGCGCGCCGCTACACCAGCCGTCTCATCACACACCACGTGTCGGGACGACTGAAGGTGGCTCCGGAGCATACCGAAGACCACGTGCTGGCAATAATGAGGAAACCGTCCTTCACGCTGTTCCATCGTTTCAAGCAGGTGTTCGACAGCGAATGCCGCAAGGCAGGACTCCGCCAGCAGATAATACCTTATTTTATATCGTCCCACCCGGGATGCGAGGAGCGCGACATGAAGGCGCTGAGCCAGGCCACCCAGGCTCTTCACCTCATGACGGACCAGGTGCAGGACTTCACCCCCACTCCGCTCACGCTCTCCACCACGATATTCTGCACAGGATACCACCCCTACACTATGGAACGCGTGTTCTGTGAGCACGACCCAGAAAAGAAAAAACGACAAAAAGCATATTTCAATGGAACTGTTTGAAGTAAAAGTAAAGTACGACAAGATTGTTGAGAACGGACTGATCAAGAAAATCCCCGAGCAATACGTCGTGGACGCTCTTTCGTTCACCGAGGCCGAGGAGCGTATCACCAAGGAAGTAGCCGTGTATTCCAGCGGCGAGTTTGAAGTGACCGACATCAAGAAGGCACGCATCACAGAGGTCATCGAATCGGAGGACGCCGCCGCCGACAAATGGTACAAGGCTCGCGTGGCATTCATCATCATCGACGACAAGACCGAGAAGGAGAAGCGCGCTGTGCAGACGATGCTCGTGCAGGGCACTTCCGTCAACGCGGCTCTCGCCAGCCTGGAGAAGACGCTCTCCACGGGCATGGGCGACTGGATTGTGGCAGGCATCACGGAAACCCAGATTATGGACGTGATACGCTACAAAGCACCTCAGCAATAGCATTTTGCAATATCCCTTATACATATAACTTAACTACATCAACGTTATGAACATCACTCCAAAAGAAGGCATCACGGATGCCAAGACGCTGGGCATGCCCAAGTACATCATTCTAGGTATCCAGCATCTTTTTGCTATGTTCGGCGCCACGGTACTGGTGCCTGTGCTGACGGGCCTGTCTGTGTCCTCGACTCTGCTGTTCGCCGGCATCGGCACACTTGTGTTCCATTGCGTCAGCAAGTTTCAGGTGCCAGCCTTTCTCGGTTCCTCGTTTGCCTTCCTGGGCGGCTACGCTTCCGTCAAGGTGCTCGGCATGGAACAGGGAATGACTGAGACGCTGGCTCTCGACTACGCCTGCATCGGTGTCTTCTTCGCCGGACTCTGCTATTTCATCATGGCAGGACTCATCAAGGCTTTCGGCACAGAGAAAATCATGCGCTTCTTCCCGCCCGTGGTTACAGGTCCTATGGTGATTGCCATCGGTCTGGTGCTCTCCGGCAGCGCTGTGCAGAACTGTACCACAAACTGGCTCCTCGCCATCGTGGCCATCGTCACAGTCATCTGCTCCAGTGTGTGGGGCAAGGGCATCGTGAAGATTATCCCCATCCTTCTGGGTGTTTTTGTGAGCTACGCGCTTGCAGCTGCAATGGGTGAGGTAAATTTCGCCCAGCTCAACGATGCTGCGTGGGTGGGCCTGCCCTTTACCAGGAGTCAGACGGTTCTCGCAGTCTTCGACAACATGGACACCACATTCCTCATCTCCACCATCATCGCCATCATCCCCATCGCCTTCGCCACCATCATGGAGCACATCGGTGACATGTGCGCCATCTCTTCTACTGTGGGCAAGGACTTCCTGGCACAGCCCGGTCTGCACCGCACCCTCACAGGCGACGGTCTCGCCACAGCGCTGGCTTCTCTCTTCGGAGCTCCCGCCAACACCACTTACGGTGAGAACACCGGCGTGCTCAACCTCACGAAGGTCTACGACCCCGCTGTAATCCGCCTGGCAGCAGTCTTCGCCATCATCCTGTCGTTCTGTCCCAAGTTTGCCTGCCTCATCGGTCTGATGCCCGCAGCCACCATCGGCGGCGTGAGCCTCATTCTCTACGGCATGATATCAGCCGTTGGTGTGCGCAATCTGGTGGAGGACGGTGTTGACTTCAGTTCTTCCCGTAACGTATTCGTAGCAGCCTTGATACTTGTCATCGCCATCGGTGTGAAGTACGGTGCCGGCGACAACGTTGCCATCGGTCCCATCCACATCTCCGGTTTGGCTCTTGCCGCTCTCGTAGGCATCTTCCTCAACGCCGTCCTGCCCGGCAAACTGGGTATGAAGGTGAAGAGCGTACACGGCAAGGAGAAGCCCGGACAAAACGTCTGACATCAAACATCAAACATAAATATTAACCCCCTTTTTCATTATTAATTTTAATTTTAAAATTTAAAGTTATGAAAAAATTATTTGTTCTTGCTGCAGCAGCCATCAGTATGGCAGCCAGCGCACAGGTAAACATCCAGTTGCACTACGATCTCGGTCGTCAGCTTTATCCCAACGATGAGAGCAACCGCGGTCAGGTAACCACCACAGTGGAGATGTTCAAGGCAGACCGTCTGGGTTCCACCTACTTCTTCGTAGATTTCGACTACTGCGGCAACACCCGCTACGTTGACGCAACCGGCGCAACCGTTGACGACCCCATTCGCGGTACTATCGGTGCCTACTGGGAGGTTAGCCGTGACTTCACCTTCTACAAGGTAAAGCGCAACAACAAGCACAACTTCTCCGCCCACATCGAGTATGACGGCGGTCTTTCTCTCGGCGGCAAGTCCTTCCAGCAGGCTGCACTCGTAGGTCCCGCTTGGAACTGGCACAGCGCCGACTTCAAGAAGACCTTCACTCTGCAGGTGATGTACAAGCAGTTCTTCAACCAGACCGATGAGCTTGGTCTCATTACTCACGATGCACATCCCAGCTTCCAGATCACTCCTATCTGGAACATCACCTTTGCCAACGACCTCTGCACCTTCAGCGGTTTCGCCGATTTGTGGTACGGCTGGGGCAGCAACTTCAAGGCCGGTTTCGATCAGCAGAAGGGTCTCGTATTCCTGACAGAGCCTCAGTTCTGGTTCCACGTTGTCAACAAGGGCAAGACCAGCAACCGTCTCTCTGTTGGTACCGAGGTTGAGATCAGCAACAACTTCATCTACGGCACTCCTTACGGCAGCAACACGAACAAGACGTTCTTCATCAACCCCACCATCGCTGTCAAGTGGGATATCTAAGAGGTTAGAAGTTAGAAGTAAGAAGTAAGACATAAATTTAAAAATTATGTTGAAGAAACTCTTCGGTTTTGATGCCGCCACGATGACTGTCCGCAAGGAGGTCATCGGCGGTATCACCACCTTCCTCACGATGGCCTACATTTTGGCCGTCAACCCCAGCATTCTCTCAGCCACCGGTATGGACCAGGGCGCCGTATTCACCACGACCTGCATCTCGGCCGTTGTGGCCACCGCCATCATGGCCCTCTACGCCAAGCTGCCTTTCGCGCTGGCTCCCGGCATGGGTCTGAACGCCTTCTTCGCCTTCACCGTGTGCATCACGATGGGCTACACTTGGCAGTTTGCCCTGACGGCTGTCCTCATTGAGGGTATCATCTTCGTGCTGCTCACCCTCACGGGCATGCGCCAGAAGATTGTCGAGGCCATTCCTCTTGTGCTCCGTCGCGCCATCAGCCCGGGCATCGGCCTCTTCATCGCTTTCATCGGCCTCAAGAGCGCCGGCATCGTGGCTTCTTCCGAGGCTACGTTCCTCACGCTGGGCAATCTCCACGATCCCGCTGTCCTGCTGGCCATCGGCGGCATTCTGCTGACGTCGGCTCTGCTGGTCA
The DNA here is from genome assembly GCA_017958545.1 of Bacteroidaceae bacterium. Classification (GTDB taxonomy): domain Bacteria; phylum Bacteroidota; class Bacteroidia; order Bacteroidales; family Bacteroidaceae; genus Physcousia. Next base: position 554 of record JAGDCM010000117.1, on the reverse strand, counting down.
AGGGTGTTACGGGTGCGCTGCTCATCGGCATTCTCGTCACCACCGTTGTGGGCATCCCCTTGGGCATCACCCACTTCAACGGCATCATCTCCGTGCCGCCTTCCATCGAGCCCATCTTCTGGAAGTTTGAGTGGCACAACGTGCTCACCGTGGATATGGCCATCTGCGTGCTCACGTTCCTCTTCATCGACATGTTCGACACCATCGGCACCCTCCTGGGCGTTTCCAACCGCGCCGGCATGGTCGACGAGAAGGGCAATGTGTGGCGTCTGAGCCAGGCCTTCATGGCTGATGCCGTCGGCACCACCGTAGGCGCCATGCTCGGCACCTCCACCGTGACCACCTATGTCGAGAGCGCTTCCGGCGTCAACGTCGGCGGCCGTTCCGGTCTCACCAGCATCACCACTGCGCTCTGCTTCGCCGTGGCCCTGCTCTTCGCTCCCCTCTTCCTCGCCATTCCCGCCCAGGCTACCGCTTCGGCTCTGATTGTGGTCGGCGTGATGATGATGCACGAGGTGCGCAAGGTGGACTTCTCCGACTACGTCACCGGCATT
>JAGDCM010000116.1 GCA_017958545.1 Bacteroidaceae bacterium | reverse complement strand
TCGCAGCCTCACCGCGCACAAAACGGATGACGGCACGTATGTCGTGAATCTGGGCAGGCCACTTGGCATCCGCGCTGCTGCGGTGGTTGGGACAGACGACGGCATAGCCGGCTTCGAGCAGCGAACGACCGATGGTGCCGAGATCGGCCATACCCTTGCCGTTGTTGTTGAACCACGCGCTACCGTAGATGTGTATCACGACGGGATAGCTGGCAGCCTCTTTCTTAGGCAGGTAGATGTCGCAGGTGTGATAGACTTGGTCGTCGCCGGCATAGTTGACATCCTTCCACTCCTGAGAGGTGGGAAGTTCTGCTTTCGGTTTCTGGACGCCTCCGAAACCTCCAGCTGGTTGTGCTTGTGCCATCAAATAACAACACATCGCACACACTATAATAAGTAATTTTTTCATGGTGTTTAATGATTGATACCTCTATTATTTCAAGGCGTTTTGCATTCGTCCCGCTTCGTCAATAATGTATTTCTCAAGACATTTGGCTATTTCGGGATAATAGTCACCCAGCGTCTTGTACTTGTCGCGGTTGTTGGCATAGTAGCGGAGGCTGGCGACTAGTTCGGGTGTCCAGCGGAAACCGTTGCGCCATATTTCGTTGAACATGTCGTTGAGCGTCTGTTTGCTGACGAGTCCGTTGTCCTTCATATAGATGAAGACGGCTGCGCGGACGACGCTCTCGTTGATGACGATGCGCCAGTCGTTGTAGGCCTGGTTGTTCATCTCGGGCTGCGACCACGTGTAGAGCCTCTGACCCACCTTCTCGATGAGGGCGGCATTGGTTGCATTGTCAAGCAGAGGATTCACGAAAGAGTGGTTGAACTCGTGGATAAGGATGTCGGGAAACCATTGGGGCTGTGCCGTCGCGGGGTTGAGTTGGTAGCCCATGATTGCGAACACCTCGAAAGGCTGACCGGGAAGTTGGCGGTTCGCACCGTTGTTGTGGCGTCCGTAGGTGAAATTGATGACGATGTGAAACTGTCCGGGGGCTTCCGTGCCGTAGAAACCGGCGTACCACTTCTGATGGAATGTGGGCAGAACTTCAGTCTCGAAGTTCTTTATCCCCTCATCGTAGAAGGCGCGATGCTGCTCGAAGAACTTGTGGAAACGTGTGTCTTTGTAAAACTGATTGAGCTTTTCCACGAAGTCATCGACATCAACGTTCTGCCAGCCGTTGTATACGCCGTTGTTCAGTTCGGCACGATTGCCGATGAGCGCGAGTTTGCCCTTTTCGATGTCGAGGTGAACAGCCATGTTCATTATGCGCTCGTAACCGATACCGTACTTGGCACGGATGTCCTGAGCGAGGGCGACGGCTGCGTGCTGCCTGTAGGGCGCAAACCACGTTTCGGTGTCCGTGGTGTACTGCCCGGCCAAATCCATACTATACTCCGGATAGCCTGCCGTGCGTGCAAGGATGCTCAGCAGTTCGACGGTTTCGCTGACTTCCACTTTGATTTGCGCCGTCGCTGTAATTGCGAGGATGGCAAGGAAGAGGGATAGTATGATTTTCTTCATGGTGACGAAGGATTTGGCTGTTAAAAGGGTTTTTGTTTTGCCAATATATAGGTTTTTCGCCCGCAAAGTTACTACTTTTATTTGGAATATTAGTGTTTTTTGGTGACAAAATGTAAGGATAAAATCGAGCGGTGCAATGAAATATATCAAAGAAAGCGGCATTTTGTTTACTTTTTGTTGTGAATATTTTGCATAATCGAACAAAATGTCATACCTTTGCGGCAAATTTTGAACAAAATGACAATTCGAGATAAAAAGATGAACACCAAATACATCTTCGTCACGGGCGGTGTAGTCTCATCGCTGGGCAAGGGTATCATCTCTGCCAGTATCGGCAAATTGTTGCAGGCACGTGGGTTCAAGGTCACCATACAGAAGTTCGACCCTTACATCAATATCGACCCCGGCACGCTGAATCCCTATGAGCACGGCGAGTGCTACGTCACAGAGGACGGTATGGAGACCGACCTCGACCTGGGTCACTACGAGCGGTTCACGGGTATTCACACCACGCGCCACAACTCCATCACAACGGGTCGCATCTACAAAACCGTCATCGACCGCGAGCGTCACGGCGACTATTTGGGCAAGACCATCCAGGTGGTGCCGCACATCACGGACGAGATAAAGCGCAGGATGCTTCGTGAAGACGAGCATGGCGAGGATTTGGATTTCGTGATAACGGAAGTTGGCGGCACTATCGGTGACATCGAGAGTGCTCCGTTCATGGAAGCCATCCGACAACTGCGCTGGCAACTGGGCCGCGATGCCGTCTGCGTGCACCTGACCTACGTGCCGTACCTGAAGGCTGCCGACGAACTGAAGACGAAACCCACCCAGCACTCCGTGAAGGAACTGCAGGGAATGGGTATTCAGCCAGACATCCTGGTGCTGCGTACGGAGCGTCATCTGGACGATTCGATGCGTCTGAAGGTGGCTTCGTTCTGCAACGTCGACTTGGAATGTGTGGTGCAGAGCGAGGATGTGCCCAGCATCTACGAGGTGCCCGTACGTATGCAGCGACAGGGACTCGATGCTGCAATACTGCGCAAGATAGGTATTCCCGTGGGTGAGACGCCCACGATGAAGCCCTGGAACAATTTCCTCCAGAAGCAGCGCGACGCCGCTCGCGAGGTACACATCGCACTGGTGGGCAAGTACGACCTTCAGGATGCTTACAAGTCAATTCGCGAGAGTCTCAATCTGGCCGGCATATACAACGACGTGAAGACGAAGATACATTTTGTAAACAGCGAGGAGATAGCGGAGGAGAATGTTGCAGAGAAACTCAGCGGCGTGACGGGTGTGGTCATCTGTCCGGGTTTCGGACAGCGCGGCATTGAGGGCAAAATCATCGCCACGGAATATACCCGCACCCACGACATACCGACCTTCGGCATCTGTCTGGGAATGCAGATGATGGTGATAGAGTTTGCCCGCAACGTGTTGGGTTACAAGGATGCCAACAGTGCCGAGATGAATCCCGACACACCGCACAACGTCATCGATATGATGGAGGAGCAGAAGAGTATCACGGAGATGGGCGGTACGATGCGTCTGGGAGCCTACGAGTGCGAACTCGTGCCTGGCAGTCGCACCTTCGAACTCTACGGAGGGGAGACGGTTATCAAGGAGCGTCACCGCCATCGCTATGAGTTCAATAATAAATATAAGGAAGAGTACGAGACAAAGGGTATGAAATGTGTCGGCATAAATCCTGCCGCCGACCTCGTGGAAATAGTCGAGATACCTGCCCTGAAGTGGTATATCGGCACGCAGTTCCACCCGGAGTATTCATCCACAGTGCTGCGTCCGCACCCGCTTTTCATGGATTTCATAAAAACATGTGTAAATGGAACAGCTGAAGCATGAATGCGGCGTGGCTCTGGTGAGGCTTCTGAAACCGCAAAAATACTACCGGGAGAAATACGGCACACAGTCCTACGGCCTCAGCAAGCTCTATCTCATGATGGAGAAGCAGCACAACCGCGGTCAGGAGGGTGCCGGTATTGCCTGCGTGAATATGGATGCTCCCGTCGGCACGGAATATATGTTCCGCGAAAAAGCTCTGGGCAAGGATGCCATCACGGAGATATTCGACCACGTGACGCATGAGTGGACCGATGCCCAGCTTTATATGGGACATCTGCGCTACTCCACCACGGGAAAGAGCGGGCTGCAGTACGTGCATCCCTTCCTGCGCCGCAACAACTGGAGGGCGAAGAACCTCTGCCTGTGCGGCAACTTCAACATGACGAATATCGATGAAATCTTCGAAAAGATAATACAGCAGGGACAGTCGCCGCGCATCTACAGCGACTCGTATATTACGCTGGAGTGGATGGGGCACCGGCTGGACCGCGAGGTGGAGCGTTGCTTTGTGGAAGCCAAAGCGCAGGGGCTGGAGAATACCGACATCACGCGCCACATTGAGGACCACGTGCAGATGGCCAATGTGCTGCGCACCACGATGGCCGACTACGACGGCGGCTATGTGATGTGCGGCATGACGGGTTCGGGCGAGATGTTCGCAATGCGCGACCCCTGGGGCATACGTCCCGCATTCTTCTACAGGGACGACGAGGTGATTGCCGTAGCCAGCGAGCGTGCCGTCCTGCAGACCACTTTCGACCTCACCAGTGAAGCCGTCGAGGAACTGCCTGCCGGTCAGGCGCTGATTATCCACAAAGACGGCACCTCTTCTCTGGAGACCATCCTGGAGGCTAAACAGCAGTCGCGCTGTTCGTTCGAGCGTATCTATTTCAGCCGAGGCAACGACAGCGACATTTACCACGAGCGCAAGCAACTGGGACAGCAGCTCACAGCTCCCATCCTGAGTGCCATCGGAGGCGACACCGACCATACCGTCTTCTCCTTCATCCCCAACACGGCAGAAGTGGCGTTCTACGGTATGATGGAGGGTTTGCGTAGTCAGGGATTCTATGTGCGCAGCGAGAAGGTGGCGTGGAAGGACATCAAACTGCGCACGTTCATCACGGAGGCCGGTTCGCGCAACGACCTTGCCTCGCACGTCTACGATATCACTTATGGTTCGCTGCGACCCTATGTGGACAACCTTGTCATCATCGACGACAGCATAGTGCGCGGCACCACCCTCAAGGAGAGCATCCTCAAGATACTCGACCGCCTGCATCCCAAGAAGATTGTGATGGTCAGCAGTTCGCCGCAGATACGCTATCCCGACTACTACGGCATCGATATGCCCCGTCTGGAGGAGTTCTGCGCCTTCCGTGCCACCATCGCCCTCATTGAGGAGCGCGGTATGTGGCAGTTGCTCCACAATGTCTACGAAGCATGCCATGCGGAGCTCAGTAAACCGAAGGCGGAGCAGAGAAACTGCGTCTGTGCTCTCTACGAACCGTTCACCGTGGACGACATCAACCGCAAGATGGCGGAGATGCTGCGCCCTGCCGGTATGCAGGCTCCCGTGGAATTTGTCTTTCAGACGATAGAAGGTCTTCATGCCGCATGTCCCGACCATCACGGCGACTGGTACTTCACGGGTCAGTATCCCACACCCGGCGGCAACCGTCTCGTGAACCAGGCCTTTGTAAAATATGTGGAGAATCGCAATATGCAGTCCCAACAATAAACTTTTAACTTTGAACTTTTAACTTTGAACTGAATATTATGTGTGGAATAGTAGGTATTTTTAATGTGAAGCAGCAGACGCCGGAACTGCGTCGGAAAGCGCTGTGCATGAGTCAGAAGATACGTCATCGCGGTCCCGACTGGAGTGGAATATACTGCGGCGGCAGTGCTATCCTCGCCCACGAACGACTCTCTATCGTCGACCCCGAGAGCGGCGGGCAACCCCTGTTCTCGCCCGACCGCAAACAGGTGCTGGCCGTCAACGGCGAGATATACAATCATCAGGAGATACGCCGCCGCTTCGCCGGGCAGTACGAGTTCCAGACGGGCAGCGACTGCGAGGTGATTCTCGCCCTCTATCGCGAGAAGGGTATCAACTTCCTCGAAGACCTCAGCGGTATCTTTGCCTTCGCGCTTTATGACGACGAGAAGGACGAATTTCTCATTGCCCGCGACCCCATCGGTGTTATTCCTTTATATATCGGTTACGACAGCGACGGCACCGTCTATGTGGCCTCCGAACTGAAGGCGCTGGAGGGTCAGTGCGAGAGCTATGAACCCTTCCTGCCCGGACACTACTACTGGAGCAAGGAACCCGGTATTAAGCGCTATTACCGTCGCGACTGGTTCGAATACGATGCCGTGAAGGATAATCCGGCATCGGTGGACGCCATCCACGACGCTCTGGAGGATGCTGTGAAGCGCCAGCTGATGAGCGACGTGCCCTACGGTGTGCTGCTCTCCGGCGGCTTGGATTCATCTGTCATCTCCGCCATCGCAGAGAAATTCTCCCAAATGCGTATTGAGGATGGTTCGCAGACCCGTGCCTACTGGCCCCGCCTGCACTCCTTCGCAGTAGGTTTGAAGGGGGCTCCCGACCTGACAAAGGCACGGCTCGTGGCTGAGCATATCGGCACTGTCCACCATGAAATCAACTATACCATACAGGAGGGACTTGATGCCATACGCGACGTGATATACTTCATCGAGACATACGATGTGACCACCGTCCGGGCATCCACGCCTATGTATCTGCTGGCCCGCGTCATCAAATCGATGGGTATCAAGATGGTGCTCTCCGGCGAGGGTGCAGACGAGATATTCGGCGGATATCTCTATTTCCACAAAGCCCCGACGGCCAAGGACTTCCACGACGAGACCGTGCGCAAACTCTCCAAGCTCCACTATTACGACTGCCTACGTGCCAACAAGAGTCTTTCGGCATGGGGTGTGGAGGGCCGTGTTCCATTCCTCGACAAGGAGTTCCTTGATGTGGCTATGCGCACGAATCCAAGTGTGAAGATGTGTCCCGGCTCAACCATTGAGAAGAAGATTGTGCGCGAGGCCTTTGCCGACATGCTGCCCGATGAGATTGCATGGAGACAGAAGGAGCAGTTCAGCGACGGTGTGGGTTATTCGTGGATAGACACTCTGAAGAAGATAACATCCGAAGCCGTTACCGACGAACAGATGGCACACGCCGCAGAGCGTTTCCCCGTCAACCCGCCGCTCAACAAGGAGGAGTATTTCTACCGCAGCATCTTCGCAGAGCACTTCCCCAGCGACTCCGCTGCCCGCAGTGTGAACCAGGAGGCTTCTGTGGCATGTTCCACAGCCATCGCCCTCGAATGGGATGCGGCCTTCAAGAATATGAATGACCCCAGCGGCAGAGCCGTCAAGGGCGTGCATGAGCAGGCATATTGACGTATGGTGTGAAAAAACACGCGCCACATGTCCTAAAAATACATAAATTCCAAAGTGCATTTGCTGTGCTTTGGAATTTTTCCTTATCTTTGCATCGTGAAAACATGAAACGATGATGAGAAAGACTCTTTTTCTGGCATTACTGCTCCTCTTTCAGCTGTCTGTGGACATGCAGGGAAAGAAGAGCGACTATCTTGAGGTGAGCAACGGACGCATCACGCTGCGGCAGGATCTCACACGCGGCGGCGGCATCTGTTTTATCGGTCGCGACGGGCGCAAGCGCAACTACATCAACATAAGCGACGAGGGCAGATACATACAGCAGTCCTACTATGCCGGACAGCTGGTGAACCGTCAGTCCGAGGGGCAGAGCCCTTCGTGGTCGCCGTGGTGCTGGAACCCCATACAGGCGGGCGACTACAAGCGCAACCGCGCCAAGATACTGGAGAGCCGTTGCGACGGGCAGTCCACCTACGTGAAGTGCATACCCATGCTGTGGGATATGGACAATCGCCCTGCTGAGGCCGAGATGGAGCAGTGGACCACCTTGAAGGACAATATGGTGCATGTACACTGCCGCCTCACCTGCCATCGCACGGATAATATCTACGGCGACAGCACCCTCAACGATCAGGAGATACCTGCCGTCTATCCCATCTCGTCCCTGAACCATCTCTACGCTTATCGCGGCGAGCATCCGTTCACAGCCGCACCCGCCGACAGCATCGCTGTGGAGCAACTGACCTACGGTGAGAAGGGCTACCGCTGGGGCACCTACCGCGATGTAGCGGAAAAGTGGATGGCCTTCATCGGTGATGACGGATGGGGGATAGGTGTCTACAGTCCCGAAGCCGAGCATTTCATGGCGGGCCGTCACCGTCCTTCACGCAGCGGAGAGGCCAAGGACCATGCCACGTCTTATATCGCTCCGGTTCGCAAACTGCTCATGCGCAAGAACAGTATCGTGGACTACGAATACTATCTTCTCTTCGGCACGGTCGACGAGATACGCTGTGCGGTGTACGCTATCGTCAGCGATGCACAGGCTAGCCGCAGTGCGTCAGCCGGCGAGGGCGACTCCGGCAGATTCCTTTCCCTGAAGATGCCGTGCTCTATCTAATGCACGGCGGTGGTGGGGCTCACACGGATTACGAGCGCTACCACCATGTCTCGCAACTTGCCGACAGCCTCGTCCGTTGCGGTGCTGTGGGCGATATGGTCATCGTGTGTCCGGAGGGCAATCAGCAGAATATGATGTATTTCAATGCCACGGAAGGTGAGGACGGTGCGCTCGACTGGCGATACGAGGAGTATTTCTTCCAGGAACTGATTCCCTACGTGGAGAAGACCTACCGCGTTCGTATCGACAAGGCGGGGCGTGCCATTGCGGGTTTCTCGATGGGAGGCGGAGCGGCCACGGTGTATGGAGTGCACCATCCTGAAAGGTTCTTCATGGTCTACGACATCAGCGGTTATCTGCGCAGTCAGTCGCTGGATTTCCTGAAGCACGATGCGTCGGCCAACTGACGATGGCGTCGTGCCCTCAGATGCGCAGACAAACATTTCCGTTAAACAAAAGTTGACACTCTCTTTCTCTTTATTTTGCCATTGCAACCAATATGACTTAAAGAACACAAAAGACAAAAGATAAAAGTTTGGTTTACCAATTACGGTTTACAGATTGTATCAATTTGTTAATTTGTAAAATCGTCTACTTGCAACTGCATATATATACTGTAAAGGTGTACTTTTACAAAACAAAAAAATCCGCCAAAAATTTGGAAACGGAGAAAAAAAGTTGTACCTTTGCATTTATTGGGGGCATGATATGCACGAAAAACAAACAGAAAATTTATAAAGATATGGCAAAGAAAGCACTTTTGATGATCCTCGACGGATGGGGAATCGGTAACAAGGGTAAGGGCGACGTGATCTACAACACACCGACACCCTACATGGACTATCTGGCAGAAAACTACCCCAACAGCTATCTGCTGGCATGCGGTGAGAACGTGGGACTGCCCGACGGACAGATGGGCAACTCCGAAGTGGGACACCTCAACATCGGCGCAGGACGCATCGTGTATCAGGACCTCGTGAAAATCAACCGCGCATGCAAGGACGGAAGCATCCTCAAAAACAAGGAGATAATCTCTGCATACACATACGCCAAGGAGCAGGGCAAGAGCGTACACCTGATGGGTCTGACATCAAACGGCGGTGTGCACTCGTCGCTCGACCACCTGTTCAAACTCATCGAGATAGGTAAGGAATACGGCGTGAAGAACACCTTCGTGCACTGCTATATGGACGGCCGCGACACAGACCCGCAGTCCGGCAAGGGTTTCATACAGCAGGTGACAGATGAATGCAAGAAGGTCGGCAACGCAGCCATAGCAAGCATCGTGGGCCGATTCTACGCCATGGACCGCGACAAGAGGTGGGAGCGCGTGAAGGTGGGTTACGACCTCATCGTGAACGGCGAGGGAAAGCAGGCCACCGACATGGTGCAGGCAATGCAGGAGAGCTATGACGAGGGCGTGACGGACGAATTCATCAAACCCATACACAATGCCACCGTGGACGGCACCATCAAGGAGGGCGACGTGGTGATATTCTTCAACTACCGCAACGACCGCGCCAAGGAAATCACAATAGCACTCACACAGCAGGATATGCCGGAGCAGGGCATGAAGACAATACCCGGTCTGCAGTACTACTGCATGACACCCTACGACGCATCGTTCAAGGGCGTGCACATCCTCTTCCCCAAGGAGAACGTGGAGAACACGCTGGGCGAATATCTCTCGCAGAAGGGACTGACACAGCTTCACACAGCCGAGACGGAGAAGTATGCACACGTGACATTCTTCTTCAACGGCGGTCGCGAGGCTCCATACGACGGCGAGGAGCGCGTGCTGGTGGCTTCACCCAAAGTGCAGACCTACGACCTCAAGCCCGAGATGTCGGCCTTCGAGGTGAAGGACAAACTGGTGGCTGCCATAAAGGAAGACAAGTACGATTTCATCGTGGTGAACTTCGCCAACGGTGACATGGTGGGCCACACGGGAGTGTATGAGGCAATAGAGAAGGCCGTGGCGGCTGTGGACAAGTGCGTGAGCGAAGTGGTGGAGGCTGCGAAGGCTGTCGGCTACGAGACAATAATCATCGCCGACCACGGAAACGCCGACAACGCGCTGAACCCCGACGGTACGCCCAACACGGCACACTCGCTCAACCCTGTGCCCTTCATCTACGTGACCGAAAACAAGCAGGCCAAGGTGGAAGCCGGAGTGCTGGCCGACGTGGCACCCAGCATCCTGCACATCATGGGTCTGGAGCAACCGGAGGAAATGACGGGCAAGTGCCTGATAAGTGACTAGTGGATGTAAGGATAGAAGATAGCTGGAAGGCTCATCTGGATAAGGAATTCGGGAAGCCGTACTTTGAGGAACTGACACGATTCGTTCGCTCGGAGTATGGCTCCTGTGTTTGTTATCCGCCGGGACAGCTCATCTTCAACGCCTTCGACACTACGCCCTTTGACAAGGTGCGCGTGGTGATACTGGGGCAGGACCCCTACCACGGCGAGGGACAGGCACACGGCCTGTGTTTCTCAGTGCCCGAAGGGGTGCAGTTCCCGCCCTCGCTGCGCAACATATTCCAGGAGGTGAAGGACGAGACGGGGGCGGAGATACCGCAGTCGGGCAACCTGACACGCTGGGCCCGGCAGGGAGTGTTCCTGCTCAACACCTGTCTCACGGTGAGGGCACACCAGGCATTCAGTCACTCGGGACGGGGATGGGAGACATTCACGGACGCCGTGATAAAAACGCTCTCCGAGGAGAGGGACGGACTGGTGTTCATGCTGTGGGGGGCACCGGCTGGAAAGAAGGCATCGCTCATCGACGGGAAGAGGCATCTCATACTGAGGAGCGCACACCCGAGTCCGCTGTCGGCATACAGGGGATTCTTCGGAAATCATCATTTCGAACTGTGCAACCGCTATCTCACAGAACACGGAAAGGAGGCGATACAATGGTGAATGAACTGCCTCCGATGCTGCAAGTGGGCGATGTCATCGTGCATACGGACATCATCACGGAGAAGTTTGCGTGCGACATAAGTGCCTGCACAGGACGCTGCTGCGAGGAGGGCGACGCCGGAGCACCCGTGACAATGGACGAGATAGCCCGGATAGAAAGCGTGCTGGACGACATATGGCCCGCAATGAGAGCCTCGGCACAGACCGTGGTGGACAGGCAGGGAGTGGCGTACGCCGACCCGGAAGGGGAACTCGTGACAAGCATCGTGGACGGGGGAGACTGCGTGTTCAGAGGTCCGAAAGGATGTCTGCTGCCCGAGAAACCGATATCATGCCACCTGTATCCCATCAGGGAAAAACGCTTCGGCGGAGGACTCGTGGGACTGCAGTATCACCGCTGGAATATATGCGAGGCGGCGCGCAGGCGCGGAGAGAAAGAAGGCCTGGAGCTGTATCGCTTCATGAAGGAGGCGCTCGTGAGACGGTTTGGAGAAAAGTGGTACGACGAACTGTGCGTTGCCGCGGAAATGATAATAAACTACGATAAAAAGCAATAAGGAGATGAAAAACCTACTAATGACTACGGTGCTGCTGCTGAGCGCGGCAGTCGGAATGAAGGCACAACAGGTGAGCGGAAAGGTGATGGACGCACAGGGAGCTGTGGAGGGAGCCACCGTGATGGAGGTGGACAAGAGAGACCGCGTGCTCAACCAGACAACGACAGACGGTAACGGACTCTTCCTGCTGCCCGTGCAGAGCAATAAGAACAAGGTGCGGGTGTCAAAGGCCGGATACAAGCAAATCACCGAACCCATCAACGGAAGAACGATGGTGAGAATCACGATGCCGTCGAAGAAAATAGTGGATGTCAACACGCTGCAGACGGTGAAGAAGCCGCGCGGAGAGGATTCGAAGGCAATAGTGGAAGGACATGCAACCAACGGACAGGCATCGGAGCAGTGGGTGAGACTTGAGCAACTGACCGACACATCCTATATCTTCGCCATTGCCCTGGCATCAAAGCCGCAAGCGCCCACTTATCCTGCCGGAAGAGGACTTCTCTTCCTCGACATAGCGGACCGCAGAATACTGAGAGCAAAGTGTATTGCCGACAGTTATCCTGTAGTGGGAACGGGTGAAACACCCGACCTGGAGTCGATAATACACGGCGACGGAGGCGTGCCGACAACATCAGGGGATTTGCAGTTCCGTGCAAACCAAACTACCGGCCACAGCCCGAAATGCTGGCAGGTGCCTTGTTTTGAGATATCCGATAAGGGTCTGGAGATGCTATTAGAAAAAGGACGCGACCTGTTTCGCGTCGCTATTGAGGTTCCCGATGCCGACGGATACTGGTTCGTGTATCCGTCGGAGGGATGGGAGACCGAGTTGAGCTCGATTATTTCACGTATTCGGAAAAATCGGTAAGGCGCATATCACCCTTGCGGATGAAGGTGTCGTGCATGGCGAACGCTGCTGAGAGGCAGTGGTGCGTGTGACCGCCGGTCTTCTCTGCGTACTTCAGATAGTCGCGGAGCATAGGCTGGTAGTCGGGATGTGCAACGGCGATGAGGGCTTCGGCCTTCTGCATGTCGCTCTTGTGGCGCAGGTCGGCAACACCGTATTCGGTGATGACAGCATCGATGAAATGGTTGGTGTGGTCGATATGGCTGGCGAACGGTACGATGCTTGAGATGGCACCGCCCTTAGTCGTGGAACCGCAGGTGAAGATGGATAGGTAGGCATTGTTGGTGAAGTCGGCACTGCCACCGATACCGTTCATCATCTTCGTGCCGCAGATCTTGGTGCTGTTGACGTGGCCGTAGATGTCGCACTCGATTGCCGTGTTGAGAGAGCAGACACCGATACGGGCAATGACCTCGGGACAGTTGGAAATCTCAGAGGGACGGAGCACAAGCTTGTCCTTGAAGAAGTCCATGTTGTCGTAGATGTCCAGCAGACACTCGTTGGTGACGGTGAGAGAACATGCGCTGGCCGAGAGCACACGGCCCTGCTTCATAAGGCCCACGGGAGCGTCCTGAAGCACTTCGGTGTAGATATTGAAATCGGGCACCTCGGAGCACTGGCCCAGAGCACCGAGCACAGCATTGGCACCGCTGCCCACACCGCTCTGCAGATTGAGGAATGAAGAGGGGATGAGGCCCTGCTTCATATTGAGGAGCAGGAAGTCGGCAACGTTCTGGCCGATCTGCGACGTGATGGGGTCGGGATCCTTGAAGGCGCGTGCCTCGTCGGGGATGTTGCACTCCACGACGCCCACAATGCGAGAAGCGTCCACCTCAACATAGGGCTTACCGATGCGGTCGCTGGCCTTGTTGATCATGATGGGGGTGCGATGCGGGTGGTCCTCAATCTCATAGACATCGTGGATACCCTTGCTCTTGGGAGAGTGGAAGGCGTTGAGCTCCACAATGATACCCTCGGTGGCGAGACGGCACACGGTGGGAGAGATACCACCGGCTGCTGTGAGGTAGATGTGAGCCTTTGTGCCTACACGTTCGATGTCGCAGGCCTCGATGATGGCCCAGTTGACGGGACCGAGATATCCCTGACGGATCTGTGTAGCCATGTTGGACAAGTTGAGGTCCGAATAGTTCAGGGTGTTCTGGTTGACGTTCTTGCGGAAATCGGGGTTGGTGGTGTAGGGGGCACGGAAATCAATGGCGCCGACGTTGGAGAGCGCACCGTCGCAGCTCTGGCCTGTGGAAGCACCGGTGAAAACGCTGATTTTGAAGGGACGACCGGCAGCATGCTCTGCCTCTGCCTTCTTTGCTATTTCAGCGGGAGTGCATTTTGGCACACCTGCGGGAGTGAAGCCTGAAAGACCGATGGTCTGGCCGTTCTGGATGAGTGCTGCGGCTTCTGCAGCGGAAATCTTGTTAAAATCCATAGTGTGTGAGTTATTTGTGTTGTTTTGTATTCATGGAACAGGGTCGTAACCGTGACCTCCCCAGGGATGGCATCTCAGGATGCGGCGAACGGCCAAATAGAGACCCTTCACGGGACCGTGCTTCTCAATAGCCTCAACGGCATACTGACTGCATGTCGGTGTGAACCGGCACGACGGCGGTGTCAGGGGGGATATGCACCGCTGATAGAACCGTATGGGAAGAATCAGGAGTCGGCGCATGAGATTTTATTGAGTAGGGAAGTGACCTTCCTAGTTATGACGGGTGTGGGAAAGAAATCCTTTGAGAGCCAAAGGAATGCTATGTCGCACGGAGTGGTGACGGAATCTTTGTGCAGACGGTAGGCCTCGCGTATCTGGCGTTTGATGCGGTTGCGGGCAACGGCTCTGCGATGCTGCCGCTTGGAAACGGAAACGAGCAGACGTGATGTCGGCTCGGAGGTGTTGCACCAAATGACTTTCAGGGGAAAATCTGTTGCAGAACGGTTTGTGCCGGAGAAGAGAGCTTCTATGGCCTTTAGGCTTTTGAGCCTTTCTTCTCTGGGAAGGCCGTTAATCGTCATTGACTTTGAGCAGATAAGCGTTGAGAGCGGACGACATGCTGGGATGCTCGTCGTTGGGAGCCTGGAGGTCCAGGCGCAAACCGGCGTCGATGACGCTCTGTGCAGTGGTGGGGCCGTAGGTGGCGATGACGATGTTGTTCTGCTTGAACTTGGGGAAGTTCTTCAGAAGCGACTGAATACCGCTGGGTGAGAAGAAGATGAGCATATCGTAGTCGAAAGGCTCGCCCTCTTTGAAATCGTTGGACACGGTGCGGTACATGACAGCTTCGGTGTGTGCAATACCGGCCTCGTCGAGCATATTGGCAATGGAATCGTTGTGCACGTCGCTCAGAGGAATGAGGTAGCGCTCGTTCTTATGTTTCGACATCTGCGGCACAAGTGCCTCCATCTTACCCGTTTCACCGTAGAACACCTTGCGCTTGCGATAGGGGATGTACTTCTGGATGTAGAGCGCAATCTGTTCGCTCAGACAGAAATACTTCATCGACTCAGGGATATGTACACGCATTGCCTTGCAGAGACCGAAGAAATGGTCGATGCTGTGGCGGGAAGTGAAGACCACGGCGCTGTGCTCAAGAATGCTGATATGCTGAGAACGGAACTCGGCGGGCGTCAGACCTTCCACCTTGATGAAGGGACGGAAAACTACCTCTACTCCATATCGCTGGGCAATCTCATAATAGGGTGATTTTTCAGTGGCGGGCTTAGGCTGCGAAACGAGAATTTTCTTAATCATGTCCGGTCCAATATTTTTACCTTAAACTTCTATTCTGTGATGCTGAATAATGTAGAAATTATGAGCATTGGTGTTACTTCAAGGGTGCAAAGGTACACAAAAAAGTGCAAACAAGAGCTTATTTTTGAAAAAAATATGGGATAGGATTTAAAGTAAAGCCAAATTCGGCATAGAATAAGCCCATGGAGAAGGACTGAAGGGCTCCACATGTCTGGTTTTGCATAAAATAAATGCCAACTGAGAAAAAGGGCGAAAAGAATGTAGTCAACACGCAGGGAAATGCGGTATGACGGTTCCCATTGTAAAATTTTTTCGTGGGTAAAAAAGATCCAGTTGATGAATCTTCCCATAATTGTACGGTAGAGATAATAGGACAGGACAGTCAGCCAACTGATGTACAGAAGAGAGGGGTCGTTAAGCAGATAGCGGAGCGTGAGTCCTCCGAAAAGGGAGAGGGGAAGATACCACGGCAGGGAACGTTTGCTACAGAAAAAGAGAAGCGGTACAAACAGTACCATGCACACCGTAAAGAGGCATACAAACAGGGGGTCTTCAGATGGAGTGTACTGCAGAAGTGAGAGATTATTCAATGGTGCTTCGAACTTAAAATAATATCGATGGCTTCTTCCGGTGTGGATGCAACGTCCCAGACGATTGCGTTCTGCCTGCGCATGAAATGTTCTCTGGATGCACGCTCAAAATAAAGCAGCAGTTCGTCCCAATATCCGTCAGTATTGATGATGACAATGGGTTTGTGGTATATGCCGAGTTGTTTCCAAGTGATTACTTCTGAAAGTTCTGCCAATGTGCCGACACCGCCCGGCAAGGCTATTGCTGCGTCGGAGATTTCGGCCATCTTTGCCTGTCGTGACTGAATGTCGGGCGTCTGAATCATTTCGGATAATCCGGGATGATTCCACCCGTATTCCACCATGAAAGCGGGAATGACACCTATCACACGGCCCCCGTTGCTGAGAGATGCATTTGAGGCAGCCCCCATGAGTCCTACGCGCCCGGCACCGTTGACCATGGTGATGCCTCTCTCTGCCATGAGCTGACCGAGACGCTCTGCCGCCTTGAAGTATTTTGCGTCTATCTCGTCGTTACTGGCACAGTATACAGCTATAGTCATAGTGCGAATGCCTTTTTGATGCGGTCAACGTAATCCAGTTTCTCCCATGTGAAGAGTTCCACCTCAACGGTCTTTCTGCCTCCGTTGTAGAGACTCTCAAACGTCTTGGTGACGGTTTGCGGAGTGCGTCCCATGTGACCATATGCTGCGGTCTCTTCGTAAATGGGGTTGCGCAGTTTGAGGCGCTTCTCTATCTGGTAGGGCGTGAGGGTGAATATCTCACCTATCTTTGTGGCGATTTCACCGTCGGAGAGAGACACGTGTGACGTTCCGTAGGTATTCACATAGATGCTAACGGGCTGTGCCACTCCGATGGCGTATGAGAGCTGTACGAGCATCTCGTCTGCCACTCCTGCGGCCACCATGTTCTTGGCGATGTGGCGTGCTGCATACGCTGCCGAGCGATCCACCTTCGAAGGGTCTTTGCCGGAGAATGCACCACCGCCGTGAGCACCCTTTCCTCCGTAGGTGTCAACGATGATTTTACGGCCTGTGAGTCCCGTGTCGCCATGCGGACCGCCGATGACAAATTTCCCGGTGGGATTAACATGATAGGTGATATCGGAATCAAAAAGAGCCCGTATGTTTTCGTTCTTGATATTTGCCTTGACGCGCGGAATGAGGATATTGATTACATCGTGACGAATCTGCTGCTGCATACGTTCGTCGCTGTCGAATTCATCGTGCTGTGTGGAAAGTACAATGGTGTCGATGCGTACGGGACGGTTGTCGCCGTTGTATTCCACGGTGACCTGACTCTTTGCATCAGGACGCAGATATGTCATCTTACGGCCTTCCTTGCGTATTGCAGCCAGTTCGATGAGAAGACGGTGGGCGAGGTCGAGAGAGAGTGGCATGTAGTTCTCCGTCTCTGATGTTGCGTAACCGAACATCATTCCCTGGTCTCCGGCTCCCTGCTCTTCCACTTTGGCGCGCTCGACACCCTGATTGATGTCTGCACTCTGTTCGTGGATGGCAGAGAGAACACCGCAGGAGTTGGCCTCGAACATATACTCACTTTTCGTGTAGCCGATACGACTGATTACTTCGCGGGCGATGCGTTGGAGATCCACATACGCCTGTGTCTTGATTTCACCGGCGAGAATAACTTGTCCGGTGGTGACAAGTGTTTCGCAAGCTACTTTGGAATTCGGATCGAAGGCCAGGAGTTTGTCCAACACAGCATCACTGATCTGGTCGGCAACTTTGTCGGGGTGACCCTCTGATACACTTTCGGATGTAAATAGATAATTGTTCATTTGGTTTTTAGCATTTTTTCATGTGGTTGCAAGCGCTCAAATCTGTCCACATGTCAGTGAGTAATTTCTTCTAAAGGAATCATGACGAACTCGCGTTCGTGCATTCTTGGGTGTGGTAGCGTGAGCTGCGGGGTGTCGATACACAAATCGTCGTAGGAAAGCATATCGATATCAATAATGCGATCCTGATAGCTGCCACAACTCTTGGTTGTGCGTCCGAGCTTTCGCTCTATTTCCTGTGTGACATTCAGGCACTGCTCCGGCGTGAGGGCGGTCTCTACCATACAGGCGGCATTCAGGAAAGAATGTTCGCTCTTGAATCCCCACGGTTCGGTCTCAATGAACGAAGAGACGCGGCAAACGTGTCCCACGGAATCGTTGATGAGTGAGATGGCATCTTCGAGATTTTTTTTCCTGTCCCCGAGATTGCTGCCTAACGAAAGATATAACCGGTGTGTCAATCCTTGAGTATGAGCATGGCATCTCCGAATGTGCCGAAGCGATAGCGGCGTTTAGGATCTGCCTCGTTGTATTTAAGAGCTTCTTTATATGCCTTCATGACCAGGTCATATCCGCCGAATGCGCATGACAGCATCAGAAGGGAGGAATAGGGAAGATAGAAATTGGCAATCATTGCGTCGGCTGTCTGGAATTCGTAGGGAGGGAAGATGAACTTGTTAGTCCATCCGTCGAACGGTTTCAGCTTGCCGTCGGCACTGACTGCTGTTTCCAGAACACGCTGTACGGTGGTTCCGACAGCAATGACACGATGACCTTCTTCCTTGGTGCGGTTGATGATGTCGCAAGCGGTTTCATCAACGTGCATCTCTTCGCTGTCCATCTTGTGTTTTGTGAGATCCTCTACGTCAATTTCGCGGAAGCATCCAAGTCCGCAGTGCAGCGTTACGAAAGCAGTTTCAATGCCTTTGATTTCCATTATCTTGAGCATCTGTGGCGAGAAATGAAGTCCTGCCGTGGGAACAGTGACAGCTCCTTCGTGTTTTGCGAAAACACACTGGAAGTCTTCAAGGTCTTCCGGTTCGGACGGGCGCTTTATTATTTCACGGGGAAGCGGTGCTTCGCCCATAGCGTAAAGTATACGTTTGAACTCGTCGTGCGGACCGTCATAGAGAAAACGCAGTGTGCGTCCTCTGCTGGTGGTGTTATCGATAACTTCTGCCACAATAGACTGGTCTTCGCCAAAGTACAGCTTGTTTCCGATACGAATCTTGCGCGCAGGATCCACCAGTACATCCCAAAGGTTTTGATTTGGGTTCAGTTCACGTAAGAGAAATACCTCAATTTTGGCTCCGGTCTTTTCTTTGTTACCATAGAGGCGTGCAGGAAAGACCTGAGTGTCATTGAAAACGAAACAGTCTTTCTCGTCAAAGAAATTTATGACATCGCGGAAAGACTCACGATGCTCAATGATTCCGCTTTTGGCATGAATCACCATTAAGCGACACTCATCACGATGGAAGTACGGGCGCTCCTCTCCTGGAGAGAAGGGGGTTGGATACTGTGCGAGACGTTCTTCCGGTAACTTGTACTTGAATTGAGATAGTTTCATATTGTTTCTTCAAATTTTTCTAATGTGAGGCAGTCGTCAACGTGCCATTGTCCAACTCGTGTGCGTCGAAGGGCTATAAGGTGAGCACCGGACTGCAAGGCTTCGCCGATGTCGCGGGCCAGCGCCCTGATATATGTGCCTTTGCTGCATACAATGCGCAGGGTCAGTTGCATGGTTTCTGCAGAGAAGTCCAGAATCTCGATTTCATCGATAATCAGACTTTTCGGTTTTAGCTCCACGTCGCGTCCCTTTCTGGCAAGGTCATAGGCACGCTTGCCGTCAACCTTGACTGCGGAAAAGACAGGAGGAATTTGCTCTATGTGCCCGACAAACTGTTTCAGCGCATCTTCAATAAGGGCTTGAGTGATGTGATTTGTAGGGAATGTGGCATCAATGGGTTTCTCGAGGTCGAAACTGGCTGTTGTCGCGCCAAGTTGCAAGGTGGCAACGTATTCTTTCGTTTTTGCCTGGAGTTCGTCGATTGTTTTAGTGGCCTTGCCTGTGCATATGAGAAGGACACCTGTTGCCAGAGGATCCAATGTACCGGCATGTCCCACTTTGAGTTTTTTCTCATGCAGATGCAGGCAAAGCGTATTTCGCACTTTGCTTACAAGTTGGAAAGATGTCCAACCCAGCGGTTTGTCGAAAGCGAGGACGACACCCTCCTTGTAGTCAATCAAAACAGAGAATAGATTAACAGACAGCAGCCAATGACGGCACAATATATGGCGAACCAGATGAGACGACCCTTCTTGACGAGAGCAATCATCCATTTACATGCGATGCATCCGCTGATAAATGCAGCAACGAACCCAACAGATAGTGCAGCAAGTGAGATGCTTCCCATTGCAGCTTCCGTGCCACCTTTCACCATTTTGAGGACATCCAAGAGTGCTTCTCCCAGAATAGGCGGTATCACCATAAGGAACGAGAATTCGGCAACGTCCTCTTTCTTGCATCCCACCATTTGACCTGTAGCAATGGTACTGCCGCTGCGCGAGAGTCCCGGCATCACTGCTGCAGCCTGTGCAAGACCGATGATGAAAGCTTCTTTAAGTCCTATCTGTTCCTTCTGGCGAGGACGTGCGTAGTGGCTCATCGTAAGAAGAGCCGCTGTGATGATAAGACAGCAGCCGACGATGGCTAAACCGCTGCCGAATATGTCTTCCACATAATCTTTGAAGCAGAGTCCGATAATACCGACGGGAATCATACTGATAAGTATGCAGGCTGCATAGCGGCGTTCTGGGCTCCATAGCGGAGTGGTTGTGTCAAAGATACCTTTCAGGATGACCCATATTTTTTTTCGCAGTATGACCAATGTGGAAAGCACAGTGGCAACATGTACAGCGATGGTAAATGCCAGATTGTCCTCGCCGTTCAAACCGAAGAATGTGCCGCATATAGTCAGGTGTCCGCTTGAGGAAACGGGCAGATA
This sequence comes from Bacteroidaceae bacterium, assembly GCA_017958545.1. Classification (GTDB taxonomy): domain Bacteria; phylum Bacteroidota; class Bacteroidia; order Bacteroidales; family Bacteroidaceae; genus Physcousia. The sequence continues at coordinate 15,582 of JAGDCM010000116.1, read as the reverse complement.
TTCCGTAAGCCCCTGTATGAGGCCCATGATAAATGCTTGCAGTTCGCTCATGACTGACGTTTGGCTTTAGGTTTATACATTATACCGATGATGATACACATGAATCCGATGAAACAAACCACCGGTGCCACTTTGATGCGGACGGGAGAGAAGATGTCCTCGTTGAACGATGTCTCTGTGCTCCCGCTACCGGCCATGAGAATGAACCCGGTGACAATAACCGCCATGGAAACGGCGAGTATGATGTAGTTAATCTTATTGAATGTCATTTTCGTCTTAATGTTATGATGTGACAATAAGGGATTATTTATAAAGATTGGATTCACGCATTCTTAGGTAGTGTGTCACGCTTACATAAGTGCAGATAAGCGTTATTGCAAGTCCGAAACTTACGACCACAACGACAGCGATTCCGAGATTCTCCCAGGTAAGGAAGTTCTCAAGGTCAATCTCGTAAGTGCGCAACCAGTTTACTCCGGCAGCGAGTATGAGTACGGCGAGAGCGGACGCAAGCAGTCCTATCCAAAGACTTCTCAGGAGGAATGGCCTGCGGATGAAGCTCCAGCGTGCTCCTACAAGTTTCATGTTGTGGATGATGAATCTGCGTGAGTAGACGCTCAGACGTACAGTGTTGTTAATCAGGCTCAGTGAGATGATGCAAAGCAATGCGGTGACAACGAGCAGTACGACGGTGATATGCTGCAGATTGCTGTTGAGTGTTTCCACCATATCCTTCTGGTACATTATCTCTGAAACGTTCCTTTCCAGTCTCAGTTCCTTGGTAATCCATTCCAGGGAGTCGCTGCATGCATAGTCTGCGACGAGATGCAGTTCCATGGAAATGGAGAACGGATTGGCACCGAGGAATTCTGTGGGATCGAGTCCCATAGTCTCTACCTGCTCTTTGAGCGATTGCTCCCTACTGATGTAGTCCAGCCGTTTGATATACGGGAGATGTTCCCATCGTTCCTTGATAGCCAAAGCTTTTTGGTTGTCGATGCCGTCTTTAAGCACAACGGTGACAGCGAGGTCTTCTCTCACGTCATCACGCAGTTGTTTTGCGGTCAGGACAAAAAGTACCAGAATGCCCAACAAGACGAGTACCATTGTGGTACTTATTGTACTCGTCAGAGCCTGCCAACGAAATAAATCCTGTTTTCTTTTTTTCATTATCTTTCGCATCTCTCTATTGTTCTTGAACGCCCTTTAATGTTGCTGATGAACTTTCGGTGATACGCACCATCACCTTGTCTCCGATATGCAGAGAACCCCTGTCGACCACAACGACTTTGTTTTGTTCCGTACGTCCGAACAGTTGTTCGCGGCTTCGTTTGCTGGTTCCTTCGATTAATACCTCAAAAGTCTTTCCTATGCAACGTGCGTTTGCTGCTGCAGAAAGTTCATTCTGTAGTGCTATCAGTTCGTTGAGACGTCGGGTCTTCACATCTTCCGGTATGTCGTCGGGGAAATGTTTTGATGCATATGTTCCGGGACGCTCGCTGTATTTGAACATGAAGGCGGAATCATAGGCGCACGTTCTCATCAGGGAAAGTGACTGCTGATGATCCTCTTCTGTCTCTCCAGAGTACCCGGAGAAGATATCTGTTGAAAGGCCGCAGTCGGGAATGATACGCCTGATAGCTTCTACACGTTCAAGATACCATTCTCTCGTGTATTTGCGATTCATGCGCTTCAATACGTCGTTCGAACCGCTCTGCACGGGCAAATGAATGTGTTTGCATACGTTCGGCTCTTCTGAAATGACGTGCAGAGTGTCGTCACTCATATCCTTGGGGTGACTCGTGGTGAAGCGCACTCTCATCGAGGGTACTGCGTGAGCAACTTCTCTCAGTAGCTTGGGAAAGTCGATATCTCCGAAATGATAGGAATTCACATTCTGCCCCAAAAGAGTCACTTCTTTATAGCCTCTTTGTTCCAGATCGCGGCATTCGCGAAGGATGCTTTCTACGTCTCTGCTTCGTTCGCGACCTCTTGTGTACGGGACGATGCAGTAATGGCAAAAGTTATTACATCCTCTCATGATACTGACAAATCCTCCTATACGTGCTCCGTGAAGTCGTTGAGGGACGATATCCTTGTATGTTTCCGAGAGCGAGAGTTCTACATTAATGGCTTTGTAGCCGAGTTCTGCCTGTGCGAACAAATCAGGCAGGGAAAGATAGCTGTCTGGACCGCATACAAGGTCTGCACCGTGATGTTCCAGAAGTTCGTCTTTTACCCGTTCGGCCATACATCCGAGAACTCCAACAATGAGTTTTTTCTTGCGTTTTACGCTCTGCAGGAATTCCAGACGGGCATAGATTTTCTGCTCGGCGTTGTCACGCACAGAACAAGTGTTCAGGAGGATAGCGTCCGCTTCCTCCTGAATATCTGTTGTCTCATACCCGGCTTGCCCCATGATACTTGCCACCACTTCACTGTCGGCGACATTCATCTGGCATCCGTAGGTCTCAATGAAGAGTTTCTTCAATACTTATGTGACGAGTTATGAATGTATGACTAATTATTTTTTAGCTGGGCTGCTTGCCGATATAGGCGAGGATACCACCGTCAACATAGAGCACATGACCGTTCACTGCATCAGAAGCATGAGAAGCCAGGAATACAGCGGGACCGCCCAGTTCGCTGGGATCAAGCCAACGACCGGCAGGTGTCTTGGCGCAGATGAAGCTGTCGAAAGGATGGCGGCTGCCATCCGGCTGACGCTCACGCAGAGGAGCTGTCTGAGGAGTTGCAATATAACCGGGGCCAATGCCGTTGCACTGTATGTTGTATTCGCCGTATTCCGAGCAGATGTTGCGTGTCAGCATCTTCAGGCCGCCCTTGGCAGCAGCGTATGCACTTACCGTCTCACGTCCCAGCTCAGACATCATAGAGCAGATGTTGATGATTTTACCCTCGCGACGCTCCATCATCTCGGGAATTACAGCAGCGCTCACGATATAGGGAGCAACGAGGTCGATATCGATGACCTGCTGGAACTCTTCGCGCTTCATCTCATGCATGGGGATACGCTTGATAATACCGGCGTTGTTCACCAGAATGTCGATCTGACCCACTTCCTCGTGAATCTTCTCAACAAGAGCTTTTACGCCCTTCTCGTCGGTAACATCACAAACGTAACCCTTTACGTTGGTGATACCGGCTTCCTTATAGTTGTCCAAACCGCGCTGCAGAGCGGCTTCGTTGATGTCGTTGAAAACGATGTTCTTAACACCTGCTGCCACAAATGCCTTGGCGATGTTAAAACCAATACCGTAAGAAGCACCGGTAATCCAAGCGTTCTTACCTTCGAGAGAAAACATGTTCATTATTAAAGAAGTTTAAGGTTACAGACTTTCCTGTTGTTATAAAGAGAGTTGGGCTATCCGGTTTCGAACCAGAACTAAGACGACCAAAATGTCTTGTGCTACCATTACACCATAGCCCAATCCAAATGCAAATCATTGCCGTTGCGGCATACATTTGCGAGTGCAAAGATACAACATTTCTTGCCTGTTTGCAAGAAAACGTCTGTTTTTATTTCCTAATAGTAACTTTTTTACTTAACGATGAGTAAAAAGTACTTCTTTTTACCTTGCTGTGCAAGCAGATATTTATCGTCCAGCAAATCGCCGGTTGTAATCATCTGATCGAAGGCTTGGAGTTTTTCCTTATTAAGGGAAACGCCGCCGCCTTGGCACAATTTGCGCATCTCACCCTTTGAGGAGAAGCATTGTGTCTCGCCGGCCAGGAGATCAACGGCCTTAATGCCTTCACCCTCCAACAGACTGCGGCTCACTTCAAACTTGTCCACACCGTCAAATATATCCAGAAGGGTCTTCTCGTCGAGCTTGATGAGGCTTTCCTTTGTGGCCTTGCCAAAAAGTATATTAGAGGCCTCCTGTGCCATCTCGAGATCTTCTTTGCCGTGCACCATGAGAGTTACCTCTTCAGCAAGTCTCTTCTGCAGTACGCGGCGTCCGGGATCCTGCTGGTGCTCCTCGATGAGAGCATCGATAGTAGGCTTGTCGAGAGATGTGAAAATCTTGATATAGCGTGCAGCATCCTCGTCTGTCACATTCAGCCAGAACTGGTAGAATGCGTAGGGAGTAGTACGTTCGCGGTCGAGCCAGATATTTCCCTGCTCTGTCTTACCGAATTTCTTGCCGTCTGCCTTTGTGATAAGCGGACAGGTCAGGGCGAAGGTTTCCACATCATTGCCCAGAGTGCGGCGGATGAGTTCCGTGCCGGTGGTCATATTACCCCATTGGTCGTTGCCGCCCAATTGGAGTTTCACGCCATAGTGCTGATAGAGGTAGAGGAAGTCATAACCCTGAAGCAGCTGGTAGGTAAACTCCGTAAAGCTGAGGCCGTCGCGGGCAGTGCCGTTCAGGCGCTGCTGTACGCTTTCCTTGGCCATCATATAGTTCACTGTTATATGTTTACCTACTTGACGGGCAAAGTCGAGGAAAGTGAAATCCTTCATCCAGTCGTAGTTGTTCACCATGACGGCGGCATTGGCTTCCTTGCTTTCAAAGTCGAGGAACCTGGCCACCTGAGCCTTGATGCACTCCTGATTATGGCGCAGAGTTTCATCGTTCAGCAGGTTTCGTTCCTGGCTCTTGCCGGAAGGGTCGCCAATCATACCGGTAGCACCTCCCACGAGAATGATGGGTTTGTGACCGCAGCGTTGGAGGTGGCGCAGCATCATGATGCCGCACAAATGTCCAATGTGCAGTGAATCCGCTGTTGGGTCAGTGCCCAGATAGGCTGTCACCATTTCTTTCTGGAGCAGTTCTTCCGTGCCTGGCATCATCTGTGCCAGCATTCCACGCCACTTCAGTTCTTCTACAAAGTTTTTAATCATCGAATGACTATCGTGTTGTTTATTTTACTTCCCAGATATCGTTTGTCTCAAGCAGTTCAGCGAAAGTGTGATAGGGCTTCTTTGCCTTCACTTCTTCTATCTGAGCCTCTACGGCATCGTTGTAGGTGGGAGCCTCCACATCGCGTATCACGCCGAGTGCAATGGGGAATCCGTCTCCGTCGCCCATGAGAGCGAGCTTGAGCTGTAAGGTGTTATCCTGGCAGTGTGCATCGTGTACGAGAATGTCGTCGCGTGTGATGCCGTTCTCGCCAATCTTCACAACTTTCAGACCGAAACCTTCCTGCATGATACCGAATTCCTGGTTTTCACCGAAGATAAGGGGTTCTCCGTGTTTAACGTAGATAGCATTCTTGGCGCGACCTTCTTTGGTATATACGCTCTCGTGTGTACCGTTGTTGAAGATGACGCAGTTCTGCAGAATCTCACAAACGGCAGCACCCTTGTGAGCCTGTGCAGCCTTCAGGATGTCCACAGTGCCGGGTGCATCTGTTGCCACTGCACGTGCGAAGAAATGTCCGCGTGCTCCGAAACAGAGTTCGGCGGGACGGAAGGGGTCTTCCACAGTGCCGTAAGGTGATGACTTAGACACGAAACCTCTCGGTGAAGTGGGCGAATATTGACCCTTGGTCAGACCGTAGATACGGTTGTTCAAGAGTATCATGTTGATGTCGATGTTGCGGCGGTTGGCATGGATGAAGTGATTGCCTCCGATAGCCAGACCGTCACCGTCGCCGCTCACCTGCCATACGGTGAGTTTGGAGTTTGCCACCTTGCATCCGGTGGCGATAGCGGCAGCGCGTCCGTGTATGGTGTTCATGCCGTATGTTGCCATGTAGTGGGGCAGACGGCTGGAACATCCGATACCGGATATCACTGCGATATCGTGCGGTGCGATACCGATTTCTGCCATTGCCTTGTGGAGGCTACTCAGGAAGAAGTGGTCGCCACATCCGGGGCACCAGCGTGGCTGGCCTTTCTTGTAATCTGCAGATGTATATTGTGACATAGTTGCTTACTTGTTATAGATTTCTGTGAATGCGTTGACTAACTCCTCTACCACGAAAGGCTGACCCTTTACCTGGTTGAACTGCATGGGTACGAAGTTATCTACCTTCATACGCAGCCATGCTGCGAGCTGACCCATGTTCTGTTCTGCTACCACCACCTTGGGATATTTCTTCATCACCTCAGCTGTGTTGGCAGGCAGAGGGTTGATGTAGCGGAAGTGTGCCAGAGCCACTTTCTTACCGCTGCGCATCATCTCCTCTGTGGCAGCGCGCAGGTGACCGTATGTGCCTCCGAAGCCTACGATGAGCAGTTCGGCATCATCCTTGCATCCTTCCACTTCAAGGTCGGGCACGGGAATGTTGGCTATCTTCTGGGCACGCTTGCGTGTCATCAGGTCGTGATTCTCGGGTGCTGTAGAGATAGCGCCGGTCTTGTCATCTTTCTCCAATCCACCGAGAATATGGGCGAATCCTTCGCGCCCGGGAACAGCCCAGTAGCGGGTGCCGTTCTCTGCTCTCATATAAGGTGTCCATGTGCCATTCATCTCTTCGGGAACGTATGGAGGATTGATGGCGGGATAGTCGGCCAGATTGGGCAGACGGAACGCTCCGCTGCCGTTTGCCACATAGGCATCCGTGAGAAGTACTACGGGAGTCATATGCTCGAGGGCAATCTTCGATGCCTCGTATGCAGCGTTGAAGCAGTCGGTGGGACTCTTTGCTGCCATCACGGGCATGGGACTTTCGCCGTTGCGTCCAAAGAGAGCCTGCAGGAGGTCTGTCTGTTCAGACTTCGTAGGAAGACCTGTGGCAGGACCACCGCGCTGTACGTCGAGTACCACAAGGGGAAGTTCCATGATGACGGCCAGATTCATTGCCTCGCTCTTGAGGCAGATACCGGGACCGGAGGTTGATGTTACTGCGAGTGCACCGGCGAAGCTGGCACCCAGCGATGAGGCGCAACCTGCGATTTCGTCCTCACACTGTACGGTTGTCACGCCGAGTGACTTGTGCTTTGAGAGTTCGTGAAGCACATCGGTGGCGGGAGTGATGGGATAGGAGCCCAGATAGAGCTTCAGTCCGGCTTTCTCCGCAGCTGCGATGAAACCGTATGCTGTGGCCTTGTTGCCGGTGATGTCCATATAGCGTCCGGGCACCTTGTTCTTCGTCTCGATGTGACGTACGTTGGCCACAGAGGAGTGTGTGTTGTGTCCGAAGTCGTAACCGGCCTGCACCACTTTGATATTTGCCTCTGCGATAGCGGGCTTCTTGGCGAATTTCTCGCGCAGGAAGTTGGCCACGATGTCGAGGTCGCGGTCGAAGAGCCAGCATACCAGACCCAGAGCGAACATGTTGCGGCACTTCATGATGCCTTTGATGTCCACCTTGCCGTCCACGATGAAAGCGGGCTCGCTGGAGAGGCAGTCCTTTACCATCTGTGTGATGGAGCATGCTATCACGCGGTCGGGGTCGATACCCATCTCGCCGAGATAGTCTTCCGTCTTGAACTGTGCCTTCTCCAAATCCTTGGGTCCGAAGGCATCGGTGTCGATGATGATGGCTGCGTTCTTCTTGGCGTATTTGAGTTGCGTCTTGAGTGCTGCAGCATTCATTGCCACCAGTACGTCGCACAGGTCGCCGGGTGTGAACACCTCGGTGCTGCCGATATGTACCTGAAATCCGCTCACACCTGTCAGCGAGCCTTGCGGGGCGCGTATGTCAGCAGGGAAGTCGGGGAATGTTGAAATACTGTTACCTACAGTGGCCGACACTGTGGATAGGATGTTACCAGCCAACTGCATTCCGTCTCCGGAGTCTCCGGAGAAGCGAACGACCACTTCGGTCTCTTCTGCTTGTTTCTGTGGTGTTAAACTTTCTGCCATATCTGAATACCTAAACAAATTATATTTTATTATGTACGCGCTTGCGCGCCTGTGTACTCCCGCCGGGAATCGAACCCGGATCAAAGGTTTAGGAAACCTCCGTTCTATCCATTTAACTACAGGAGCAGCCTGTCCTCTCTCAGCGGCATTGCTGCCGCCGAGAGGTGTGGACAAAGTCTTTATTCCTTAATGGTCTTACCCATCGTCACGTAGGCGGTGGGAACGGCCACGAAGATTGAGCTCAATGTGCCGAAGATGACACCGAGTATCATGGCGAAGGAGAAGCTGATGATGCTGCCTGCACCGCCACCGAAGATACCGATGAAGAAGATTACGGCCAGCACGATGAAGGTAGATACCGAGGTGTTGATGGTACGGTTCAAAGTGCTGTTAACAGAGTCGTTGAAGAGCTGCTGACGGTCGCGGTTGGGGAACAGTGTGATGTTCTCGCGGATACGGTCGAATACCACCACCTTATCGTTGATGGAGTAACCGATAGCCGTCAGGATGGCTCCGATGAATGTCTGGTCGATTTCCAGTGAGAAAGGCATGATACCCCACAGGAGAGCGTATGCACCCAGAATGAAGATGATGTCGAAGCCGAGAGCCACGATAGCACCTACGGAGAATGCTACGTTGCGGAAACGTGCCAGGATGTAGATGAAGATGGCGATGAATGCCAGGATGATACTTATGATGGCACCACGTGTGATATCTTCAGCCACAGCGGGACCCACCTTCTGAGAGGAGATGATGCTGCCGCCAGCACGCTCGTCGCGGTTGATGAAGTTCTCCAGTGTCAGGTCGTCGGAGAGCACACCGCCCTTCTTCAGAGCCTCAAACAGACGCTGCTCGATTTCGCTGTCCACTTCAATACCGTCCTCATCGATGCGGTAGTTGGTGGAGACACGAATGGTCTTACCTTCGGCACCCAGTGCGATAGCGCTGGTGTTGCTCTCGGGGAAGGCTTCGGCCAGAACGCCGCGCACCTGCTCGGGTTCAACCTGGTTCTCGAAGAGGACAATAAAGTTACGACCACCGGTGAAATCGATACTCTTGGAGAATCCGCGAGTGACGATACCTGCGATGGCAACGATGCAGATAGCAACGAATACCGTGAAGCTCTTCTTGTAAGCGCTCATGAACTTGTACTGAGGGTTCTTGAAGCTTACAGCCTTACCGATAGGACTGGTGAATGTGAGATTCTGCCACTTCTCGCGAGCCATCATCGTGGTGTAAACCAGACGAGTCAGGAACACAGCGGTGAAGAAACTCACGATGATACCGATGATAAGTGTCGTGGCGAAGCCGTGGATAGGACCGGTACCGAACTTATAGAGGATGATACCTGTGATAAGGCTGGTGAGGTTGGAGTCGAAGATAGCAGAGAATGCGTTGTCGTAACCTGCTTTCAGGGCCTCGCGAACTTTCTTGCCGGCCTTCATTTCCTCCTTGGTGCGCTCGTAGATGAGCACGTTGGCATCCACAGCCATACCCAGTGTCAATACCATACCTGCAATACCGCTCATCGTCAGGGCTGCCTGGAAACTTGTCAGGATGCCGACGGTGAAGAAGAGGTTGAGCAGGAGGGCACAGTTGGCAACCATACCGGGAATGATGCCGTACATTGCCATCATGTAGAACATCAGTACTACGAAGGCGATGACGCAACTCCAGATACCCAGACGGATGGACTCGGCACCGAGTGTGGGACCTACGATTTCCTCGCTCACAATCTTTGCGGGAGCGGGCATCTTACCGCTCTTCAGCACGTTGGCAAGGTCGCGGGTGTCCTCTGTGGTGAAGTTACCTGTAATCTGGCTGTTACCACCGGTGATTTCGCTCTGCACGGTGGGAGCGCTGTATACGTTGTTGTCCAGGACGATGGCTACGCTCTTGTGGAGGTTGGCCTTGGTGAGGGCAGCCCAGCGACGGGCACCGTCCACATTCATCTTCATGGATACGCAGGGACGACCGTTGTTGTCGAACTCATCCTTGGCATCGGTCACAACATCGCCCTCCAGAGGAGCACGACCGTTGCGCTCTGTGATGCGGATAGCATAGAGTTCGTAGATATCGGCAGCAGCGCCTTCGCCCATACCCTTCACACCCCATTTGAGGCTGAGGTCGGAGGGAAGCACTTCCTTGGCTTCGGGTGTCTCGAAGAGGGCACTGATGGCATCCATGTCGCGCTTTGAAGCATAACCTACCACGCTGCCCATATCCTGCTGCATCAGCTGCAGACGGGAGAGCAGGGGATGCTGCTTGCGGACAGCTTCGAGTTCACTTTCGCTCATCGTGCTCTGGGTGTCCTGAGAAGCGCTCTTGCCGATAGCGGCAGCGAGGTCGGCCTTCACTGTGTCGGCTGCAACCTCTTCCTCGGCTACGGCAGTTGTGTCGGCCTTCTCGTCAAGTGCGCCGGCAGAAGCGGCAGCGCCCAACTTCTGGTCGAGCTGCACGAGGAAAGGAACAATCTCGCTGGTGGAGTAGGTCTCCCAGAATTCGAGGTTTGCAGAACCCTGCAACAGCTTGCGGACACGCTCGGGCTCCTTGATACCGGGCATTTCCACCATGATACGGCCTTCCTGACCCTCAAGAGCCTGGATGTTGGGCTGTACCACGCCGAAGCGGTCGATACGGGTACGCAGGACGTTGTAAGAGTTGTCGATGGCACTCTTCACTTCGCTGCGCAGCACGTTCTCCACTTCCTTGTCGGTGCTCTTGGTGGTCACCTTGTCGCGCAACTGCTGAGTAGCAAACAATTCAGCAAGTGAGCGCTCTGGGGCGAGCTCCTTGTAGTCCTTGACGAAAAGTGTGATAAAGTCCTTCTGGCTCTGAGTGGCTTCCTTTGTAGCCTGCTCGATAGCCTTGCGGAACGTTTCATCTGTCTCTTCCTTGTGGTCTGAGAGAGCCTTCACCACGTCCGGTACGCTCACCTCGAGCACAACGTTCATGCCGCCCTTGAGGTCCAGACCCAGTCCGATACCCATCTCACGGCAGTCCTTCAGCGTCCAGATGCCCAGATACACCTTGTTGTTCTGGAGCGAATCCATGTAGCGGTCCGCAGCGTCCTGGCCTTCCGTTGCCACCATCTCCTCGTACTTGCTCTCGAAGTGGCTTGTCACCACAGAGAAGCTCAGATAGAAAAGACATACCAACGTCAGCAATAGCGCGAAGAACTTAACAAATCCTTTGTTTTGCATTGTTGTTTATGAAATTTTGTAGTTTTATTTATAAAATTCGGGCACAAAGATATGAAGAAAAAACGAGAAACCTCAGTTTTTCCCCTAAAAAAATTGATTTAGAGAGCAGAAATGCTCTTTCGGGAGAGTGTCGTGACGATGGGGAAGTGGTCGGAAGAGGGATATTCCCGCACAATCTGCGTTTTGTGGCTCTCCCAATCCTCGCTCACAAAGATGTGATCGATGCGCACCCAGAAACCGGGACGTGAATACGTCAGTCCCAATCCTCTGCCGCTTTCGCGGAAACAGCAGTTGAGATGCTGCTTCATTTTCCTGTAAGCGTTGGACACAGGTGTGTCGTTGAAATCGCCGCAAAGCACGATGCTTTCGCCCTTATGAGACGTCAGAAGGCTGTCCAGTTTGTTCACCTGAGAGGCTCTTGCGGCAGCAGAGGAACTGAGAAAACCGAGTATCAGACGACCGCTTTTCTCTATTTCGTCGCGATTGTGGTCCTGGATGTGTTCTCCAAGTGCAACGCGCTCTTCTATAGGTATGTGGGAGCTCTCGAGGTGCACACTCACAACCAACAGCGTATCTTCTCCGTTCTTCACCTTGCAAGCTATGATTGAACGGCCCATATTTCCTGTAGGAATGCTGTCACCGATGAAGGGCAGTCTGCTGCAGATGGCAACGTTGCTGTTCGACATCCATTCGTAGCCCATATCCTTCAATGTGGATTCCACTTCTCTTTTTATTTTGCCTTGTTCCTGCAGACAAAGGATGTCGGCATCGAGTTTGCGCAGGAGTTGCAGTGTGTTCCACTTGCCGTCCGTACTGTCTTTCACGCTCCAGTTAGCGCTGTTGAAAGATGCTATGTGTAGAGTCTCCGTGCTGTCGGGAATGTTGTCTTTCGAGAAGTTCAACGGACAGTAATCCAGACAGATACTATATACGGGAAGTATCCCTAAGATTGGTAGCAGAATGCCTTTGATGTCGAAGATAAACCACAGGAAGACGAATGCCAGATTAGCTCCGAGGGCAATCGGCATGAGCAATCCGGCCTGTGCCAAACGGGGATACAGCATGGGACTGAGCCATGAGGACAGACACACGGCCCAGAGCAGCAGGATGGTGCAGACGTTTGCTCCTGCGATGAGTGCGATGAGAAGTTTCTTCACGTCGGCTCTGATTTACAGTATATTAGTTAACCCTCATCTTGCGCCAATGACGCAGCAGGAGGAAGCCGAAGAGCATTCCGCCCAGATGTGCGCAGTGAGCTACTCCGTCTCCCGTCTGAGCCAGAGCTGAGGTGAGTTCGATGACGGCATATCCCACCACAAAGAATTTCGCACGTATAGGTACGGGCAGCGGGAAGATGAAAATGCGTTCGTTGGGCAGCAGATATCCGAAGGCTAGAAGTATGCCGTAGACGGCTCCCGATGCACCCACTACGCTGACATCATAGATGATACCCGTCAGCATAGATTGTATGAACTGTGCCACTTCCTGAGTGAAGGCTGCCCCCAATCCGCAGACGAAATAGTAGATGATAAACTGTCTTTGTCCTAGCAGCTGCTCCAAAATGTTACCGAACATCCAGAGGGCAAACATGTTGAAGAAAAGGTGCTCCAAACTGCCATGCATGAACATATATGTGAATGGCTGCCAGAAGTGAAACGAGGGCGCGAGCAGGAAGTGCAACCCAAGAAATCCGTTCAGGTTGATATAGTACATCCGCCCAACAACCATCGCCGCAAAACATAGCGTATTGATGATGAGGAGGTTTTTGACGACAGGAGTGAGTCTAAACATTGTCTTTTTGCGTTAATTTTGCGGCAAAGGTACGCCAAATAGTAGAAAATAGGCCCCAAAATCACACATTTTACGCTTTTTTTTGCTTTTTTTTTGAAAAAATCAGTTTTTCTCTGTGTTTTTTCCATATTTTTGTCATGCAAAACGGCGAGAAATAGTGTGATAAACAAAAATAATTAACCCCAAATCTAATTTACAACATTATGAACAAAACTGATTTGATTAACAGTGTTGCTGAGAGCGCTGCTCTGAGTAAGGTTGATGCCAAGAAGGCTGTTGAGGCTGCTATCGCTGCCGTTGCCGGTGCTATGAAGAAGGGCGAGAAGGTTCAGCTCGTAGGCTTTGGCACATTCTCTGTAAATGAGCGTGCTGCTCGCGAGGGCGTTAACCCCCTAACAAAGCAGAAGATCACTATCGCTGCCAAGAAGGTGGTTAAGTTCAAGGCTGCTGCTGACCTCGTTTAATCAGCAATTTCTGAGAACAACCTAAAAGGAGGAACTTCGGTTCCTCTTTTTTTGTGCTTTTTTGAACTCTTTTCGTCCCTTTTTTGTGTTTCTTTGTTCCATGTTTTTTCAAGTATGTCCGTTCTTGTCCCGAGCAGAGTCTTACCAGCGCCTTACCGGACTACGAGTGGGCCTTGAGTTGACTACGAGGAGAATACGAGCTGTATACGAGTTTTCTCGTTGTCTACTCGTATTCTACTCGTACACTGCTCGTAGTCAGCTCGTACTCCGATAAGCCTCTGCACGGGCTCTGACTGATACAAGAGCGATGCCATATTGGGAATGCGCTATCATATATATTATAAGGAAAAAGGAGATGTCAAAGTGGTGAAACGGGAGGAAAATGAAAAAAATGCGTCTCTGCGATGAAAAAGGAGAAGAAAAAGTATATTATGTGAGAGAAACACTATACCTTTGTACGCGAAAAAATAAAAGGTGTGCGCAAAAAGCTGAAATGCGACACAAAAAACATATCGCAAGATGAAACAGAAACTGTTATGCATTCTCGCTCTGCTGGTGATGGTGCTGCCCGGGCGAGCCGTACTGAAAGAGAGGGACTTGGCGCGAACGCTGGGAGTGCTGCGGGCTGAATTGGCTGCCGACTACGACAAGCAGCAGATGTTCATGCAGATGTATGAGCAGCAGGGAGCCGCCCAGCATCAGCAGTTGGTGTCATATATGAACCAATGCGAGCAGATAGGTCTGATGCTCTATTCGCAGTCGACGGAAAACACCTTCGATATGGCCTACGCCTGCCAACAGGCTGTGAATCTGCATCTCCAGCTCAGTACGAAGCGCGGTAACACGCTTCCCTACGAGAAGATAATCAACCGCATGAAGACGGAGATAGAGCGCTACGACGCACTCATCGCTTCGCTCAAGAGTATGCCTCCTGTGGCGGAGAGCGACGAGGAGGTGCTGACGGAGAGCGACAGCATCCTGCTTTCTGCCATCGATTCACTGGCTGCGGCAATGGGAGCGACGGACAGCGATGAGAAAGCTTTGCTGCCCACACCGATGGTTGATAGCGAAGAAATGGAGAACAACGAACCGCTCTATCTCAGCGGACAGCAACTGATCGACCGCAAAGAGTGTCTGGAATATGCGCAGACACTGAGGGATAACATGCAGATGTTCCTGGAGAGTCTCGAGGCCGAGAGTACCTATTATGAGAGCGTGCGCGACAAGGTGAGCAATCTCAACAAGTTCGCGCAGATGCGCTATAAAATGCTGCAGGACAATATCTTCAAGAACGGCGATGCCAACTATTTCACCGTTCTCGGCAATCTGCCCCGTTATATAGGTATGGCCCAAAGGGCTGCCGTCACGAAATACAAGCCATTCAAGCAGCATGAGCACACATTCTCCGAGTGGAGAGGTATGTCGGTGCTGTTCATCAGTATCTTCGTGATATTCTACCTCTCGATAGCATTGGCAATCACTTATGTGGCTCTTCGCTGGCTGATGCCCAAGCGCTGGCGCGGAGAGGACTACGAGACGAAGCGCCGCATACTCACGTGGGTGGTCGGTGTGGCTCTCTTTGCCATCATCGTGATGGCGATACGCTCGTTTGTCAAGTTCAACTTCATATATATGGGTACGGGCTTGATTATCAACATCGCCTGGCTCCTCGAAGCTATATTCCTTTCTTTATATATACGTCTGAAGGGCAAGGAGATGATTCATGCAGCTCTCATCTACACTCCGCTGATGATTATGGCGACCATCGTCATCATGTTCCGCATCGTACTCATCCCCAACGGAATCCTCAATCTCATTTTCCCTCCCATCTTGCTCATCTTCACGCTCTGGCAAATCAGGATGGTGAAGCGCCATCAGGACGGGCTCCCGATGCTGGATGTGATATACAGCTACGTCACAGCCGTCACGATGGTGATAGCCACAATAGCTGCTTGGTCGGGCTATACGCTTATGGCTGTGCAGATTATGGTTTGGTGGACGTTCCAGTTGGCGGCAATCACCACAATCACCTGCCTTTACGACATCATGGAGATGTATGAGAACAACAGTCTCATCCGTCGCGTCACATCGTCGAAGGCCTGGGTGACATCCGACGAGGGTCATGAGGAACCGAATATGAAACGTCTGCTGAGACATATAAGGCAGGGAAGATACATCACAAGCACATGGCTCTATGACCTCTTCAACCGCACCCTCGTGCCCATTCTGGCCGTTCTCTCCGTGCTTGTCAGCATCTACTGGGCAGCTGAGATATTCGCGATGACGAGTATGTGCCAGAAGGCATTCTTCTACAATTTCATCAATCAGGAGGACCTCATTCAG
>JAGDCM010000115.1 GCA_017958545.1 Bacteroidaceae bacterium | reverse complement strand
GCAGCAGCCATCCGTAAGGCAATGCTCACCACAGATGAGGGTGAAGACACCGCTTTGATCGAGAAAATCACCGACCGTGTTGCCATGAAGGGCAAGTCGCAGATGACAGTGGAGGACATTCAGGACATGGTCGAGGACGAACTGATGAAGTCGTCGCGTCACGATGTGGCAAAGACGTACATCAAGTACCGCTCCGCACGTACTATCGCCCGTAAGGCCAAGACACGTGACATTTTCCTCGAAATCATCAACATTAAAAATAATGATGTAACGCGCGAGAACGCCAACATGAATGCAGATACACCTGCAGGCATGATGATGAAGTTCGCAAGTGAGACGACGAAGCCCTTCGTGGACGACTATCTGCTGTCTGAAGAAGTGCGCGAGGCCGTTAAGAACAACTACCTCCATATTCACGATAAGGACTACTATCCCACAAAATCTATGACCTGTCTGCAGCACCCTCTGGACAAGATTCTGGAGCACGGTTTCCAGGCCGGTCACGGAGAGAGCCGCCCCGCAAAGCGCATTGAGACGGCCTCTATCATCGGTTGTATCTCAATGGAAACTGTTCAGAACGAGATGCACGGAGGTCAGTCTATTCCCGCATTCGACTTCTATCTGGCTCCCTACGTGCGTAAGAGCTATGTGGAAGAGGTGAAGGTGCTCGAACAGCTCATGAGCCAGGACTACAGTCAGCTCTATGATACTCCCATTGAGGATTATCTCAATCTGCCTTTGGCCGGTCTTAGCGGTTTGGATCGTATCAAGCAGCATGCCATCAACAAGACCGTGGATCGCGTACACCAGGCAATGGAGGCCTTCATCCACAATATGAACACCATCCACTCACGCGGTGGCAACCAGGTGGTATTCTCTTCCATCAACTACGGTACCGATATTTCTGCCGAGGGTCGTTGCATCATCCGTGAGATTCTGCGTTCAACGTACGAGGGTGTCGGCAACGGTGAGACCGCTATCTTCCCGATTCAGATTTGGAAGAAGAAGAAGGGTGTGAGCTATCTGCCCACAGACCGCAACTACGACCTCTACAAGTATGCGTGCAAGGTGACAGCCCGCCGTTTCTTCCCCAACTTCGTTAACCTCGACGCCACATACAACTTCCACGAGAAGTGGGATATCAACGATCCCAAGCGTTATATGTACGAGGTGGCAACGATGGGATGCCGCACACGTGTCTTCGAGAACCGCTACGGCGAGAAGACATCTGTCGGCAGAGGTAATATCTCATTCTCTACCATCAACATCGTGAAGATTGCCATCGAGTGCATGGGTATCAAGAATCAGGAGGAGAAGGAAGCTGCATTCTTTGCAAAGCTGGACAACCTGCTGGAAATCACAGCACGCCAGCTGCACGAGCGCTTCGAGTTCCAGAAGACCGCTTACGCAAAACAGTTCCCCTTGCTGATGCAGGGTCTGTGGGTTGGTTCTGAGAATCTGAAGCCCAACGACACCATCGCTCCCGTCATAAATCAGGGTACTCTGGGTATCGGTTTCATCGGCCTGGCAGAGTGTTTGATTGCCCTCACCGGCAAGCATCACGGAGAGAGCGAGAAGAGTCAGGAACTGGGTCTGAAGATTATCGGCTACATGCGCAAGCGCATCCTCGAGTTCTGCGAGCGCTACCAGCACAACTATTCCGTACTCGCCACACCTGCAGAGGGTCTTTCCGGTCGCTTCACCAAGTACGACAAGAAGAAGTTCGGCATCCTGCCCGGCATCACGGATAAGGACTACTACACCAACTCCAACCACGTGCCCGTTTACTATCACTGCTCAGCTCTGAAGAAGGCACAGATTGAGGCTCCCTATCACGCCATTGCTACCGGCGGCCATATCTTCTATGTTGAGATTGACGGCGATGCCACGCACAATCCCGAGGCTGTGATGAAGATTGTCGACCTGATGGACGAGTACAACATCGGTTATGGTTCTGTCAACCACACACGTAATCGCTGTCTCGACTGCGGCTACGAGAATGCTGACAAGAACTTCGAGACCTGTCCCAAGTGCGGTAGCACGAATGTTGACCGTCTGCAACGCATCACCGGTTACTTGGTAGGTACCACCGACCGCTGGAACAAGGCTAAGCTTGCAGAATTGAACGATCGCGTTGTGCATGATTAAGGTACTTGATATTCTGCACGACACTACAGTAGACGGCCCGGGATTTAGAACGAGTTTCTATCTCTCGGGCTGTGCCCATAAATGTCCCGGTTGCCACAATCCCCAGTCGTGGGATTTCGGCGGGGGGCGCGATATGACTGTGGATGAAATGCTGGATGAGATAAAGGCGGACAAATTCGCCGACGTCACCTTCTCCGGCGGTGATCCTCTCTATCAGGCTGAGGCTCTCTTGCCTCTAATGCAGCGTATCAAGGCTGAGACGGACAAGACGATATGGGTATATACGGGTTTCACCTGGGAGAATCTTCCTCCCAAGGCAAAACCGTTGCTTGACTACATTGATGTGCTGGTGGACGGACCCTTTGTGATGTCGCTGCGCGATGAGGACTTACTCTTCAGGGGCAGCAGCAATCAGCGTCTCATCGATGTCACTCTTTCCCGCCAGAAGGGTTCTGTGGTGGAGTGGACTCGTGATTTCTGATAGCTGAGCGTCGTATCTTTCCGGAAATAGTCTTCGGCAGTTCGTCAACGAACTCCACAATACGAGGATACTTGTAAGGCGCGGTTTCGCGCTTTACGTGGCTTTGGAGTTCACGTGTCAGAGCTTCCCGTCCGTCGGTACTCGACGCAATCTGCTTGAATTCGGACGTAAGTACGACAGTTGCCTTCACCACCATTCCGCGTATGGAATCCGGTTCGCCCGTGATGGCGCATTCCAGCACAGCCTCGTGACTCATCAGGGCCGACTCCACCTCGAAGGGGTCGATGCGGTAGCCGCTCGACTTGATGATGTCGTCGGCACGTGCCACAAACCAGAAATATCCGTCCTCGTCATACCACACGATATCGCCTGTGTAGTAGATTCGGTTGTGGCGTGCACGGCGCGTGAGTTCAGGATTGCGGTAGTATTCCTTGAAGAGTCCCAAAGGACGCTCGCGGTAGTACATAATGTTCTGCATGCGCGAGTGGATGTTCTTCTGTATTGTCTGGAAGAGTGTGCTGCCTCCCAGGCCCTTCAATGTCTGCAACTGCTGACCGGTTCGTATCACCAGTCGCCCGTGCACTCCGGGACCTACTGGCTGTCCGTCATCGTCGAGCACATCGACATTGAACTGCGGATTGGGAAGTCCGAGACTTCCGGGCTTGGGACGCACGAAGCAGTAGTTGCTCAAGACAAGCGTCGTCTCTGTCTGTCCGTAGCCTTCGTATATTGTGATGCCGGTCTTTTCCTTCCACTCTTTGAAGACAGAGGAGTGCAGCGCCTCGCCAGCAGTGGTGCAGTATTCAAGTGATGAGAGATCCCATTTGGAGAGGTCTTCGCGCACAAGGAAACGGTACACAGTGGGAGGGGCGCAGAATGATGTGATGTGGTATTCCTGCATCTTGTCCAGCAACTTTGTGGGTTCGAAGTGTCCGTCGAAGTCATATACGAAGACTGTGGCGCCGCATATCATCTGGCCGTAGAATTTCCCCCAAACGGCTTTTCCCCAACCTGTGTCCGCCACCGTGAGATGTACGGATTTGGAATTCACGTTGTGCCAGTATGCCGCAGTGACGATATGCGCCAGCGGATAACTGAAATCGTGCATCACCATTTTTGGCTTTCCTGTTGTGCCGCTGGTGAAATACATGAGAAAATTGTCCGTCTTCTCGTTTTCTCCCTTCTGACTTTTGAACGGAGGTGCCATCGCTGCTCCCTGCCAGAGGTTTTTCCAGTTTTGCGGCACCTCGGGACCGATACTGATACACTGTTCCACGCTGGGGCAGAAGGGGCGTGCTGAGATGACATTCTTCAGCACGGTCGTTTCACCCACGGTGATGATGGCTTTGATGTCAGCCTCGTGGCAGCGGAAGATGATATCCTTGCTGGTGAGAAGGTGGGTGGCAGGAATGGCCACAGCACCTATCTTGTGAAGCGCGGCCATCGTAATCCACCATTCCAGACGGCGCTTCAGTATGAGCATCACACGGTCGCCTCTGACGATATGCAGGGCGTGCAGATACGATGCCACTTCATCGGACAGCATTTTGTATTCACCATAGGTGAGATGCCGCACGTCTCCCTCGTCGTTGGTATAGAGTATGGCTTCCTTTTGTGGCTGTGTCTCGGCATATGCGTCAATCACGTCATAGGCGAAATTAAAGTGTTCCGGCACATTGACGCGGAAATGCTCCATGAAATCCTTGTAGGAGCGGAAGCTCGTCTGTTCAAGAAATTTTCTAATCATTCTTTTTACCTTTTATGCTCAAACGGCAGGAGTCTTTCTTCTGCCTTGTGTATCAAGTCGTGTGTGCCGCTTCCGTCGATGACGTAGCGTATCACCATCTCTGCGTATTCAAGAGCCTCATTGAGTGCCTCGCCGGGTGTTCCCTCTGCACGAAGTTTCTTCACTCTCTCCTGCAGTGAAGCCACATCTTCCGGTTCGGCAAGAGTGGATGGACGCATGCCGTTAAGTATCACGGAGAGTGTGGATACCTGTGCGTCTATCTGTTCCTGTGTGACAGAGGGGTTGGAGAGCACGTCTTCACTCTCTCTCATCTGGCGTGTGAGGCGTCGCAATCCGTGCGGAGCCCACTGTTCCCCATGTTCCCATCGCTCGCGTGCCAGTGCGAGGGCATCCACCAGTGCAGTTCTCTTCACGTCTCCTCCCTTGTGTTTGCTCTTCACTGCTCCAGCTTTCAGGTAGTGGGTGCCCTTTCCCTGATACAGGTAGTCAGGCAGGAAACTGTTGCCTCCGTCCTGTGTCACCATTGCCAGCGGACCTCTCATGTGGCATGCCAGCCATTCGCCGTCCACTGGGTCGGGGCCGTAGCACAGATGTTCGGAGAACGGCATTTCGACAGTTACGGTGTCGCCTTCTTCCCATTTCCGCGAGGGCAGTTCAATATAGGAGGAGGGTTGTGCTTTCCCTTTCAGCTTCTTACCGTTGATACTTACGCGGAATCCCTTTGTGGCCCAATAGGGGACGCGCAGTTTTACTGTGACGGGCTGTTCGCTGCGGATGCTGAGCGAAGCGCTTTCCATCGGCCATGTGCCGTCCATTCTGAGCAGCAGTCCTTTTTCTTCCCATGCGGCCTTCGTGGGCAGATAGAGATTCACCCACAGTGTGTCGCCGCCCGTGTAGTAGCAGCATTCCTGATAGCGTACGTGGTTCTCCACTCCTGTGCCGCCGCAGCAGGTTGCCTGCGGAGTCTCGTTGCCGAAGGGCTTCTCTGCGTCCGCACCTACGGCATACTGGTAGCAGACGGCCCAGCGCTCCGGTGAGAGCGAACCTACAATCTGATTCGACAGCAGGCGCTCTGCGTAATCCATATAACGTGCGTCGTCGGGACGGTAGCAGGCAAGGTCGCGCGAGAGTTTCATGAGATTGTATGCGCAGCACGTCTCATTGATATTGGGGTGGGGCAGCATGCTCACCATCTGTGCGTACGGTTGGCGGAACATCTCGCCGTTGCCCACACCTCCGGGAGCATAGATGTAGCGTCCCTGCAGCAGGTCCCAGAAGTTGGATGCTATGTTGAAATAATACGCGTTGCCGTTCTCTCCGTAGAGGCGGAGCGCACCTGTTATCATCGGTATGTGCTGGTTTGCGTGGCGTGTGCGTATGTCGTCGATGCCCTTTGAGAGGGGTTCGTAGAATACGGGTGCGTCGAAATATGCGGCGGCCTCTGTGAAACGCTCTTTCTCCTCCGGCACCAGCGATGCCAGCCTTGCAAGCACCTCCTGCATGCCGCCCACTTCACCCGCGATATACATATTCCACATCCTGGCGCGCTGCTCCGCTGTGGTGCGGTAGTGCAGACGGTTCCATACCCACAGGCCCATGTCGCGTGCCACGCTGAGAGCCGTTGCGGCCACCTCCTTGTCGTCCACGTATTCCGCTATGTCGCAGAGTCCTGCCAGCTGTTTGTGTACGGTGTAGTAGGGGGCCCACACCCAGTTCTCGTTGTTGTAGGGACGGAAAGCCTCAATCAGTGCGCAGTGCTGTGCGGGTATGGCATTGATGTATCCGTATCCGTAGTGGCGGTAGTCTTTCTTGTATGCATTGAAGGCCTCCCATGTGCCCTGCGCCTCCTGAAGTGATTCTCCGGGCAGCAGGTCGCGTGCCTCGAAGTATCGTCCCAGCGAGTCGCTCCACACGAAGGTGCGCTCCTGACACATACGCATCGTCTTCACTGCCGTGCGCATCCTTTCCAGCAGGGCCTCGTGCTGTGCCTTGTGTGCCTCGTCGGCCGTCGATGCGTAGGCCAGAGCCAGCGCCGAGAGCCAGTGACCTGTGCCGTGACCCTTGAGTTTCGTGGTGGGCGAGTCCCATCCGTCCGACACGGTCATCCCCTCCGTGGGCAGTCCGTAGGTGTCGTGGTAGTTGTACATTTGCTGCGAGACGTCCAGCGAGAGCAGCAGTTCGATGTCGCGGTCGCGGTTGCGTGTGAGTATGTTGTCGCCAGTGAGTTGTACGCGGTTGAGCGGCAGCGGACGGGCTATTATTGCGGGCCGTTGCGGCGTTGCGGATTTTTTCGTCACTGTGATGTGTGCCGTAACGGTCTTGTCGCTTCCAAGCACGATGCCCTCCACGTCATACTCGCTTCCGGCCTTCAGTGCAGCTTCTTCCTCCTCTGTGTGTCGTGCGCTGTTGCTCCATTTCACCTGCTTCCATTCCTTGCCGTTCCACACAGCGGCGGGGAGCATCGCTACGGTGCCTTCCTCTGTGGTGAGACGTATATCCTCCCGGGCGGAAAGTCCCTGCAGCAGGCCGGTGAACAGTAATATCGAGGTCAGCAGTCTTCTCATCGCTTATTTCTTCAGGTCGCTCCACTTGGGAGGATTCACTCCCATCAGATTCTTCACGAAGAAGTCGTAGCGCTTGTGTTCTCCGTAACTGCCGCCCATTGTGTGATGTTCGCCGGGGAGCACTACGAGTTCGAAGTCCTTGCCGGCTTTCACCAGTGCGTTCACCACCTGCATCGTACAGGCAGGATCCACATTGTCGTCCAGTTCGCCCACAAGGAGCATCAGCGGGCGCTCCAGTAGGTGGGCGTTCTCCACGTTGGAGCATTCCACGTAGCTGGAGTCCACGGGATATCCCATCCACTGCTCGTTCCACCATATCTTGTCCATCCTGTTGTCGTGGCATCCGCATGCGGAGAATGCAGCCTTGTAGAAGTCGCCGTGCAGCAGCACAGCCGTAGTGCTCTCCTGTCCGCCGGCCGAGCATCCGTAGATGCCCACGCGGTCGATGTCCATATATGGATAGCGCTTTGCGGCAGCCTTTATCCATTCGATGCGGTCGGGCAGACCGGCATCCTTCAGGTTCTTGTAGCACACTTCCTCAAAGGCCTTGCCTCTGTATGAGGTGCCCATCGCATCGAGTTGCACCACGATGAATCCGAGTTCGGCCAGCGAGGATATATATCCGTTGTACGACTGGAAACTCTTCGGCACGTAAGCGTCGCCGGGGCCCGAATAGATGTATTCTATGATAGGATATGAGCGTGACGGGTCGAAGTTCGTGGGCCTGTAGATGAGTCCCCACATCGGTGTCTTGCCGTCGCGCCCGGGAGCTGTGAATATCTCGGGAGCCTTCCATCCGTTGGCCTCTATCTTCGATATGTCGGCACGAGCCAGCACCGTCGCACCGCCCGTTCCGTTCACGTCGCGAAGCACCGTCACGGGTGCCAGGTCGGCACGTGAATAGGTGTCTACAAAACGTGTGTAGCTCTCGTTGAACGTAGCCTTGTGGTTGGCATTCTCGGGAGTGAGGTCGCGCATCCCCTTGCCGTCAATCCCAATCACGCAGTAGTGCACGTGATACGGGTCTTCGTCTTTGTTTAATCCGCTTGCAGTGAAGAATATAAGTCCTTTTTCTTCATCCACTCGTAGAACTTGTCTTACCACCCATTCTCCCTTCGTCAACTGGCGCTCCACCTTGCCTTTCTTCACGTCGTAGAGGTAGAGATGGTTCCAGTTGTCGCGCTCGCTCATCCATATCATCCGCTCGCCTCCTTTGAGGTTGTGGCGGAAGTGTCGGCTGTAGTTCACGAACGTCTTGCTTGTCTCCTCAATGACGGTGCGCACCTCGCCTGTCTCAGCGTCGAGAGCCAGCACGCGGAACACCTTGTGACCTCTCTCGTTGTATTCGAACACGAGTGTCCTGCCGTCCTCCAGCCACTCGGGTCCCCACAGGTCGTACTGCTGTGAGAAGAGCGTGTTGTCGGGAATGACGGCTCTGCCTGTCTTCACCTCGAAGATGCAGGGTGTCTTCTGTGTGCGCTCGTCGCCGGGCTTGGCGTATTCCTGCTGGTGGAGTATGGGCTGGAGCTGTGTCTTGGGCGACGACTCCACGTAGTAGACGTATCTCTTCTGGCTGACGGGGCGTATGCGGCATGCTGCCACGTATTTTCCGTCGGGGCTCCATTGTATTCGTGTGCTGTAGTATGCGCCCAGCGTGCCGTCCGTCGAGAGTGCGCGTTCCTGGCTGCCGTCGGTTTTCGACACGTAGATGTTGTCGTTTTTGATATACGCCTTCATCGTGCTGTCGGGCGACAGGGCGGGTGTGCCCCAGCGCTCGCTGTCCTCGTTCATCCAGTGGCGCTCCAGTTTCTGCGGACCCTGCTTTGTGGCGTAGTCCTGCATGCGCGGGTTCTGCTGGTTTCTCTGGCGTTGGGGTGCGGGGTCGGAGTAGTACTGCAGTTCGTATGTAGAGTCGCTTGTCCACTTCACGTTGCTCACCCATCCGCTCACCAGTGCGGGTTTGCATTTCTCATACAGCCCGTAGGCTCTCTGGTAGTCTTCTATGGCGCCTTGCGCAAAGGCTGCCGCTGCCGCCTGTATAGCTGTCAGGCCGCAGATAAGCCATAAACGTCTCATTTCGTCGTACTTTTACATTATTTACATGCAAAGGTACGGAAATTAGTTGAAAGTTTAGAGTTTGTAGTTTAAAGTTTAAGGTTTTTTAATGCGCAAGATTGTCTAATACACATCGTCGCTGTGCGGGCCCAGTCCTCCGTAGCGGTTGGCGCAGCGGACGGTGTAGCGGGAGTCTTTTGCGTCGGTTCGCGGTATCCTGTAGTGCGGTTCCGTGGTGAATGCCGTCACGATGCCGTTGCGGCAGACGGCGTAGAGAAAGGCTTCCGGGATGTCGTCCCACGAGAGCGTCTTTCTGCTTTTGCGCACAGCGGGCGGCATCACCTGTGCTGTGCTTCTCTCCGGATGCCATCCGGGGAAGACGTCGTTGGTGGTGTATTGTGCCGCCTCTTCGGGTGTGAGTGTGGCGGGGTGGGCTGCAGCCGTTTCCTCGCCGTCCCTGTTACGGTAGTGTGTGCGCCGTTTCCCTGTGTCTATGGGTTTTCCGTTGCTGTCCGTGCTTTCGTATTCTGCAAACAGACGGGGCAGGGTGCCGTGCATTTCCGTCCATCCGCCCGGATGCGGGGTGAGCAGCATCTCTGTGTGGAGGAATACGGCCCGCGGTTCGTTGTGCCAGGGACGTCCCAGCAGGAATCTGTTGTCCTGCTCCTCTGCTCCGAGGATGCGGCAGCGGTTGAATACGTATCCGTAGGGGCGCCCTGTCTCTGTGGACGGAGCGCAGATGACGTCTCCTTTGCCTCCGCGCGCCCTCACCACTATGTCGCAGCGGTTGAAGTACACCGTACCTCCTCCGCAGATGAAGTCCACTGTGCCCTGCACTTTGCAGCGCTCCAGATATGTGGTGCCGTCGCCGTTGGTGTAGTATGTGTCCTGGTTGCTTTTCAGCGACACGTCCGTGAGTATGTTCCCCCGGCAACTCCTTTCGCGCAGTGCTACGGAGCGGTTGGCGAAAGCCTTGGGGTCTGCGTTGAAGTTCGACCAGAGTTCCATCCCCTGTATGTATGTGCTGTCGGCCCCTTTGACGAACAGTGTGGACGTGATGCCTATTCCCTCGTATTCGGGCACGGATTCTATCAGCGACAGCGTCATTCCCTCCCCGCAGATGCTGGTGTTGGGTGCCGTGAGTGTCGTGATGGGGCTCGGCACGGTGATTTCCTTTCCGTCTGCGGTCACCTTCATGGGTGTTCCGTCTCCTTTGCTGAGGTGCTTTCCGGCCCTGATGAATATGCGGTAACGCTGCGTTTTGTCCGGGCGCAGGTTTGCTGCGTTTACAGCCTCTGTGAAACTCCCGCTGTCCGGCACGATGAAGTCGTAGCTGCCGCGTTCCGGCTTTGCCGCACAGATGCTGCAGCACACCATACATACAGATATGATTCTCAGTATTTTTCTCATCACAGCTGCAAAGATACGATTTTTTTTGTTTAAAGTATGCTGATTAGTGTTGAAAGTTCTCAAACTGAGCATATATTTCTCTCTGACCGGTGCGCAGGAAGTCCTTTGGTGAGATGCATCAGCTCTCTGTTTTCCGTCGATCATCAGTCGGGTTTTCTCGATAGATGCTCGATACATCATCGATAGATGCCCGATAGATGCCCGATAGATAAAGCATGGAAATGTGAGAATAATCAGATAAGTTGGAGTCGCCAATCATGATGTAATGCGAAAAATCTCAACGGAACATGAGCTCGATATGACTTCGGATAGAGTTTGATATGACTTCAATTAGAGTTTAACATGAGATAAACATGAATTCAATATGAATTATGCATTGTTTAAATACCTTTTTCCGGCATTTGATGATGAAAAAGTGGAGAAAAAAGTGTGTGGTTTAGAAAAAAAGTGTATTTTTGTGAGGTAATTTACAGCGGAGAAACACGAAATTTAAACCTATAAATAATATCATGAGAAGAATTACAACCCTTTTTGGCCTGGCGGCAATGCTGCTGTTGCTGCCCGTGATGGTGTTTGCCGCGCTGCCGGTGACAGATGCCACAGGTTATCTCTACAACGCGGAGACGGGCAAGTTCCTGAGCCACGGTGTCACCTCTGTGTCCAACAGCGGCGCAAAGGTGGACGACTACGGCGTGCCCGTGGTGGTGAAGAACGAAGGCAGTGCCTCCGAATTCAGCGGATACACGTATCTGCGATTCCAGATGGGCGACTACTTCGGACGCTATCTGCGCATCGTTGCCGGCGGACTGGACTGCGCCGGGTCGTCATACCACAAATGGGCCGCCATAGAGAAGGACGGCGGCATACTGCTGCGCTGCATCTACACCGCCTCGCAGGTGGGCTACGCCAAGCAGGGATGGTTTCTGGCTATAGACGACGACGGCACACTGGTGCTGGCGGACGGCGAGGAGAACGCAGCCGTGTGGCAATGGAAGAGCGCGGGCGAACAGATAGCCATCGTGGACGAGGCTGAGAACGCACGCATCGCGGCCATCGGAGCAAAGGGAGGTCTGACAGTGGCATCTGCGGCGGAACTGAAGGCAGCCCTCGCCTCCATGTCGTCGGCGGACAAGACGTCAAGCATCGTGAACCCCACGATGTTTGCCAACACTGACGGGTGGACGGTGAACAACATACAGGGTACGGCCATCAGCAACGGCAGCTACCGCATACAGAACGCGGCCGGCACGCAGGCCACCGTGAGTCAGAAGGTGACGGGACTCACCCCCGGATTCTACAAGGTGGACGTGCAGGCATTCTACAGGGCTTCCGTCCTGGCGCGCTGCGTGACATACGGCAACAGCGGATTCCGCTTCTCCAACGCCTATGTGCAGGCCAACGACAACAAGGTGCTCATCAGGGACTGGTATGCCATCTCCACCGACAACCATTCTAAACCCACCTCGAGAAGCAACATACAGAATGAATTCGACGAGGGGGAGAAATACACCCACACGCTCTACACGTGGGTGGGAGCCGACGGTGTGCTCGACCTGAGTATCGCAGTGCCCAGCTACAGCGCAGGCGACTATCCCAACTGGATATGCTTCAACAACGTGCGCCTCACTTACTACTTCTCCTCGGAGGATCTCGGTCCCTACAAGTCGCAGCTGGAGCACGCTGTTGCAACGGCCTGTTCGCTTACATCGCTGCTGCCCGCCGTGCAGAAGGGCATACTCGAGGCTGTAGTGGAGACGTATGATAAGGAATGGACCACAGTGGCCGACTACGAGGTGGCGATAGCCGCTGTGGTGAGCGCCACAGAGGCAGCACAGCCCTTCGCTGCTCTGTATGCCGACTACAGGGCTCTGCGCACCCTCATTTCAGAGCGTTTGCTGGCGCAGACGGAGGGCTACGACGACGAGGTGGGTGCCACAGCGACATACGGGGATGAGGCTTCGGCACTGGACGGACAGATGGCACTGGCCGAGACGCTCCTGGAGATGGAGGACATTGAGGCCTCGCTGTGGAGGGCTGCCCTGAAGTGGCTGAAGAACGTGACGGTCAAGGGCGACGGCATCGACCTCACATGGATGATAGCGAACAGCGACTTCTCCGACACGAACTACAAGGACGCCTGGACGGAGGAGCTGACGAGCAGCACTACGGCGGGTGTGACAAGCGGACTGATGCGCTACTACAACTGCAACTTCAAGCTCTCCCAGAGACTCGCGCTGCTGCTTCCCGCCGGTGCCTACCGTCTCACGATGGACGGATTCGAGCGCACCAACGACCCTATGAATACGGCCTACAGCGACTATGCTGCCGGCACATCTCTGGTGACGGGCACGTTGTTTATGAACGCTAATGAGAAGACGGTGATGAACCTCTTCGACGTGCAGAGCGTGACAGACAACAGTCTGGGCGGTTCACAGCCCGAGGGGGCTTCCTTCTATGTGCCCAACGGTTCCGGCGCCTCGAGAAAATATATCGACGCAGGCCTCTATCCCAACGTGCTTAACGCTGTGCTGCTGGAGGATGCAATGGTGGAGGTGGGCTACCGTTGCGCCAACATCAAGGCCTGGACCTGCTTCGACAATTTCCGCCTCTTCTATACCGGCAAGGTGCAGGAGACGCAGTTCGTCATCGAGGCTACTGAGGGTCTCACGCCGCTGTGTCTGCCCTTCGATCTGGAGGCCGGTGCCGACTATCTGACGTCGCTCTACGCTGTGGGCGGTGTGGAGGACGGCAAGGCATTGCTCTATCCCGTGGACAGAGTGCCTGCCGGTACGCCCGGCGTGGCTCTCTTCAACACCAAGGAGGTGAGTGCCATCGCCCAGCCAGTGGGCAATTCGGAATACGTGCTGCCGTGGGAAGGCGGTTCGCTGCTGACTGATATCGACCGCTTCACATGGACGCTCAAGAACGAAAAGGACGAGACGAGTCCGGCAACGGAACTTGTGTTCACGCCGCTCGATCCGATGGATATGCAGTTCTCCGTGAATGCCGAGAATCTGGCCGTGCGCAGATACCTCGCCTCGATAGTATACACCTCTGCAACGGAGAGTGTGGTGGCAAACTACAATGTGACACCTCCCGCACGCCGCGACGTGCCTAACCGTGTGATGATACCCATGCCGCAGAGCGGCCTCACCGACATTGTGCTGACGTACAGACAGGACAGTGAAGGCGCAGAACCCGTGGAGATGGTCGTGCCCGACGGCCACGATAAGGCCTTCGTCGACAATCTCCTGCCGCAGCAGAGCTACGAATACAGCATCACAGCCGGAGGTGTGACGGTGGGCAGCGGTAAGTTCAACGTCACGGGCAATCTGCGTATGATATATGCTCCCAGTGCCAACAACATACGCGACCTGGGCGGCTGGCTTACCACTTCCGGCAAGCGTGTGAACTACGGCCATCTCTATCGAGGCAGCACACTCAACGGATGGGTGACAGCCACGCCGGAGGACTTGCAGACGTTGCGCGACCTGGGCGTAGGTGCCGAGATAGACCTCAGATGGAAGGAGTCGTACGACAAGGATATGGG
>JAGDCM010000114.1 GCA_017958545.1 Bacteroidaceae bacterium | reverse complement strand
TGAGAACAACTACGAGCAGCAACCTATCGCTCCCACAAAAGAGACTGTTAAATCGACCAAAAAGTTCTCCCTCGACCTTGCTCCATATTCGTTCGTAATGCTGGAGTACAGTTTGTAATGCTTATTTTCGTTTAACCATAAACAAAATAACACATGAAAACAATTGCAGGACTCATGGCGGTGGTGGCAATGCTCGCTATGCCGGTCACAAACAAAGCACAGACAGAAAATCCGCGCGGAATCTACAAACTGATGACGTTGAAAGGAAGGGTGGGAGAGATAAAGGCCCCCTTCGACCAGTACAAGATATGTACCGACAGCATCACAATAATGCTTGTGCTTGCTGCGCAGAACAACGGCCTGATGATGTTCAACGTGTCACACCCCGATAACGAGACATTCAACTACACCGGTTCGGAGCCTCGCTTCGAGGGCGACCACCGCACGCTGATATACGACAGCAATGCTGAACACTTCACAGAGAAATGGTGGAGCGAGAATGAAAACCACACATACTTCCCCCACAACGACTGGTGTTTGGAGTTCTACGAATCAAACCGCTACTCAGAGGCTGCACGCCCCACAGTGGAGGCGCTGACAAGTACGGGCGAGATTAATGCGGAAAACCCTCTTCTGGGCAGATGGCGCATCATTGGATGGATGGATGAACTGACCGACGTGAAGAAGCAGCTGAAGGAACTGAAGGACGCTTACCCCACGGGCAGGTTCAACGGTGAGTTCATCATCAGCTCCTCTCACCTCATCTACACCATTGTGACGGGTGTATCGGGAGCCATCATAGCAAACAGCGGCAGCCCGGACAAGAACACGCTGCTGCAAGGCAACGAGAAACGCAGAGTGAAGTGGCTCACAAAGGACATTATCGCTGTAGAGAAACAGGAAGACTGGCGCAGGGACTGGCAGATTATGGAGCGTGACACAGACAGCGAGACGCTCCTGAGCCGTGCCGCAAGCTACTACATCAACAATCGCTGATCCCCTTATTTAACCAAGATTTCCTCCGCCCGCTGCGTCTGCTCTGCTGTGGGTACGGGGACATCTGTGAGGGTATAGGGTATACCCAGTTGCTCCCACTTGAAGATGCCGAGAGTGTGGTAGGGGAGCACCTCCACCTTTTTAACATTATCCAGCGTATCGATAAACTGGCGCAAGGAGCGCATATGCTCCTCGTCATCAGTGATACCTGGCACCAGCACGTGACGCACCCACATGGGTATGCCTGTGTCGGAGAGATAGCGTGCACAGTCGATAACAGCCTCGTTGCCGTGACCCGTGAGCCAGCGATGACGCTCAGAAGAAAAATGCTTGATATCAAGCAGCACGAGGTCGGTGCTCCGCATCAGTCGCTCAAACTTTGAGAAGAAGGGTTCCTCGCGTGTGAAGGGTTGCGCCGCTGTGTCGAGACATGTGTTTATGCCGCGACGACGGGCTTCTTCGAAGAGGTCTATGAGAAAATCTATCTGCAGGAGCGCCTCTCCGCCCGACACCGTAATACCGCCCTCTGCAGCCCAATAATCGCGATAACGCTCAGCTTTATCAAGCAATTCGCCTACGGTTGCATACTGACCGGATGTTCCAGCCTTCCAAGTGTCCGGATTGTGGCAATAGCGGCAGCGCATTCCGCATCCCTGCAGAAATATCAGGAACCGAATCCCTGGCCCGTCAACGGAGCCAAAGGATTCGGTTGAATGAATATAGCCTTTAGTATCAGAGGCGCTCATGAGCCTGACGTGCGATTACGTCCAACTGCTGCTCGTGTGTGAGGTCGATGAACTTAACAGCATAACCGCTGACACGAATGGTAAAGTTGGCATATTCGGGCTTCTCGGGATGCTCCATAGCATCAAGCAGCTTATCAACACCGAATACGTTCACGTTCAGATGGTGAGCACCCTTGGTGAAGTAGCCGTCCATCACGCGCACGAGTGTCTGCGCACGCTCCTCGTCGTTGTGACCCAGAGCAGAGGGAGCTATCGTCTGTGTGTTGGAGATACCGTCGAGAGCATACTCGTAGGGAATCTTGGCAACGGAGTTGAGCGAAGCCAAGAGACCATTCTTCTCTGCACCATAACTGGGGTTCGCACCAGGAGACAGAGGAGTGCCTGCACGACGTCCGTCAGGTAGGTTGCCTGTGTATTTTCCGTAAACCACGTTGGATGTAATGGTGAGGATTGATGTCGTGGGCTCTGAGTTACGATAGGTGTGGTGACGCTTAATCTTGGCAAGGAAGGTCTTGAGCACCCATACAGCAACCTCGTCTGCACGGTCATCGTCATTACCGTAGCGTGGGAAATCGCCCTCAGTTACATAGTCGTAGTTGAAACCGTTCTCGTCGCGGATAATCTTCACCTTAGCATACTTCACAGCGCAAATGCTGTCCACCACGTGGGAGAAACCTGCTATACCGGTAGCGAAGGTGCGACGCACATCAGAGTCGATGAGAGCCATCTCTGCAGCCTCGTAAAAGTACTTGTCGTGCATGTAGTGGATGAGGTTGAGCGTGTTGACATAGATATCTGCCAACCAATCGAGCGTGTCGCGGAAACGGGGTTCCAGCTCCTCCCATGTGAGGTACTCACTGGTGATGGGGCGGAACTTGGGTCCGCACTGCTCGCGAGTCTTGGCATCCACACCGCCATTGATGGCATAGAGCAGCGTCTTGGCCATGTTGGCACGGGCACCGAAGAACTGCATCTCCTTACCAGTCTGAGTAGCCGATACGCAGCAGCATATGCTATAGTCGTCTCCCCAGATAGGACGCATCACTTCGTCGTTCTCATACTGGATAGAACTCGTCTTCACTGAAATCCATGCTGCGTAGCGCTTGAAGTTCTCAGGCAGACGGGGAGAGTAGAGCACCGTGAGGTTGGGCTCAGGAGAGGGACCCATATTGATGAGAGTGTTGAGGAAGCGGTAGCAGTTCTTCGTCACCATGTGGCGACCGTCCTGACCGATACCTGCCACCTCAAGGGTTGCCCATACGGGGTCACCGCTGAATATCTCGTTATAGGAAGGAATACGGGCAAATTTCACCATGCGGAACTTCATCACCAGATGGTCGATGAGCTCCTGAGCCTCCTGCTCTGTGAGAGTACCCTCCTGCAGGTCGCGTGTGATGTAGATGTCAAGGAACGTAGATACGCGGCCTACGGACATTGCGGCACCATTCTGCGTCTTGATGGCAGCCAGATAACCGAAGTAGAGCCATTGCACAGCCTCACGGGCGTTCTTGGCAGGCTGGGAGATATCGTAGCCGTAAATCTCGGCCATCTTCTTCATCTCCTTGAGGGCCTTGATCTGCATGGAAATTTCCTCACGAAGACGGATGATATCCTCGCTCATCTGGCGCTTACCGCAGTTGTATTTGTCAATCTCCTTCTGCTCGATAAGGAAGTCGATACCATAGAGAGCCA
Organism: Bacteroidaceae bacterium; assembly: GCA_017958545.1. GTDB lineage: Bacteria > Bacteroidota > Bacteroidia > Bacteroidales > Bacteroidaceae > Physcousia. Next base: position 116 of record JAGDCM010000114.1, on the reverse strand, counting down.
CACGACGGTAGTCGCCCACGATACGGCCGCGACCGTAGGTGTCGGGCAGACCGGTGAGGATATGGTTGTGGCGCACGCGCTTCATCTCGTCAGTGTAAGCATCGAACACACCTTCA